>JBHYDF010000003.1:0-125894 GCA_051861145.1 Nostocaceae cyanobacterium
CTTTGCTATTTTGGCATTTTCCCAAAAGTTTAGCCCACTAAGTACGGAAGAACCGAAAAAATACTAGAATCTTTAGTGTCTAAAAAATATCTGAAAATAGTAGATGGAAAGTATAAACCTGTTTCTGGTAATTTCTCATTTGAAGTATATAAATTTTTAGATCCAAACAAAATTGCAGTTACTCTAGTTGCTAGTGATGCAAATAGATTGGGAGTCTATCATAATGGACGTGTGAGAAGAATCACTCCAAGAGAAGCAGCAAGGTTACAAGGCTTTCCTGATAGCTATATTCTCCATCCTGTTGACGATAAAGCTTATTATCAGCTTGGTAACTCTGTCAGTATCAATGTAGTTAAATCTGTTGCCCAACAAGTTTTATTGAACCTAGTTGAAGAGAAAATAGATTCATTACAAAAAGCTAGTTTTGCATATTGCTAAAGTTTTTTTGGCGTTGCTGATTATTCGTTATGAATTTACCTCACAATCTTAGGCGCACGCCTAAGCAGAGAGTAAAAGTTTAAAATTATTGATTTTTCAATTTCATACTTAAATTCAGCAACGCCATTTTTTTAATATGAATATGCACCTTTACTTATTTTCATCCGTGGTGCTGAACTGAAAGTTTATGATCCGCTAAACTCCAGTTACTTAGCTTCCCACTCCTTACCTCCACTGTGTTAGTATTACTTAGAAATAATCGGTTTCGCCCCCACCTCTCCTAAACCGATCGCTCCCAGTAATTCTTTCCACTCTTTCTGAAGTGCTGGATTTTGGGGATTTTTCTGCCGCAGTTGTGCCAGTGTTGTTAATGCATCATGCCAGAAACCATTTTTGGCATAAATGCTAACTTGCTGTTGCGGCTGTGCTTTTTGTAACTCCTTCGCTACTGCTTGGCTGAGGTTTTGTCGCAGAATCACTCCTTCAACATAAACAGGGGCTGATTGCTTTTGCGGATCACAGTAGACGTTTAAGAACCACCGGTATTGTTTACCCGTTTGCAGTGGAGTAGCGCTGGTAGGGAGAGGAACGCTGATGACGCCTGCTTTTTCCGGTAGAGCGATCGCACTTTTGTAGACTGAATCTTTAGATTCTTCATCTAGTAGGACAAACTCAACCGGATAACCAGAACTCTTTGTATAAGGTGAATAAAACCATAATTTCGGATGTCCCTGTGTTGTTATTCCCCAAACATTCGTTACCGATGGCGGTTGTCCGGTAGACGGTACTAGAGCTGTCAGAGGTGGTTCGACAACTGGACACTGATTTCTTCTTGCCCCGCCATAGCGGCGACCAGCAGGAGGAGGTCCGGGTGGTGGTGGGGGCGCATTAAAAACGATTCCTTTACCGGGGGAAGAATTGGTTGGTTGTGAGAGTTTTGTTGGAGTTGACCTAGAAGACTCGGCTACAACCAGACTAAGACTACCTAATAAACTGGCGCTACTAAGAGCAATTGCCAAAACCAGTTTTATCAATTTTAAATTTAACTTCATAACCTAAAAAATTTGCTAAACGGAAGTTCAAGAAAGAAAGCTTACTATTCCTTCTATAATTCTTCATAGATGTAAGCATAATCAAGTTATGTACTTGTCAGGTAGATGCAGACCAGAAAGATAATTGCTGCCTAAGTCATAAGTGACCAAAAAAACCATTTTGGCGATCGCGTTACTTATCCAACTAGTTCAATACACATTATAAATATTTTGTCAAGTGTGTCAGCCCTAGTAATTATGTTTATTGAAAATAGGGGCTAGGGGCTAGGGGCTAGGGAAAAAGATATTTTCATCAGTTCGTTGTGAACTTTGTTTATCTAGTCTCTTGCAAAAGTGTATTTTTAAAACAAATCAACCACAGATGAACACAGATAGACACAGATTTTATCGGTGTTCATCTGTGTCCACCCCCCTCATTCCCCCCTACAAGGGACGCCAGTTGCAAGGGCGGGGGGAACCCCCGCACCGCACTGGCTCGGGAAGAGAGAGGAAAAACTTTTATTTATTGTCCATCTGTGGTTGTAATTAATAATTTCTTGATTTTTGCAAAAATTCTATTGATATGACTCCAGCCGTTGTTACCAATGCCAAAGCTGACGGCACAAACGGCACCCAATATCCTTGGATAAATAAACCAAAGCAACAAACGTAAACAATTCCAGAGGAAACAACGGCGAAGAGTGCTAAGCGTGGAAGTGGATATCGCATTCGCCAAACAATTAATCCCCCTACCAAAGACCAAACCCAAATCCAGACTACTTCTACTATAGGATGCCATGTTAAAAGTAGCGGACGCCCATCAAGGACAGCACTGAGAATTTGACTAACCATATGGGCTTGTACTATCATTCCTGACATTTGCTTGTCCAACTCAGTCCCGTAGGGTGTAGCCCAGTAATCAGGAAAATCGCCTTTGGCTGCAACGCCAATGAGAATAATTCTATCTTTGATGGCGTTGGGATTGACCGAACCCGATAAAAGTTGCGTCAGTGTCACTTTTTCGGCAACCTGCCTTGAAGAACGGTAGTTTAGCAAAATTTGACCGCCATTGGCATCTATGCCTTGATAACCGCCGGTTCTTGGCTGCAAGCGTTTGAAAATAATATTATTACCAATTTGTAAATCACCCTTAGGTGTGAACTTTGGTTTAATTCCCTGAGTTGCTAAGTAGTGGAATGCTAGTTTTACGTTGAAAGCATAGGAAGCCGGACATGGCGATGTTGCTTCCTGGTTCATAAACAAAAGATGGCGACGCACTACCCCATCAGGATCGTGAATAAAGTCGCTGAAACCCAGGCGGGGTTTTGCGATTTCTGGTGGCGGCTGAATACCGCTAGTATTTTCTGCTGTATCGCTGCCTTTACAGATGCCGATTAAGTTGTTAGTCTGCTGGAGACGATTGATTAAATCTGGAGTTTCAGCAGGAAAATCACGGTAGATATCCAAGCCGATCGCGCGGGGTTGGTACTGCTGAAGTTTCTCTAAAAGCAGATTGAGAGATTGATCAGATAAGGATGTTCCTTTTAAATATTCGCCTTTTCGCCGTTGGGCGGTAATATCTGCATCGTTAATTGTTACCAATAGCAGGCGCGGATCGGGCCCTTCATCGACGAGGACGGAACGCGATCGCATCATTCCATCAAAGACTTTTAGTTCTAACCTTTGCAGCAGTCCCAAAAATCTCACTCCGCTAACTGTAGCTGCAATTACTACACTCGAAAGCAGCACTTGCGTAAGTCTTTGTTTTCGAGATGGAGAAAATGAAGACCGACTTTCTCTTTCTAATTCCCTAATCTCCGGCGCTTTCGGGACAATTCTACCCGTAATTTCCTTCCAAGTTGGGGGAACTTCTGCAAGATTTTGGCAAATTACTGGTAGCCAAGTAGCACAGGGAAATTTATCTTCCACTCCTTGCAACCGTTCCCGTGCTTCTCGGACTGCTAAATAAAAATGCTCACCAAACGCAAACGCTTCTAGAAAAGACTTTAAGAACTCCTGCGCTACCATGTCAGGTACCGGTTCGCGCATAACAATTATCTGAGGAATATGCAAATCAGCCAGTTGTTCTGCAAGTCCTAAGCCATCACAAGAGTTGAAAATTGCTAACTGCAAACCTCGTTCAACGGCTTTTTTAAGAGCATACTTTAACTGGTCAATGGTGAGGCTATCTGTTTGATTGAGGTAAATCCGTCCTTTACCGTTATTTCCCTGACTGGAACTATGTCCAGCAAAGAAAAGAATATCCCAATTTTTCTGCCAGAGGCAATCATTTAATTCTTGGCGTTGTGGTTCTACTAAAAAAGTTACATCGGCTGTAGGTAAAGCTTCTAGTAAAGCTTTGTCAGCTTGAGTGTCAATTCCCTCACTGTTGCCGATAATAGCTAAAATATTTACTTTTTCATTATGTGTTTTCTTGGTAGCGATTTGCTCGTATCTCGGAGGTGCTAGGGCAATTTCCGCCTTGGGGTAACGTTCCAACACGTCCCAAAGATGCCAAGGAAGCCGCTGTAATTCTCGATTTTCTGTTTGTATAATTACTCGTATCTCATCCGTAGCTAATAATCTTTCTAGCCATTTCTCACGCACGGGGCGAAATTCGGGAGCAAGTAACCAGTTATTAAGGTGCGATCGCAAAATATGAGCCGTTTTGTCGCAGTCTTCAGTTATTGACACGTTCGTTACCTGCGCTTTGTCAGCCGACAAGCGATAACGGTTGTCCAATTTCATATAACTAGACTGCCACTCTTTATATTTTTTTAATAATTCTATTGCAGTCGGTAGCCTACCCACAATTTCCGACGAGGGAAGCTTACCTTCTTCACCTATTTGCAGCGTAACAGCAAATCCTTGTTCAAAGCTGCCATCTGCGAATTTCAGAACCACTAACTTACCCATTACACTGAGTTATGAGTGATGAGTGATGAGTGATGAGTTATGAGTGATGAGTTATGAGTGATGAGTTATGAGTTATTAGCAATTAGAAACCACTAACTACTAACCACTAACCACTAACTACTAACCGCTAACTACTAACCACTAACCACTAACTAAATCATGAAATATTCTGTAACACTGGCATCATTCAATTCTATTTTTACACTAAACTGTTCTCCTGGTTCTCCTCTAAACTGTAATTGAATGTAATTGTCTGCACTTCTGGCTTGAGCTTCTAGAAATACTGCTCCAAATTCATCTAAAACTGTAAGTTGCACTTGCGGCGGTAAATAAATTTCATTATCAGTAGGATGTAATTGTAGACGAATACTGGTTTGTTGGTTGGTTTGGGGACTTATTTCCACTATTAACATAACGAGTTTATTCGCAATTTGGATTCCCAAATCAATCAATTTTCCGCGTCTAATGACTGGCTGCTCGTCGGGGGTGTTGTTTTCAACTATTTCAGCACTGCGAAATGCAAAAGCTGGCGCAAGTTGTGGTTGATTCCATAAAGATTCTAGTGTTTGCCAACTTGCCTCAAACATACCTGCAATCCACTGGCTCAAATTCACCAGTGTTTGGGTTGGGGTTGTTCTCAATTGTGCCAGATGTTCGATTAACGCTTCTAGAGATTGCAGTTGACTTAAAGGCAATTGTTCATCTGCAACAGTGCGAACAAACCCCAGTAACTTAGCTTCCTGCAACGATTCATCTACTTGGACAATCACATAACCCACCCGTTCTTCCCAAGTTTCTGGAGGAATGTAACAACTTTGCTGATGCGATCGCACTGAGCGACATTCCAAACGACCAATTCCCCGCAACTCCAAGTCAGCGACATCAGCACAAATGCGTAAAACAGGATTCCAACTGTCACTACCTCTTAAATCAGTATTAATATTCATCATTTGTAAATAATCATTTACCACCAACACGCAGAGGGTATTTAGGCGGACTTGTTCAGCGCGCTCAGGAGTTGGCTGTTGATTGGCAAACTCCTGAGCAGTTCTGCAAGCTGCTTGGGTTATAGGCAATGTTAAAGCATGATCGTCTAATTCAAAGGTGACGTGTGACATGGATCATTCCCCAGTTGATGAATGCTGCTGTATACTTATCGTTAACATTCTCTATAATTACGCAAGAAAATTGTTGGTTGATAATTGGTTGTTAGTGGTTGGTAGTTGGTTGTTTATTGAGAAAAACATCAAACAATAAACAACAAACAACCAACAACTATTTAAAGCCAATTCCCAATCAGTACGTAAGCAGACCAAAAACTGGGTGAGTTATAGTTGGGATGCTTCAGCAATTGTAGTTGGGCACGACGCACAGCTGTGGCTTTGCTAATGTTGGGGTCTTTCAGTTCTCGATAAAAAGCACCGACAAACTGGGCTGTAGATTCATCATCAATTTGCCACAAAGAAGCTAACGTACTGCGTGCGCCTGCTTTTACGGCTACTCCAGCTAAACCCAGTGCTGCACGTTTGTCTCCTGCTGCTGTCTGACAAGCAGTCAATACTAATAGTTGTACCGCTTCTAGTCTGGTTTCACCCCGGCTGCGAAGGATACTGTCAAATTGAGTGACGTTAATTGGCCCATCGGCAGCTAAAATAAAGGTCTTATCAGCAGTAGAACTAAATTGACCGTGGGTGGCTAAATGCACGACGTTAAAGGGATTAGCATTCACTTTACTCTCTAATGCTTTGCTGGTAAATTGCTGATCAAGAAGGTTAGTGGTTGATACTCCTGCTTCGGCAATTAGCTCAATTTCTGTTTTAATTCCAGGCAAGGGCGCAAAGTTGGAAAACTCCGGTGGTGGTTCTGTTAGTCCTGCTGTTAAGGCTTTTAGCTGTTCTGGCTGTAATGGTTTGGGATCGAGAAGTTGCAGACCGACGCTCAAAGCAACAGCGTATTTCTCTACTAGGTATTGTTTACCATCATAAAGAGATGCCATTGGTAAATTACGCAACAGCCCATCTAGTACAAATACTAATGTATCTACGCCACTGGTTGATAATTCGGACTCAATTGGTTTAATCAGCCAGTTGTAAACTTGTTGCGATTGTGTCCTAACAGCTTTTATCTGTGCAGGGTTAAGCAAGTTCTGCCGTAGTTCGACAACTGTTTTTTCTACTTCTGTTTGGGGAATCTTAACACTATAATTTCTCAGGGGTTGTTTGGGTATTTTGACAATTACTTGGAGTTCTTGAGGAAGAATAATCGGGTATAAAATAGCAGCGGTTGGGTTTTCTTGGTCTACAACTTGATCCAATAACACCCGCTGACCTTGTAAGCAAGCTTCCCGAAAAAAGTTGTCCAGTTCTGCTATTTGCAGTGCTTCTATCCGCTGGCGTGCTTTCTCTAAAGTTTTTTCATCAATATTTTTATTTAGTTGATTTTGTTGTGTTTGTAATAGTAATTGTACTGACTCGCGATAGACTGGTTCTACACTATCACGAAAATTGAATCGCACATCCTGATTAACCGCAGCCAAGTCAGTGCGAAGAGTTTCGAGAGTTTCTACAGCCGCATCGTATGCGGCGATCGCACCTTGGAAGTCTTTTTGTGCTTTCAGTAATCTTCCTAACTGCCATTGCCAACGATAGGTAATATCTGCTGCATTACTAGCTTGTGCTAAAAGTAACGCCTGTTCGGTGAGCTTTTGCGCTTCTGACCATTGCCCAGTTTGTTCGTACAACCCGCCTAAACTCCCTAAAGCATAGGCTTCTGAGCGTTTGTCATTCAAACTGCGGGCTTGTTGTACGGCGGTGGCGAGAAGCCGGGCGGGAGGAGTTAGGAGTGAGGAGTTAGGAGTTATGAGTTCAGAATTCATAACTCCTAACTCCTCACTCCTAACTTTCATCAGGCTTTGAGCAAAGTTAATTCGGGCGTAGATGCTGGCGCGGCTGGGGGGGAGTTGGTCGAGTTGGGATTGAATTTCTGAAATTAAACTAGGGATTTGTGGCGATTTTTGCTCTTCAATCAGGAGGCTGAGGTGATTGAGTTGCGCCTGAACTTTCAAAAGAGGTGAAGGAGATATTTTAACAGTTTGTTGATAAAAGTTTATTGCTTGTTGTGTTTGCTGTTGAGCGCGGGCATTGTTCCCTAAACTGAAAAGACTGGCTGCAATTTCAGTGGAAGATTGCAAGCGTTTGGCAATTTCTAAACTTTGCTGTAAGGCTGTGCGAGACTCTGGTATATTGCCCGCTAGTTGCAGAACATCACCAAGCGATCGCAATGTAGTTGCTTTTTCTATGGAGTCTGGTTGCGTTTGTAAAATCTTATTGACCTCTGCCAGTGTTTTGACTGCATTGCGATAAAATCCTTGAATTCGCAATACTTGCGCTTGATTGATGCGCGATCGCACTACGCCATTTTTATCATCGGCTTTAGTATAAATGTTTGTTGCCTGCTGCCAAGTTTTCAGGGCTGCTTCTGTTTGTCCTGTTGCTAGTTGTAGGCGACCGAGAATATCAAGAGATTGGGCAAGAATTTTTAAGGAGTTAGGAGTTAGGAGTGAGGAGTTAAGAGTTAGGAGTGAGGAGTTAGGAGTTTTTCCCCTCGTCGGTTGCTGATATCCAAGGATATTTAAACTTTTTGTAATTGCTTGTTTTGCTTCATTCCATGCGCCGAGTTGTTGGTAAGCAAGGGAAAGATTACTTAGGGTTGCGGCACGTTTGAGGTTATCGCCTTGGTTTTGGTATTCTTGGGCTGCTTGCTGCAATATTTGCACTGCTTCCGCAAATCGTCCAGCTTTGTAGAGGGCTTTACCCTGTTCGATTTTGGATTTTGGATTTTGAGGACAGTGCGGTGCGGGGGTTTCCCCCGTTGAGCAACTGTCCGGGATTTTGGATTGTAGATTTTGAATTTGGGATTGTGATTCTTTGGTGGTGATATTAGAAAAGGTTGCGAAAGCTGGTGAAATTTTTAAGCAAACCAAAACTGTTGCTAGTGCCAGTGAAGAAAATCTTAACCAACGCTTAGAGTATTTTAGATTTGCAATTTTTGATTTAAAATTGCCACTCCAAAATCTAAAATCCAAAATCCCAAATCTAAAATCTAAAATCCCAAATTGCCTCAAAAGGGATTGGCAATGATGGAAAAGTACAAACCGTTTTCCTGCCATGAGTCTTTATCCCCAGAAGAAACTGAAACTAAAGGTATACCCCAGTCAATACGGGCGGTGAGGCGGTCTTGAAGTTGCAGGCGCAACCCTAATCCTACTGATACTAGAGTATTGCGATCGGGGTCTGATTGAGAATCGGATCTACCGGAACGATTCCAACCGTTGCCAAAGTCCACAAAGGGGGTGAGTTGCAAAAAGCTATCACCTTCGGAGAAGCGAACAATAGGAATTCGCACTTCGGCGGAAGCAAAAATGCCGTTGTCTGTGAATAGGGCATCTTGGCGATAACCCCGGACGCTTTCTATACCTCCGATGCTAAATTGTTCAAATGGAACGAGTGGTCTATCTGCAAATTGCACATCACCCCGTAGTAGTAAAACTGTATCTGGACCTAATAAGCGTACCCATTGTACTTGTCCTCTCCAAGCAATAAAACGGCTATCGGGGGGGTTTGGGTTGGTGGTAGCATTAAGGGCATCAAGTCCGACACTAAATTGAGAACGCAGGGCAAATACTTGCTGGCTGTTGCGAGAAATCCATTCTTGAAAAAAGCGCACAGCTGATACTCGTGTTCTTCCCTCCTCATCTGCACCCGATCCCGGAAAGGGAAACTCTCCATCAATAAAGGTGGCTTCGCTTTCTCGGCGACTTGCTATTACACCTAAAGCTAATTCCTGAGTCGGTGTTTGTACTACGGGTTGGCGTAGGGTTAGTTCGTAGTAACGTGAGTTGGATTGAATATCGATTTCGTTAAAGGGTCTTTCAATGATGCTGTTATCAGATGTGCCGTAGTTAAATGCGAGAGTGCCATTGTAAGGATTGATAGGCAAGGTATAGTTAAAATCAAAGGCGTCACTACCATCGGTGTTGGTGTAGATGGCGCTAATGCTATCACCCCAGCCCAAAAGATTAGCTTCGCTAACTTGTATTTGCCGCCGAAAACTGCCAACGGCTGGCGATCGCCCGTTATCCAAAACCACCTGTGTGTTAAAAGTATCTGCTTCCCTCACTTGCACTTCTAGCAAACTCTGCGCTGGACTCGAACCGGCTGATAGTTCTGCTGATAAATTTTCAATCAGGGGATTTAGTTGCAATAGTTGCAGCGCTTCTAGAAGGCGATCGCGATTCAAAGGTTTCTTTGTGGCGATCGCTAGGCGACTCCGCACGTAGTTAGAGTTAAGTCTACGATTACCTGTAACTTTTATTTCCTCCAATCCTCCCTCAACTACCCTGATTTCAACTACACCATCTTGGAGTTTTTGTGGTGGGATGTATGCTCCAGAGGTAATGTATCCATTATTTACATAAAGATTAGTAATTGCCGAACGTACTTGAAATAGTTCTACAAGCGTTATGGGACGATTAGTGTAGGGTTTGGTAATTCGAGCGAAATCTTCCTCACTAAAAACTGTGCTACCTGTAACTGTAAATTTTTTAACCTTTACGTTTTGGGGAATTTCACCGCTGGGAGGTTGTTCGGGGGTGGGAGGTGTTGTAGCAGGAGGTTGCAGTAACTCTTCTGGAGGTGGTAGAGGATTTGGTGGCGACAATTCCGGTAATGGTTGAGTTGAAGGCGGCTTTGTCTGACGAGGAGTACGTTGAATAACGGGAGTTTGAACGCTTTCTTGATTTTTTGTCGCCGGACGTTGCACTAACTCCTCTAAAGATACTAAAGGTGTTGTGGCAGGAGGTTGGAGTAATTCCTCTGGAGGCGCGATGGGTGCTGGTGGCAACAATTCTGGTAACTGCTGACTTGAAGGCGGCTTTTTCTGACGAGGAGTGCGTTGAATAACGGGAGTTTGGGCATTTTTCTGAGTTTGTGCCTGCGTTGTATTAATTACTTGTGCTTTCAGTGGTTTTATCATTGTTGCACTAGTAATTACAAAGAAGCTCAACCAACACCAGTGTTTATTGTTGTGTAATTTCAGTCCTAGTTTATCGGACATGGCAAGAGTTAGATGATAACTGATTACTTTTTTGACATTGAAGTTTTATCCCTCGTTTGGGAAAAAATTTGTATGCTCTTCAGCATTCTTATGCAAAAATACAGTTAGTTTTTAAAGATTTTTTGCCTGTAATACTCCTGTAAATAAGTTTCCAAATACAGCTATATATAGCTTAGTAAATGCCTTCAGGTGCTGATTTTGATTATGATTCTCTTTTTCTCAAATACTGATGTATGAAGTGATTGACGAGTTCCCTGTTAAGAGTTCCCCATTAAATTAGAAACAGCACAAATCAATTTTAAAAATCAATCCTTAAGTAATCAAAGCAAATTAAATTTAGATATGTGTTTTACTGTTTCTAAACTGTTTTTATTTGGCATAATTTATTGCTCGAATTAATTATCAGCTTAAAAGCTTAAACGATAAGTGACCATCATTGCAAGTTTTTCCTAATAATCTTTAATCAAAAAAAAATTATATATAGTGAAACTCTGTACAATAAGTTGTTGTGTTGATGCGCGCGGCTTGGCTACGCACGGTGGTTCCGAAACGAAGGAATAATGAGCATAATATAGGCTATGGAAAAATTGGAAGTCCCTTCCATCACCACGCAACAAATTGAAGCGGGATTGAAGAAAATAGGTGTTCAAGCCGGTCAGACTGTCATGCTGCACGCTTCTGTCAAGGCTATAGGCTGGGTTTTAGGCGGTCCGATCAGAGTGCTTGAGGCATTACTGAATGTTGTAACGCCAAGCGGAACCGTGATGATGTTGGCGAGTTGGGAAGGCAATCCTTACCACATGACGCAATGGCCGGAAGAACAACAGCAGGCTTGTTTGGCTCAGTGTCCAGTATTCGACCCAGCTACTTCGCCCGCAGACCACCGCGAGATGAGTATCTTGGCCGAGTATCTACGCACTTGGCCTGATGCTCACCGTAGCAATCATCCTCTGGCCTCGTTCGTTGCCGTTGGGCAGCGTGCCAAGTGGCTCACCGAGATTCATCCTCTTCAATATGGCATGGGGTCAGGCTCCCCATTAGCTCGTCTGTGCGAGATTAAAGGGCAAGTGCTGCTTTTGGGGGTTCCATTCTCAAATATCACGCTTTTGCATCATGCAGAGCATTTAGCGAGGGTTCCTGACAAACGCATTGACCGTTATAAAATGCCCATTTTGCAAGACGGGCAGCGAGTGTGGGTTAACATAGAGGAGTTCGATACGTCCAACGGCATTGCAGATTTTGGCAACTGGGATTACTTTCTTGATATTGGTCAGGCTTATGTGGCATCGGGCAAGGGCAGTTCAGCCCAAATTGGAAGCGCGCAGTCTTTCCTCTTCGATGCCGATGACTTAAAGCAATTTGGCATCAGCTGGATGGAGCAGAATTACAAACCAGCCACCAGCTAAAGCCAACCAAAATCAACACAACAAGGTCTTGCACTCGACCGCCTACAGCCTACGCTCGTTCCTCGCTATGGTTAATGGCCATGAACCCTCCGGGTTCGCCCTTCGGGTTCGCCAGTTCCCTACGGCGGGAAACCCGCCTTCAGGACTGGTCTCACCAGTCGCTCATGGGGGAGACCCCCAAGACCCTTCGGGTTCGCCAGTTCCCCATCGTGACGGGAACCGCCAAGACGGGGACTGGTCTCACCGCGCTGGCTCACCATTAACCATGAACCATGAACCACTAACAACTTAATCAATCAAACCAACTTCTCTAGCGCGGATTTGAGTTACTACGCGGATATTTTTACCCTGATTTTTCAATTCTTGACAATCAATACCTAATGCGTTTTGCAGCCTATCCCAGTAGTGACGCACCATACGTTCAGATACGCGGATATGTTGTGCGATCGCTTTATCTTGTAATCCTTCGTTAAATGCAAGAGTCAGAAGTCTCAGCCACTCTGGTTTAATTTCTAATTCTGGACAGATTCCCTGGATATCTTTGATATGAGTTAATCCCTGTAAAGCCCATTTAACTCTGGTAAGCATGTCTTTACCGCAAAGGCTTTTATCAGCAATTGTAAAGCCTCCTTGATGCATATCAATCTCAGTTTTTATCCGCACTAATGTTTTCAAATGGGCGCTTTGAACAACGATGTTTAGCTTCGGATAGCTATTCATCAAATACTTGAGGAGTTGTATACCTGTATTAGTGCGTGCTGTTGTTCCTGGATTTTCGGGAATATAAATATCCATTACAAGCAAGTCAGGCTGGAATTTCGAGATGTGATCTAAAGCATCTTCAGTAGATTGAGCAGTGAGAATATTAGCATCTGAATACTGAGACTGTAATAGCCTGAGTGTTCCACCCAGACATATTTCATGACAATCTACTACAAGAATTTTTAGTGATGCTTTTACAAAATCTTGGCTCATGCTTCTTACTCGCTTTCAATACTTTCACCGAATCGTTTGATTTTCTCGCTGCGTGCGTTATTTCTGCAAATAAGTAAAAAGAAAAAAGCACAAATTAGCCCCAATACCAAAAGCGGTTGGAAGCGATATCAGAGAGATTTTGATTGTTCGAGAATTACAGAAGCTATCGCCCTCTTTTATATTTTGGATTTTGGATTTTGGATTTTGGATTGTAAAAACCTTGCTAATTAGCGGTTTTGCAATCTTTCTTTCGCAAATATTTTTCCAAATCGTAGTACTTGTAAGGCGAAAGCTGAAAAAATCAAGAAACTATTCATAGTTAATAGTTCATAGTTAATAGTTCATTGTTGATAGTTGATAGCTATTAACCATTAACTATTAACCATTAACTATTAACCATTAACCATAATAAGTTGAAAAAATCAAGAAACTATTCATAGTCAATAGTTCATTGTTGATAGTTGATAGCTATTAACCATTAACTATTAACCATTAACCACTAACCATAATAAGTATATTTATTTACCCCGAACCTATATAGTGCTTACACTTAGATATTAAGTCAGCGGATATATTTAGCATTTTAATTCTCCTCACACACGAAAACCATTTGAATTGGGGAGTTACTCTGAATACTTTACATGCATTCATGTAGAATCCCCATAATTTGTCTTCTGATCCAGGTGAGGTAGTTACGTACAAACTTAACAAAACTTTACTTTTTATTTTTGCGGAGAATAGCAACAAGCAGGTAAAAACCAAGGATTATGAGGATTAACGGTTGCTGCTTGGGCTAAGAGGACTATATTACTTTTGGGGTCAACAACCCATCCTTACGCCTGAAAAAAAGGACGGAAAAAGGGAGGGGGATAGTTCCCCTTTCTTAAGAGTCCTCTTATAGAGGACTTTTGCTATGAGACTGGGACTTACAGTCCCAGGCGGATATGAACGAAGGTGAAAAATCTATAAATACATAGTGATTTTTGTGATGCGATATTTTTCAAGTGCAAGATGTAAAATTACTAACATCTTGCTAAGTACGTATGAACTAAGAGTGATTTGTTAACACTGACCTACTTATGTGGGGCTATGCCCTACAAAACCTGGATATGTAGAGCATAGCCTCACCTACCTGTATTTCAAAAGTCAAATAGGAATCCTATAATATATTTTTGCTTTTGTTTAACCTTAGTAATTTAATTTAATTTGGAACAATTCATCAAAATAATATTCATAACTATCTGTAATTAGAAACAATTTTATTAAATGTTTATCTATCAACAGGTACATATCTTTATATCGCTAGGTGGATAAAACAATAAACTTAGCAAATTAACATTATTTTATAGTAAAAAGTGAGAGGCATTTTTTATGATTACCTTACCTCGATGGGTGTCAGGAGTTGCATCTTTATCAGGTTTATGTTTAACGGTAATTGCAGTTGCGCCATTAGCAACTGATGCCCAAATTGCACAACCAGGTGTTTTTCCTGATGTTCCATCCAATTATTGGGCACAACCATTCATTCGCGGTTTGGCTGAAAGAGATATTCTAAGTGGATATCCTGATGGTAGATTTCGACCAGAACAAACAATAGAACGTGACGAATTAGCAGCTGTAATTCGTAAAGCTTTTGAGCGAGAACCTGTACGGCAAATAGAAAGTGGATCTGCATTCAAAGATGTTCCTGATGGCTATTGGGCAAGTGATGCAATTGAAGAAGCCTATCAACAAGGTTTTATGTCCGCTTATCCTGATGGTTCTTTTCGTCCACGTCAAAACGTTTCTAAAGTTAATGCAATAGTTGCTTTAACCAATGCTGTAGATTTACCTGCTACTCCACAAGCGACTACCCAACCTACCAGACAACGATCGCAAGCACGAAGACCACGTTTCTTTTTCCCATTGGCAATTACTTCTTTGATGCAGCCTCTATTTGTGCCAAAAGCCCAAGCTGCACCTCCTGCAACAACTCCTACAACACCTGGCGTTAGGGATGATCGCCCTGCATCAGAAATTGTTGCTAATGCTTATACAGACGCCAACCGAATTCCTAAATCTGCTATTCCCAATGTTGCAGAAGCAACAAAAGCAAATGTAGTGGTTAATTATCCCAATCCAAAAGTTCTTAACCCTACCCAACCTGCTAGCCGTGCAGAAATTGCTGCTTTAGTTTATCAAGCATTAGTTGCTCAAGGAAGAGCAGAACCAATTGCTGTTAATACACCTGCTTATCAATACATAGTTCGTACTGACAATAACACTCAAAATGCTCAGTAGCAATTTGATTCTAATTCGTAATTTATAATTCGTAATTCGTAACTTAATTGCAAATTACGAATTATAAATTACGAATTGTTAGTTATAGAAGGGGTGCTTATGCAAGGCTTCCGACTGGGTTCTATTTTTGGTTTTGAAATTAGTGTTGACTTATCCTGGTTTCTAATTTTCTTTTTAATCCTGTGGACTCTAACTACAGGAGTTTTTCCAGTAAATTATCCAGGACTGTCAGATACTACTTATATTGGCATGGGTGTTGTTGGAACGCTACTATTTTTTGTGTCTTTACTTGCTCATGAACTTTCTCACTCGTTTTTGGCAAGAGCAAAGGGTATTCCCGTAGAAGGAATTACTTTATTTATTTTTGGTGGTGTTTCTCGCACGCGCATGGAAGCAGAAACTCCCGGAGATGAATTTCAAATTGCTGGGATTGGACCTTTAACAAGTTTAGCGATCGCTGTTTTTTCTGGTTTATTATGGTGGGTTGGCAGAAGTGCTGGTTGGAGTGTTGCAGTTAACGGCGTGACTGCTTATCTTGCCACAATTAACTTGATGTTGGCTATTTTCAATATTTTGCCTGGTTTCCCGCTAGATGGTGGGCGCGTATTTCGTTCCATCGTTTGGAAGATTACAGGAAACTATAAAAAAGCTACGCGCATCGCTACCATCGGCGGCAAATTACTTGGTTACGCTATCATTGCTTGGGGTCTTTTACAATTATTTGGCGGCTTCGTCATCAACGGACTGTGGTTAATCTTCATCGGTTGGTTCCTCGCCAGTGCTGCGGAAGCCAGCTATCAGGATGTGTTAGTTCGCAGCACTTTAGAAGGAGTACCAGCGCGACAAATAATGACCCCCTATCCAGAAACCGTACCTGCTGAATTAAGTCTGCAAGAACTGGTAGATGAATACTTCATGCATCGACGCTACCACGGTTTTCCTGTCACTGAAAATAATCAACTCATCGGTATTATTACCCTAAACCTAGTTAAAGATGTTCCTCGTGATAAATGGGCTTACCAAACTGTAAGAGACACCATGAGACCAGTTCAGAATGGCGTGAGTGTCCGCCCAGAAGAGAAAATGACAAATGTACTGCAAAAAATGGAAGAATCCCAATTACGCAGAGTTTTAGTTACCAAAAATGGTTCTTTACAGGGCATAATCACTGCTGGTGATGTCGCTAGATGGTTGCAACGCCGACGAGATTTAGAAGATGTGCAAGTAGGGTAATACGATTTTAGATTTTAGATTTTGGATTTTGGATTATGAAAACCTTTAGAAAGATAAAAGTAAAAATTAAAAAGTAAATTCTCATCAAGAAATTGATAAATGAAAAAGTCAAAAGAAAATCTTCTTTCTTTTAACTTTTAACTTGTTCGATGAAATGGTATAGAAATGTTAGCATCTACTCGTGACGAACCAACTTATGTCTTCCGCATTACGCCTGAGTTATCCTTGCGTTGGTTGGGTTTGAGCATCATACTCTTTTTTGTTAGTTTGGCAGGCGTAAGTGGATTCTATGAAGCAGTCCACGGGCAAAGTTGGTCAGTATCTTGGCAAGCAACTCAGTATCCGTCGCCGTGGTCAAGTATACTGCCATTTCTTGCCTTTCTTGCTATTTTGATTGGTACGTTCGTTGTTCATGAATTATTGCATGGGGTGGCTTTTCGTGCTTTTGGCGGATCGCCTCGTTACGGGGTAGAAGCGAAATATTTCTTACCTTACGCCTACGCCACTTCACCAGGCGATCGCTTTTCTCGTAATGCCTTTGTGGTGATCGGTCTTGCTCCCCTAGTAATAATTGACCTAGTGTCTGTGTTGTTACTGGCAATATTTCCTCAAGCTAGTTGGCTGGGTTTAGTTATAGCAATTAACACTTCTGGTGCTAGCGGCGATATCTGGATGGCAACTTTGCTGCTACGTTCTCCAAAGTCAATTCAAGTAGAAGACCGCCGCGCCGGGATGGCAATTTATACACCTTCTCATGTAGATCCCCGTTCTCTACCTTTTAAAACCTACAGGGCTAGGGCAAATTCTGGTTTATGGGTTTGGGTTAACACTATGATGATAGTTTTGGTGGTGTTATTTTTGGCTAGCTTTTTACTACCGCCAATCTTTGCCATTTTGCAAGTACCTTCGTTTGGATTAGGTACAGATGGGTTTTGGATTATACGCTGGCAAAATGATGAACAAGGTACTTCTATTGCTTTTAATCTAGTGTCCCTGTTGATTATGGCTACCGCGATCGGACTTTTAGGAGTTTTGGTGAAAGCAGTGCAAAAACGCCGTTAACGGGAGCATCCCAATTTTGCAGGAATAGCCAGCCAGGCACTTAAGTGCCTGTCTGAAAGCTAAAGTCCTCTATAAGAGGACTGGGAAAATTCTTTAACAAGTATTTTGTCAAAATTGGGATGCTCCCTCGTTAACAGACTGTAGGGGCACAGCATTGCTGTGCCCCTACAATAGATGTGGTTCAAATACGTGAAAACTGCTGTATGTTTATGAAGTGAGTTTGCGAAAACGCCAAACAAAAACCCCTGCTGCGATCGCAATTCCAATCGACTGTCCTACCCACAACCCGACTCCACCGAAATCAAAGTAAAATCCCAGCAAATAGCCGCTTGTTAAGCCAATTCCCCAGAGTACTGGTAAATTCAATAACATTGGTAAACGAGTATCTTGGAGACCGTATAATGCGCCCATAGTCGTCTTTTGTACACCATCAAAGATTTGAGCGATCGCTGCTATGGTGAGCATTGGCACTGCTACTGTCAGTACTTTGATATTCTCTGGGTTTTGAATATCCAAATACAATCCAATTACTTGCTTGGGATGAGTAAATAGTACAATTCCTGTTAATAGCATAAACATCGCTGCAATTGATATGCTGACATATCCTGCTCGTTTTGCACCTTCAATGTTTTGTTGTCCCAACCACTGACCTACACGGGCTGTTGTTGCATAAGACATTCCCAGAGGTACCATAAAGATTACTATCGTAGTTTGCAGAACTATTTGATGTGCTGCCAGTACATCTGTACCCAATACGCCCATCAGGTAGGTAACAACTGTGAATAGTCCATATTCCAAAGCAATAGCCACACCCATCGGTACACCAACTACCACCAACTCCCAAAGAATTCGCGGTCTAACTCGATGTAAATCTGCAAAGATGCGGTAAGATTTCAGCTGTTTGTGTTTTATCATGTAAACAACCAAAGCCACAAACATCACCCAAAGGCTAAGGGCACTTGACAAAGCCAAACCCGCTAATTCCATCCGGGGAAATCCGAATTTACCAAATCCTAAGACATAATTACCTATAATATTGAAAAACGTTCCACCAATAACAATCATCATCACTGGACGCGCTTGAGATAATCCAGAGACAACACCTCTGAGCATGGCAAATCCTAAAGCAGGGAAAAAACCCCACAGCATAACATCTAGATACTGATTTGCTAGAGTAACGGTAGTTGGTGCTTGTCCAAGTTGACCCATAAAAGTATCTAAATGTCCAATCAGTAACATCATGGGTATCGAAAGTATTAACGATAACCACACTCCCTGGCGTGCAACTTGCTCAACTCGCGTTTTGCGACCTGCTCCATAAGCCTCTGCGACAAGGGGACTAACACTCATAACCACCCCACCAGCAGCATTCATCAACATTTGAAAAGTTAGCGCTGCTAATCCTCCGGCTGCAAGGCTTTCTTGTCCTAACCTACCCATCATTACCGTGTCTACAAAACCTGTTGCAGATTGGGCAACTTGGGCGCTGGCTAAGGGAATGGCGAGTTGTAGAAATCCCTGAATTTCTTTGCGAGTGTTTGATTTAATAGATATTGAAGTCATGGTTAAATACCTGGAAATAATTGCGGTTTCTTATGCAGCTTGCTCAATGTTTGATTTTCTTAAATAAAATTAAAAAAAATAGATGAGGAAAATCTCTCTAAATTTTGCTGAACTATCAAAATCTTGCTGCAAGTTTTCTGTTTGGATGGTACAAGGTTAAACACAATCCATGAAGCCAGCACCTACCACACAATCTGCAAAAATTGCTGATTCCAAAAAAGACGGAATAATTATTTCCAGTCAGTCTCAAGGCTGGGAAAATATTCTAGTCGAAGAATGTAGTCTACCACCAGGAGAAGTGAAGCATCTGTCCCTGGCGGAACACGCGATTTGTTTGGGTTTGGCAACTCGTCCCTATTACTTGCAGCAAGTTATGGGCGATCGCCGCTATGTCAGTCTCTACAACAAAGGTGATATTACCATCGCACCTGCACAAACCACCTATTCGTATAAATGGTGGGATGGTTATGACCACTACTTGCTAATGCGTATCGCTTCAGATTTTATGCAAAAAGTTGCGATTGAAGCTGTAGAGGTAGATCCAAATCAAATAGAATTACTGCCAGAATTTCGGGTTCGCAATCCCCAAATTGAACAAATAGGCACAATGTTACATTTTGAACTCATGAATGGGGGTTTAGCTGGACGGCTTTATGTTGAATCTTTGACGAATGTGCTGGCAGTACATTTGCTGAGAAATTATGCTACTACGAAACCCCGTATTGCTCTATACAACGGTGGTTTGAGCGATCGCCAATTACTTATAGTCACAGATTACATTAACGACCATTTAGCAGAGGATATTAAACTATCTGATCTCAGCCAATTACTAGGTATGAGCCAGTTTCACTTTAGTCGCCTTTTTAAGCAGTCAATGGGAATTTCCCCTCACCAGTATGTGATTAAGCAAAGGATAGAACGAGCAAAGCTGTTACTAAAACAAGCCGAATTATCTGTTGTGGAAGTTGCTTTGCAATGTGGCTTTAACAGTCATAGTCATTTGGGTAAACATTTTCGCCAGCTTACAGGAATGACGCCCAAAGCTTATGCAAACTCACTTCAAAGTAAAGCTATCATATCTTGCTGTTGCTAGCATTGTATATAGTTTTATCAACTAAAGACTAACTCCATCAGGTTAGTTATAGGATTTAATTATAAACCTAGGACATAGGAGAGTCGCTATGTTCTTAATGCATAAACCTACGGGAGATTTAATCGAAATTTTGACCTTAGACAATCTCTTCAACCCTTGTGTCGAAGAGGTGATAGGAAGGGATCATTTTGGTGAAGAGATGCAAGATCCTGCTTCTTATATGAAAACGGAAATGGCATTCCCTTCTGGTGAACCCTTACCACGTTGTTGGATGGATGCTCACTATCGGGATACAAAACCCATAATCAGTGACAAGGAAGTAAGTCTGACAACTAGCTAAATTACTAAATTACACAACTGATAGTGTCTGCTTTGATAACAAAGGTATAAAATTTTCCGCGTTGCAGCCATTACGAGGTGATTTCAAAATCGTAGTAGGCAGGGCTATGCCCTACAAGTGTGGCATACAATAGACTTCTTGCACGCATTCATGATTGAGGATAATTAACCACAGATAAACAACAAATAAAATTATTTCCTTAGAGGATGTCTGAAAAGTTGTTAATTAGTCATATTTATTACCCAAAATCATTTAGATCCCCCCAACCCACGCCACTTGCTACAACGCGGGAAACCCGCGCAACGCAGTGGCTCCCCTTAAAAAGGGGGGCAAAAAGTCTTTCAAAGTCCCCCAAGAAGCGCGGGGGATTTAGGGGGATCTAATATTATTTGGTTTAAAACCATACTTCTCAGACATCCTCTTATCTTCCCCCCTCTTGAGGGGGGATAGAGGGGGGTGGACACAGATAATTTATCTAGATAATTTATCTGTGTTTATCTGTGTTCATCTGTGGTTCCATCTAAAAAAACATCAACTTATGCAAGAGGTCTAATATTGACAGAGCGATCGCGACTTGATTTAATATTAGACATCTGGTGAAAAAGAATGTAGAGACGCGAAATTTCGCGTCTCTACAAGGATTTTGGCTGACGCATAGTTAATTATCGGAGATGTCTATTCAATGCGATCGCTCTTTGCTATATTTGCCAATAAACAAAACATAGCATTGCTGTATTTATCGCTCTTCCATCACTCTCTGCGGCTAGTGCGTCTCTGCGTGAGGTAAAATCATAACGAATAATCAGCAACGCCAAGTAACTCTACTTGAACCTCTACATCTATACACACAAAAGCTCGATTCACTGCACTCACAATCGCAAGCAGCGAAGCTGTAACGATATTGGAATGAATACCTACTCCATAAAATGAACTTGGAATAAAATCACCTGCAATCTCAATATAAGCGATCGCATCTGCATTACTGCCAAAATTACGCGATCGCTCCTCATAATGATGAATTCGCACACCCAAATCTAAAGCATTGACAAAAGCATCAATCGGCCCATTGCCTTTGCCATGAACTACAATCATTTTCTCATTCACTCGCAATTGTGCTGATAGATTTTGAATTCCGCTACCAGCATCAGTTTCAGATAACTGGTGACTAACGTACTTAACCGGTGTACAAGCCTGTAAATATTCTTGCTTAAACAACTCCCAAAGCTCACCAGAGGACATTTCTTTTCCAGAAGCATCCATTGCTTTTTGCACTACTTGGCTAAATTCAATCTGCAAGCGTCTCGGCAAAACTAAATCGTAGTCTCGTTCCAACAAAAAGGCAATACCCCCTTTCCCAGATTGACTATTCACCCGCACTACAGATTCATAAGTACGCCCAACATCTGCGGGATCAAGCGGTAGATAGGGAACTTCCCAGATGGTATTTGGTTTTTGCACAGCAAAGCCTTTTTTAATCGCATCCTGATGGGAACCCGAAAAAGCGGTGAATACTAAATCACCGACGTAGGGATGACGAGGATGAATGGGTAGTTGCGTACAATCTTTAATAATTCTGGCTACTTCGTTGATATTAGAAAAATCTAACCCAAGATAGATGCCTTGAGTATAAAGATTTAAACCTAACGTAACTAAATCAACATTACCAGTGCGTTCACCATTGCCAAACAAACAACCTTCAACCCTTTCTGCACCAGCCATTTGAGCAAGTTCTGCTGCTGCAACTGCACAACCGCGATCGTTATGCGGATGCACGCTAATAATCACACTATCTCGCCGGTTTAAATTGCGATGCATCCATTCTACTTGGTCGGCAAATATATTCGGCGTTGCCACTTCCACAGTTGCAGGAAGATTGATAATGGCTTTGTGTTGCGGGGTAGGTTGCCAAATATCTAAAACCGCATCGCAGATTTCTTTAGCAAAATCAAGTTCTGTTGCTGTAAAGGTTTCCGGTGAATATTGGAATTGCCAATTTGTGTTTGGTTGTTCTGCTGCTAATTCATTAAATAATTTGGCTGCGGAAACAGCAAGATTAATTGTTTGTAGACGATCCAAACCAAAAACAGTGCGACGAAATACAGGAGAAGTTGCATTATACAAATGAGCGATCGCGCGTTTTGCTCCTCGTAAAGATTCAAAGGTGCGGCGAATCAATTCTTCTCTAGCTGGAGTTAAAACTTGAATCGTTACATCATCAGGAATTAGCTGTTGTTCAATTAAATATCGAACAAAATCGAAGTCAGTTTGTGAAGCGGAAGGAAAAGCTACTTCTATTTCTTTGAAACCAATACTTACCAAAAGATTGAACAGACGTAACTTACGCTCGATATTCATCGGTTCAATCAAAGCCTGGTTTCCATCTCGTAAATCAGTACTCAACCAGATTGGGGGATGAGTAATTGTTTTATTTGTCCAGGTGCGATACGCCGAAGGCGTTAAGCTTCGCTTATCGTTTAAATTAATCGGTGCAAACGAGCGATATTTTGTCGCAGGATTCTTCAACACGTTCGTCTCTTCCTTTGTTGTTGATAATTACGAGGCGTTGTGGCGAAAGATTTTGCAGCGAAAATAGGGCCATCAGGTTGCCACTTGATCCAAGCCTGACAACCCACATATAGTCGCAGCAATGCTAAGAGTGCTAGATTCAGTAGTCGCATAAAAAAATCTCCCAGTTAATGGTTAATGGTTAATGGTTAATGGTTAATGGTTTATGGTTAATGACGAACCATCAACTATTAACTATTAACAAGCAACAACTTGCAAATAAAGACTTAGATGCTTATTTAAAGGAGTAAAAACTCTATTTTAAGCATGTAAAATCTATTTGCGCCCAAGGCGCAGTAGCAGCCCTAGCCCTAGTAGAAGGCTAGAAATTAGTTGTAGAGATAGCTGCTGTAGGAACATAGTTTTACAAACCAATTATTATCAGGATTTTAACCCTAGATAATAAATAGGTCAATACCCTAAATTGGATTTTGGATTTTTTTTGAGTCTCACGCAAAGCCGCAAAGACGCTAAGAAAATCTTTGCGCCTTTGCACGCCAGTCGCTACAACGGGGGGAACCCCCCTTCGGGTTCGCCAGTCGCCTGCGGAGGGAAACCCTCCTTCAGCGCTGGACTCACCGCAACGCGCTGGCTTGGCTTTGCGTGAGCTTTTCAATTTCTTGTGTCGTAACGACAGCTTATGCGTTGGTAACGACAACTTATGCTGACGTAACGACAGCTTATGCTGACGTAACGACAGCTTATATTGTCATAACAATAGCTTATGTTGTCGTCACGACAATTTATTTTGTCATAACAACAGCTTATGCGTTGGTAACGACAGTTATTTTTTTGTAGCGATTTTATTTTTCAAATGGACTTGATATCCTTGAGTAATTCTAAATGCTGATGTACAGGTGCAAGTGTATTGGCGGTAATCATCCCGCTAGCGGCGACTGCTGGTAAACCTATACCAGGAAATGTGGAGTCACCACAGCACAAAAGTCCCTTTAAAGGTGTGTTAGAACCCGGAAATAAACCTTTACCTGCCGAAATTGCTGGCCCATAGGAACCTCGATGACGACGGAGAAAGCGCTCATGCGTTAAGGGTGTACCAACAAGGGTTACGTCACAACGAGAGCGAATATCTGGAATAATTCGTTCTAGAGCTTGCCACATAATATCCGCACGGGCTTGCTTTTGTTGCGTGTACTCCTGACTTCTCCTGTCCATACCCTGCCAAATAGCGTATGGTTCGTTACCAGGTGTATAAACGTGCATTACGTGTTTACCCTGTGGTGCAAGTGATGGATCTAGCACTGAGGGAATGGACATCACGACGATATTTTGAGGAGCCGTTACGCCTTTTTCCCAGTCGTTAACTACAATGTAGTGACACGCTAAATCTGACCGCAACCCTTGAGCGTCGATACCTAAATGCAGATGCATAAAGCTATCACACTCTGGTGTGCTGGCTCGTTGTTCCCGAAAACTTTTTGGTAATGCTGTTTCTGGAAGTAGTTTGAGGGTGTCCCATACCGATACATTAGATACAACAGCCCGACGCGCTCGTATTTCTTTACCGCCACGTAAACGCACACCTGTAGCGCGATCGCTTTCAACAAGAATTTCTTCGACATGAGCGCCCAGCATTAATTTACCACCATATTTTTCCAGTCCCCGCACCAGTGCATCAACAATAGCACCACTACCCCCAATTGGATAATCAAGCACTGCACCCGGTCGATACCAGTCTGCAAACATAAATGCCATTTCTGCGGCGCTGGTTCCATCTGCTGGTAGTCCAGAAAGAAGAAAACAAAGCAAATTGAGCCAGTTACGAATAAATGGATCATAAATCACACCATCCATTACCTCGCTAAAAGCTCCAGTCATTTTGGGAATATTTGCCGCATGACTCAGCATTGGTAAGGCAAATCGACCCACTGTAAGCACTGCACCCAAATCATAGCGCAATGCTGCTGGTGGCATGGCAACGGCTGCATTAGCTAGTGGTTCCATCACACGCTGAAGCTGACGCCATTCAGCTACAGCTTGATTACCACGGAATTTGGAGAGAATTTCACAAAATTGGTCTGCGCCTACTGTTGTATCAAAATCACCTTCTGGTAAACAGCAACCCCATGTATCATAATTCACGCATGGTAATTCTTCAGCGATCGCATCTAGTACGTGTCGCAGAGGATTGGAAGAAAACCTGGAAGAAAGTCCAGAGTAGAGCGAAGGACCTGAATCAAACTTAAATCCATTGCGCTCAAAAGCATGAGCAGCACCTCCAGGGATGGTGTGGCTCTCGCAAACTGTTACATTAAAGCCATATCGTGCCAATATTGCTGCACAACTCAAACCACCAATACCGCTACCAATGACGATTACATCTGTGTTGTTCATTAGTCAAAACCCCTGGTTGTCTTTCGGCGCAATTACATTATTTTTAGGGTAATTTATTGCAGATGCAGTGAGAGCGATAAATTAGCCCTGAATTAAAATTCACCACTTAAAGCTAAAGTCGCTTAAAAACTGATATCTTGCATTCCTACGCAACAGCTAGGAGGCTCCGCCTCCAAACCCTCGTTACCAGGTTCAACCTGGTAACGAGAATAAGAGCCTCTGGCTCTTGTTAAAAATGATGCAAGATGTAAGTTAAAAACCGACTGGCTAAGAATTTTAACCCATTTTAATGGGTTTAAGCTTTAAGCCGGAACTTTAGTTCACGGCTAAGCTAACCACCAACAAACAACAAACACAATCTTCCTCTCGTCACAGAAATTAAAAGTCCCCAGACAGATTCTCAAGCCGCTATTTTTGACTATCATCAACAACGACTGATGAGCGAGTCGAGGAAATGAACGCAGAGATATCCGCTGCCTGGAAAAATGTTGAGGCAATGGTTAGTGGTTTTATTGCCCTGCTGCCAAACATAGTCTTGGCGATAATTGTCTTCTTTATCTTTTTCTTTGCTGGTAGGACAATTAAGCAAGTAGTCAGACGCGTAACCCGTAACCGTCGTAATGCACGAAATTTGGGGCTGGTGTTGGGTCGGTTGGCACAGGGTGCAATAGTTTTGTTGGGTCTGTTTATTTCCCTGACTATTGTAATCCCTACACTCAGAGCGGGTGATTTGGTGCAGTTGTTAGGAATTAGCGGGGTAGCGATTGGTTTTGCCTTCCGAGATATTCTGCAAAACTTCCTGGCTGGTATTTTAATTTTGCTAACGGAACCATTTCAAATTGGCGACCAGATTGTATTTAAGAGTTTTGAGGGAACAGTTGAAAATATTGAGACAAGAGCCACAACCATTAGAACCTACGATGGTCGGCGGATTGTGATTCCCAACTCGGAACTTTTTACTAATTCTGTGCAGGTGAATACTGCTTTTGATAATCGTCGCATTGAGTACGATATTGGTATTGGTTACGGTGATGATATTGACCAAACCAAGCAGTTAATGTTGGAGGCGATCCATAGTGTGGACGAGGTGTTGAAAGACCCGGCTCCTGACGTACTGGTGTTAGAACTTGCAGAAAGTACGGTAAATATCCGCGCTCGATGGTGGATTAAACCGCCACGGCGTATAGATGACCTCAGATCGCGGGATAAGGTAATTTCTGCCATTAAGCAAAAGCTATACGTAGAAAATGGGATAGATTTACCTTATCCGACTAGACAAATTCTTTTCCACGACCAAACCGAAGAAACAGATGGCGATCGCTCTCGTCAACGCGAAGGCTGGCCGGCTGGTAAGGGTAATGTGCCAAAACCCCGCAGTATCAGTGGTTCACTCACAAAGCTTGCCGAAATGCGCGCTCAGGCATCGCAAAGAAACGGTAGTACTGGAGATAGTAACGCTTCATTAACTGACGACATGCAATGAAACACATTAAGCTGAGCAAACTTTGGGACTCGCTCCACTCCAGCTACTGGTTTGTACCTTCAATCATGGCAGTCTTAGCAATTGCCTTGGCGGTTACAATGTTAACATTTGACCGGGCTGGCTATTACGGCCCTTTAGAAAAGTCAGGTTGGATCTACACTGGCGGTCCGGATGGTGCGCGTGGCTTACTTTCAGCCGTTGCTGGTTCAATTGTCAGCGTTACCGCTACATCATTTTCTATTACAATCGTTGCCCTCCAGCTTGCTTCTTCCAATTTCGGTCCCCGCATCCTCCGTAATTTTATGCAAGACACGGGCAATCAGGTTGTTTTGGGCACGTTTATTGCGACTTTTATCTACTCGTTGCTGGTATTGCGAACAGTTCGGGGAGAAGATGGACAAGACGAGTTTGTGCCGCAAATTGCCGTGACAGTGGGCGTTTTGTTAGCGCTTTTGAGCATTGGCGTGCTGATTTACTTTATCCATCACGCCTCAACTATAATTCAGGCATCGCATGTTATTTCCGAAATTAGTAGCGATTTAGACCGGACGATTGGGCGGTTATTCCCAGAACAAATTGGTCTGAGTTTGCCGGAACGCCAGCACCAGATAGCAGAAATCCCCATTAATTTTGACTCAGAAGCTTGCCCAATTAGAGCTACTAGTAGGGGTTATATCCAAGCAATTGATGAGGAAGAATTGATGAAGCTTGCGAACAAGCAAAATCTGCTGTTGCGGATCAAGTCTCGACCAGGTAAATTTGTTATTCAAGGCAGTGTTCTGGTTTTAGTATGGCCTGGGGATTGTGCAAACGAGAAACTCAATAAAAAGATTAACGATGCTTTTATTCTCGGTAAGGAACGTACTGAGCAACAAGATATAGAGTTTCCTATTAATCAGTTAGTTGAGATTGCTTTGCGTGCCATTTCTCCTGCGGTTAACGATCCATTCACTGCTATCAGGTGTATTGACCGACTTGGCGCTGGACTTTCCCGCCTCGCCCAAAAAGATTTTCCTTCTCCCTATCGCTACGATGATGATAACAACTTGCGCGTGATTGTCGAGCCGGTAACATTTGCAGATTTAACCGATGCAGCTTTCAACCAGATTCGCCAGTACAGTACAAAAGATGTAGCGGTGACGATTCGTTTATTAGAGGCGATCGCTCTGGTTGCTACTTACACCCGCAACTCTAAACACCGAGCCGCTTTACGCCGTCATGCTGAAATGATTTTGCGAGGTAGTCAACAAGCTTTGTCAGAACAAGAAGACCTCCAAGATGTTCAAGAAAGGTATCACCAAGTAATTAAAGCTGTTAATGGTTAATGGTTAATAGTTAATAGTTAATGGTTAATGGTTAATAGCCATGAACCATGAACCATGAACCATGAACTATGAACCATTAACAAATTTGTGTCTGTGGAAAGATGTGTTAAATGTTATACATATTCATAATACAATTGAAAGTTAGCCAAACATAAATAATGCCCCACGTTTTACTAGTTGATGATGAAGAACCATTGCGAGAAAGCCTTTCTTACACGTTGCAAAAAGAAGGATATACGGTGACAACAGCAGCAGATGGTCACAGCGCAATTAAACATTTTCATAAACAAGTGCCGGACGTAATTTTGTTAGACTTGATGCTGCCAGAGGTTGATGGTATGGAGGTTTGCTGGCGGATTCGCGCTTTCTCTGATGTACCAATTGTCATGCTGACAGCTAAAGACCAAGACATTGACAAAATCTGGGGTTTAGAAGCGGGAGCCGATGATTATGTGACAAAACCCTTTAATACTCGTGAACTTTTGGCACGCATAAAAGCAGTGCTGCGTCGTCGCGCCCAAAAGCAGTCTTAAGCAAATGAACTGGATACCACGAATTAAGTGGAATTCCATCCACACCAAACTATTAGCTACTTACCTGCTGCTGACAACTTTAGGAACTTCATTCATGGCAGGATACATTCTCTGGTCGTTCCATGCTTACTTTATGAGAGCAAGACAGACAGAGATGCAAAACTGGAGTACTGCCATTGGAGAGAATGTTGCTGACGCGCTGGAAGAAAATAACCGTAAACAAGTAGAGTTACTGGTGCAGCGCTATGGTGCTGCTGAAACTATCACCTTACGAGTTTTTGATAATAAGGGTCAATTGCTTGCCACATCTAGTCCTCAAAAAGACCAACAAGTAACGAATTGGTTGACAGTGCCTGGGATACGTGAAGCCTTAGAAAATCGGCAAGCGCAAGGTGTAGCAAAAGGTGTTTTGTCCAATGATGACAGATTGTTCATCGCTCAACCGATAGTGCGTAATGGAGAGTTGCTGGGTGCGTTGCGAATGTCTATCACTTTGCAACAGTTACAGCGCCAATTTGCTATAGTCATCTGGACTGTGTTGGGAACACTGGTTTTGACGCTTTTACTGTGTACTTTACTGAGTGAATGGCTAGCGCGTAGCCTCTCCCGCCCTATTCAGACAATGAGGAATTTTGCGATCCGCTTGGGTAACGGGCATTTTGGCGATAAACTCCAGATTCGTCAAAGTAACGAATTGGATGAGTTAGCAATCGAGCTAAATCGCATGAGTGAACGTTTGGCTTGCCTTGATCAAGAGCGTAGAGCGTTTTTGGCAAACGTTTCTCACGAACTTCGTACTCCCATTAGTAATGTGTTAGTAACGGTGGAAGCCCTCCGCAGTGGGGCTGCTGCTGATCCGGCGTTGAGCGATCGCTTCTTCCAAAACGTCGAAAACGAAACCAAACGCTTGTCACGTCTAATTCATGATTTACTGGATCTGGGACGGTTGGAAGCTGGGGTAACACTCCTAGACAAACAGACTTTACAGCTTTCTAGTTTGATTAGCCGTGCGGTTAGAGCAGTAGAAACGCGAATGCAAAATTCGCAAATAACCGTACAAGTAAACATGGCTGACTTACAGATACAAGGTGATTCAGAACGGCTGTTGCAAGCGTTTCTAAATCTCCTCGATAACGCGATCAAACATTCAAGCCCAAATTCTCAGATATTTATTACTGGTTACAAAGAAAGCAAACATGCGGTTGTAACTATCCGCGATCAAGGTCAGGGAATTAAAGACAGCGACCTCCCTCGTATTTTTGAGCAATTCTATACCGCCGATCGCTCTCGTAAAGGTCGGGGAGTTGGTTTGGGTTTAGCGATCGCTAAACGCATCATCGAAGCCCACGGAGGTAGCATCACTGCTAGTAGCAAGTTTGGTGAAGGAGCTACGTTTACTATTTGTTTGCCACTTTAGTAGGACTTACGCAAAGAAACCCGGTAACTTCTGCGAAACCGGGTTTCTATAGTTTTAAATTTTTAAACCTATCTGGAATTGCAGTAGTAAATATTACAATTACATGATTGGTTTATTCTTGCCTACTTACTTAAAGATTTACTTATCTCTTTTGACATATTTTTTGACTGTATTTACTTTCCTCTGGTAGAGGTTATGTAAAACAGTAGCAGTTAACATTTTTATTAGTAGAGAAAATAGTGAAGGTAAGTATAAAAGCTTCTTTGTTTTTTCAAATCTAAGCCGTACTTCTATGACATGAATTATCCAAATTATCCGACTTTTAGAACCTACAAATAACGGCTCATGTCTGGGAGAAAACGTTAATAAAGAAATAGTCCCTAATCAATAATCAAGCTTTAAAATTGCGTGGGATACGAATTTTTACCTATGTTTTCCAATCAAACTTTGGATGGGAACTCAACTCCACCAATAGGTTTTGGACTTTTGACTTCCCGAAAAGGTTTCAAGATGATATGAGGAGGAAAAATTAGAATGTTTAAGAAATATCATTACAAAAATTTTAGTGATAGAAGAAACATACGTACAGGCGCGATCGCAATAGCACTGATGGGGTTGCTTCTTCCAGCTTGTGCAGAAAATCGACCAGTAGCAACCACCCCTGAAACACCAGCAGCAACTGCTCCACAAACAAACGTTACAACAGAAGAAGTAGCTGAAAATACAAATCAACTGATTGGTCAAACTGTAACTATCAGAAGCGAACCCGTGAGAAAAATTACTCCGTCTACATTCACAGTTACAGACAATGAGTTTTTTGGCGGTGAAACTATTCTTGTTGTGAATGCTTCGGGTAAGCAAGCCGTTCTTCCTGAAGATACCGAACTGCAAATTACGGGTCAGGTTGCTAAGTTTGTAGCTGCTGATGTCGAGAGAGAGTACAACTTAGATTTAGATCCAAACTTGTATGTAGATTACGAAGGTAAACCAGCGATTATTGCGCAGTCAATTGCACCAGCACCAAAACCGGGTGAAATCTCTACCAACCCAAGTGTATACTACAACAAAGTCATTGCCGTACCCGCTGAAGTAGAAAAAATTGTTGGTCCGAATGCATTTACTCTCGATGAAGAAAAACTGCTTGGCGGTCAAGATTTATTAGTCCTGGTTCAAAATCAACAAAAACCAGTGCGAGAGGGTGAAAAAGTTGTTGTTACTGGTGTGTTACGCGAATTCGTTGTTGCTGACATTGAGAGGGACTATGATTTTACTTGGGAAGCGGGTCTACAAAGAACGCTAGAAGCAGAATATAAAAATAGACCTGTATTGATTGCTGAATCTGTATACCCATCAGCATTACCAGAGTCAGCCCAATAAGCAAACAATAATACTGTTTCTCAAATCTAAATTATGCATAAACCGAGTTTTTATGATGTGTAAAAACTCGGTTAATTTTTACAAAATTATAGAGAACAACACTGTTATATAAAAATCTTCAGTCTATCAGTAGATAGATATAATGTATCTTTACAAGAATCAGCCCTTGAGAGGCTTCATGAAAGTAGCAAAATACAGTAATTTTGAAAGAATAGACTTCTTGCACGTATTCATGATTGAAGATAATTAACCACAGATGGACAATAAATAAAAGTTTTTCCTCTGTCTTCCCCCCTTGTAAGGGGAGCCACTGCGTTGCGCGGGTTTCCCGCGTTGTAGCAAGTGGCGTGGGAATGAGGGGGGTGGACACAGATAAATTATCTGTGTTTATCTGTGTCCATCTGTGGTTCCATCTCAAAAAACATCAACTTATGCAAGAGGTCTAACAAAACTTCAGCACAATCGCTGAAAATAGCGAAAATATGGAGGCTGAGTGGTGCGTTTTGGGCAATTAGTCGGGTTTTTCGCTCTTGTTATATCTCTTTACATTATCTGGCAAATTAGGCAAATTCTTTTGGTTGTGTTTGCCGCTGTGCTATTGGCAACAGTCTTAAACCAGCTTGTGAAATTTTTACAGCGACTTCGCATCAAGCGAGGCTTCGCCATTGGCATATCAGTTATTCTTGTACTTGCGTTTATAGTAGGATTTTTCGCGCTAATTGTGCCACAAATTGTCAGCCAATTACAAGAATTCAGTAACCTCCTACCTACTGTATTAGAGCGAATACGTTCATGGAATAACTGGTTACAAAATATTATTCCTACACAATGGTTAGAGGAAATTCAAGGACTAAGATATCTGACTCAAGGTTTGCAAACTTGGTTAAATCAGCTAATTAATAACTTTTTTGCTTTAATTAGTAGGTCGCTGGCTGTAGTTTTAACATTTTTGCTTTTCTTTGTTCTCACCATTATGTTATTAGCAAATCCTTCGCCCTATAGACGAGGATTTGTATTGCTATTTCCTGCTTTTTACCGACGGCGAGTAGATGATATTATTTCTGAGTGCGAAACGTCTCTAGTAAATTGGTTCAAAGGCACTCTTTTAACGATGTTACTCATCGGTATCTTGAGCTACGTTGGACTGTTACTTTTGGGAGTCAGACTGCCGCTAATTAATGCTATTTTGGCAGGATTATTAGAATTTATTCCTAATGTTGGTCCGACATTGAGCGTGATACCACCTTTATTACTGTCACTACTTGATGCACCCTGGAAAGCAGCCGCAGTGATAGCGTTGTACTTTGGCATTCAACAGGTTGAAAGTTTGATTGTAGTGCCCATCATTATGGAAACTCAGGTATCTTTACTGCCAGCAATTACCTTGTTAGCAGTAGTAATTTTCGGCAGCTTTTTTGGGTTTTTAGGTGTATTTCTCGCTGTTCCATTAGTGATTGTGCTGCAAATTTGGATCAAAGAAGTTTTGGTCAAGGATATTCTTAATAATTGGCACAGAGATACAGATAATTATCACGAAGAAAACGCTACAAACGTGATTGTAAAACATCAGCCTAATTTATCTTCATCTGTGGAAAATAGGGACTAGGGACTAGGGACTAGGGACTAGGGGCTAGGGGCGCTTGGATTAGGGATTAGGGATTAGGGGCTAGAGGCTAGGGGGCTAGGGGCGCTTGGATTAGGGGCTAGAGGCTAGGGGGTTAGGGGCTAGGGCGTGTTTTCAAACTACTCTTTACGCTATTAGTTGAGGTTGTGATCCCCCTAAATCCCCCGCTAAATTGGGGGACTTTGAAAATATTTCCCCCCCTTTTTTAAGGGGGGTGGGGGGGGATCTCACAGTTTGAAAACACGCCCTAGCCCCTACTAGCCCCTAGCCTCTAACCCCTAGTCCCTAACCCCTACTAGCCCCTAGCCCCTAGCCCCTAGCCCCTTCTGAAAGTTACTGATTTTGTGTTGGACGTGGTGCAGTTTGTACTGTTACTTGCGCGGTTTGTCCATTGCGTAGTACTTGTATTTGCAAGTTATTACCCACTCCAGTTTTTTGAACTATCTGCTGAATTTGATCAGCTGTTGTAACAGATTGATTGTTGATTTGTTGAATTACATCACCCGATCGCAGTCCTGCGCGCGCTGCTGGTGAACCAGGAACCACGCGCACAACTAAAACTCCTTTGTCCGCTTCTACACGGATATCACTGTTAGGAAGATTGTTAATTCTTTCCCTAAGTTCTGGTGTCAAGCCTGCCATTTCAACACCTATATAAGGATATTCTACTTTACCCTCAGTAATTAATTGTTGGGCTATTCGTTGCGCTGTGTCGATGGGAATGGCAAAGCCTATCCCTTGTGCGCCTTGGATAATGGCGGTGTTGACGCCAATAACTTGACCACGAGCATTTAATAAAGGCCCGCCAGAGTTTCCAGGATTGATGGCTGCATCAGTCTGAATATAACCAATACCACTGTTAGAAACACCGAAATCACTTACTGAACGGTCGATCGCACTCACAACGCCTACGGTTACAGTTCTTTGCAAACCAAGAGGATTACCGATCGCGATCGCCCATTGTCCCGGTTGCAGTTGCTGAGCATTTGCTAGTTCTACTGTTGGTAAGTTATCAGTAGGTACTTGTACGACTGCAACATCAGCTATGGGGTCTTCTCCTAATACTTTACCCTCTACAGAGCGACCATCGGAAAATGTTACCCTGACTCTATCAGCGTTATTAACTACGTGAGCATTCGTCATAATTTGACCGTTAGAATTGATGATAAAACCAGAGCCAACACCGCGCACTACTCTTTCTCGTGGCTGTGCTGGTATCTGGTTTCCAAAATATCGCCGAAAGAACGGATCGTTAAAAACCTCTGGTACTTCGGTTCTTACGGTTCTAGCAGTATTAATTTGTACTACAGCCGGTTCTACTTTATCTACAACTGAAACTACAAAATTGCTGTCTTCAGGAACTGGTGTTAGTGGGCGATCGCTTGGTTGTGTTTGTTGTTGAACTTGTTGGGCACTGTTGCGTCCAGAAGGAAAGTTTCTACCTAATTCTCCTGCACAACCACTTAACAACCCTACTCCTGCAACTAGCGGTAAAAAAAAGTAAGTTACTCCTCTGTGCCACAGGAATTTGCTTACTAGATTGTTTTTTTTCACTAATGCATCTGTCTTAGGTATGATAGTTTGTGGTTGCTGATGAGAATAATTTAAATTAGAAGATTTTTGATTATTAGTTTGGCTGGTTGTTTTCATACGACTTATTTGTTTTGAATAGATGTAATTGAGTTAACTAATTACCTCTATTTTAAATAGTGATATTTTTTTTTGCAGTTTGTCCTCTGTCGTAAGAAAGCTATTAGCCATCAATTATAGAAATTAATAGCTTTTTTGCTGTTCTCTTTAAAAATATTATTTTTTGGTTATTAAGCATAGCAGTTGTATATGAATTGTGAGAATCGAAAGTCTCAGAAACCCGGTTTATCTTGCAAAACCGGGTTTCTGATTTTCACAAATGATGCGCAAACTACTATATAAGTTTGTGCAAAGGTTGGAACATTTTTTTAGGTTCACACCTTGGGAATAAAATTTTATTAGGCTTTTGGTAGAGGCTAGGGCAAATAGTAATAGTTACTTTACTAAGTAAGAATAGCAATCAAACCGTGTGGTAATTTATGATAGCAATAGCGCATCACGTCTGGACAGCTATTATTATAAAGCTAATTGAGAGGTGCTTTTTTTACTTATAGTATATTGCCGTTTGGTTTGATAGGTGAATTACAAACCAAAAGAGATGAGGATTCAGAGAATGAATAGCTCAATTATCAAAATAGTGATGTCTTTAGCTGCATCGATAACTGTTCTAGGACTGGCGGCTGGATCTGAAGCAGGTTATGAAGAACCTGAATATAGCAATCTTAAATCATTTGTGAACAATAGATGATTTAGTAGGTGGGGCTATGCCCTACGTTGTGGTTGGTGGGCAATGCCCACCCTACTACTACTTTCACAAATCAAATAGGATTGCTATATGATGACCGCTACGGTATGGAGCTAGAAAATCAACAGGTTGTAACAGTTCCAGTTATTCACTTTCAAGCCTAAATTTCGTCTGCTAGACTAAGGTTAAAAAGTTAAGAACGTGATGGCAATTGTAGCATCGCTTACATCTAGCTCTGGTACTTTTGTTTTATCAGCGTTGATTGCAATTGCTTTAGCGCTGACACACTTATATTCTGGCAGAATTAGGTTTAAAAAAATTCCTCGCAATAGCTGGCTAAGTGTTGCTAGTGGGGTTTCTGTTGCTTACGTTTTTGTACATATTTTGCCGGAATTGAGTAAACACCAAGCAGTGCTGCAAGAATTTGAGAAAGGGATAATTCCCTTTGTAGAACATCACGTTTATTTAATATCTCTGCTGGGGCTAACTTTATTTTACGGACTAGAGCGATTAGCTAAAGTCTCTCGCCAGCAACGCCAACAGGAAGGTAAAAGCGATATCACCAGTACATCAGTATTTTGGTTGCATATCGCCTCATTTACTATTTACAATACATTGATTGGCTATTTGTTGTTACATCGAGAAGAACAGGGTATTACTAGTTTGCTGCTGTTTGCCTTGGCAATGTCACTACACTTTGTTGTCAATGATAACGGTTTGCGCGAACATCACAAACATACCTATGACCGAGTTGGCCGTTGGATATTAGCAGCAGCAATCATAGTCGGTTGGGTGTTGGGTAGCAGTACTGAAATTGAAGAAGCAGCGATCGCTGTTTTATTTGCGTTTTTAGCTGGGGGAATTGTTCTTAATGTTCTCAAAGAAGAACTACCAGAGGAACGAGAAAGCCGCTTTTGGGCATTTGCTTTAGGTACGACTGTTTACACGGCTCTCCTCTTGGTTGTATAGTGCGAACAATAAGGACGCGATAAGTAAGTCGGCACAAATAAAGCTAACTCGTTAGGGTCGTCATTTGTCAAAAGTCCTTTTTCAGTGGTAAGGGTTTCAGCGATTTTATATTTCTTAACATAGTGATGTTTATTTCCGCCTACTTACTTAGATACTTTAATCATCCTCATATTCTGCCCAAGAATTCGGAGTTTCTGACACTGCAACCTTCAACAGTACATCTGCTGGCAACCGCTTTTTGGTTTCGTCATAAATATACTTAGCAATCATCTCAGCGGTTGTTTCGTATTCAGGAGGCAAAACTTCGTTGAGAATGCAGTGGTCGAGTCCTCCCTTGGTAACATCTTGTTTAGCCCAGCGCAAAGTTCTAAAATCAGCCACCATCACTGCATGTGGACAGTATTCCGAGGAATGCAATTTAGATGATCTTGCCTCAATTCGCACTTTATAAGTATGCCCATGCATCCGACCGCAAGGGCCATTGTAATCTTTAATATAGTGGGCACTATCAAACGAGAATTCTGTTACTAGTTTCCATTTAGGCATACTGATATAGCCTCGTAAGCAATTCCGACACAAAAATAAGAGTATATCCTCTGTTAATAGTAACTGTGCTTCGAGATTTCCTTAAGCAAATGGTAATTATGGTAATTATTTATAAAATTGGGAATAACCAGAAACCCGGTTTCTGGTTAACCTGCAATTTATTATCGTGACAAAATCACGATCGCGCTTTTTCAAGAATACTTTCTACAAATTCAGTCTTTGCCTCACAGTAAGAATCAACATCATACCGAAAGTGTTGTGCAAGTTGACGTTTTAGTTTTGCATAGATACTGGCTTGACTAGGATTATTTCTCAGATAATCTCGAAAAGCTAAATGTCTTTTTAGTGCCGTGCTATCTTGAGGACACACGTACAAGTGATGTTTAAGCCATATTTTGCCTGTACCGTTACGTGGTACATCGGTTGCAGAACGAGCAAATGCTTCTCTACCTGGAATGCCTTTATCTCCCTCATGTTCGTAACCTAACTCTTTAAGCAGACACACCACTTTCGGAAGCTGTTGATTTGATGCTAGCACGACATCTAAATCTATGATTGGTTTAGCTGCCAGACCCGGTACTGAAGTGCTACCCACATGCTCGATAGTTAAGGCTAAATTACCCAACTTATTTGCAATGATACTGCTAAGTTCAGAGAAAATCAGAGGCCATTCGGGATTATAATCTACAATCTCAACAATGCGCTGTTTTTTCATTTCCACAACTCAAGTAGTAAACATATAGGATTAGAGACCATTTATAAAGTAAATATTAAGCCTCTAAACCTTAGTTTCATCCTAGATCCCCCCTTAATCCCCCCTTAAAAAGGGGGGAGAAATAATTACTAGCCCCCCTTTTTAAGGGGGGTTGGGGGGATCAGATTTTCTTTATAAATGACCTCTTACTATTTGATTTTTGAAATACGCGTAGGTGGGGCTATGCCCTACATATCTGGGCTTTGGTGGGCAGTGTCTACAGACTTAGATTTTTTCAATAATCAAACCTGATTCCTATAGTCCTGCCTACACAATTAGATAACACCAAGAATTTGTGCAATTGTGTACTAAGCCAAAAGTGATATAACTATCGGTTTTTGGCAAACTCTCTACAAACATAATCCTATTGAATAAGACGTATATATTTTGCTCTGTCTATAGTTAGGGCTGTTAACTGTATTTAATACTTATATTATTACCCCAGTAAGAAGAAGCTATAAAATTTAATTGCTAGCATGTAATCAACATTTTTTCAGACCAATAAAGTGTTTATTTAATCATTTTTTGTCTTGAGGAAGCAAATATTGTTTTGTTGATTAATTCTACAGTTTTTGGAATTGATAGAAATCAATTATTTTGATTACGGAAAATCTCATTTATTTGAACCACTATTTTTTTTAGGGGCGAATTTTGTTTCAATCTCTAACTAAATTCAAAACGATATCTGCTAAACCCGCCCCTACAACACCGTGTGGTGTATTTACCTGAAAATGACTGTAATCCAATCTAACATTTTTCAAAAATACAAAATTATAAAGACTTTTTTAATTATGGTTAAACTTGACAACAAGCAAAATCTCCAAAATCTCGGTCAAAATAACGATTCTGATAATTATGGAGTAGTATCCGATGTACTTGGCAGCCTTTGGAGCGCGAGAGTGGTAATCGGTATAGCATTGTTGGCTGTAATACTACGAGCTTGTTACTCTTATCAACAACCAACAGAAGCCCTTCCGGGGCTTGTGTCTACAGCAGAAATAGCTAGAAATACCGATGACTTGATTGGTAGAAGCGTGACAATTAGAAGCAGACCACTGGAACAAGTCGGTAATAGTTCCTTCACGGTGAGAGATCGCCGATTTTTTGGTGGTGAACCTATTCTAGTTATAAATGCTTCCGGTCAGCCTTTCAATTTACCAGCCAACCGCAATCTTGAAATCCTAGTTACGGGTGAGGTTCGCAACTTGGTAATTCCAGAAGTTGAGCGAGAGTTTAATATTGGATTGCAGGACAAATATTATAAAGAATACATCAATAGACCTGCGATTATTGCTCGTACCATTACACTAGCGCCCGCACCCGGTCAAGTTACTGCTAACCCTAGTAGATTCTACGGTCAAAGGCTAGCAGTTACAGGTGAAATCGCAAATATTCAAAGTCCTGTTTTATTCTCACTGGATGAAGACCGATTGTTAGGTGGATCAAATTTACTGGTTTTATTAAATAAACCACCAGCACTAGCTATTAATGACGGTCAACCAGTAGCGGTAGTTGGTACAGTTCGTCCGTTTGTTGTGGCAGAGATTGAACGAGACTACAATATCACTTGGGATTTGCAGGTGAAAAGGCAGCTAGAAACTGAATATAGAAACAGACCGGTATTTATTGCTGAAGCTGTGTACCCTTCAGATTAGCAATCAAGTCAATAACCCCGCCCTATAGAGGGACGGGGCTTGTAAGAGGCAAATCTTACGTGTTTGACTAGCCCACTGAGACACTGACTGATACGTACTGCCGGATGCTTCCCCAGTCCGGTTTATTTACAAACTGTTTTGCCGACAGTGTTGGGTAATGCCAAGCCATTTTGTCAGTGTTGGGCGAGGGGACTAATAACTTTACTCGAAGGATTATCTCCATGTTACGAGTACCAGTTTTAACGCCATCGGGCAAGCCACTAATGCCAACAAAAGCAAGTCGCGCTAGGCGTTGGCTCAAAGAGGGTAAAGCGCGAGTTGTATATAATGACCTTGGTATTTTTCAGATTCAGTTGATTAGGTGTCCAAGGGATCGCAACAAACAGCCCATCGCGGTTGGTATAGACCAGGGTTTGCATTACACGGGTGTTGGTGTGCAATCTGCAAAGTTTACACTGTGGATGGCGCATCTACAACTGCCTTTTAAAACAGTGCGAGAGCGAATGGAGCAACGCCGCATGATGCGTAGAGGGCGTAGGGGTAGAAGAATCAACCGCAAACTACCTTTTAACCAACGTGCCCATCGCCAAAAGCGGTTTGACAACCGTCGTCAATCTAAGCTGCCTCCTAGCATTCGAGCTAATCGCGAATTAGAATTACGGGTGCTTGACGAACTGTCATTAATTTACCCAATTACTACAATTGCTTACGAAATCATTAAAGCGCGTGGTGATAAAGGGTTCAGTCCTGTAATGGTTGGTCAAAAATGGCAGCTAGAGAACTTGGGTGATTATGGCGATGTACGTCAAGTTGAGGGTTGGCAGACTGCAAACATCAGACAGCAACTGGGTCTGCACAAACAAAAACATTCTAAAGGTGATGCGATTCCAGCAACTCATGCCGTAGACGGCGTAGCTCTAGCTTGTAGCGCCTTTATCCGATACGGCGTAACTTCTACCCATTCAATGGGCTGGAAAGGAAATGTTTCTGTAACGCCTGCACCTTTTGCTGTAATTCGCCGTCCTCCAGTGTCGCGCCGTCAGCTTCACCTTATGGTTCCATCTATTGGTGGAGTGAGGCGCAAATATGGTGGCACTGTGACGCGGCATGGTTTCAGGAAAGGCGATTTAGTTAAAATCCCAAGCGGTGAAATTGGGTATTGCAGTGGTGATACCGAAAAGGCTTTGTCAGTCAGTGATGCTGATTGGCGTAGATTGGGGCGATTTAGTCCTAAAAAATCTCAGTTGGTACAGCGAAACACAGGTTTAATTATGTCGCCAACCGAGAGATTGTCAAATTTACTGGCATCGAACCAGTAAATTTGACCTCCTATCCCCCTCCGGCTTGCTTCGCTGAAGCCGGAGTACCCCGGAGAAAATGATGGATTTTCACCTCAAATTACTTATCGAATAATACAAGGCTGAAGATTTGAACTGGCTTTTCACGGGATGTGGAAAATGTCATTTTGAGCATTTTCCCAAACCCTGATTTTTCGTTAAGCATTTTCAATAATCATAGATTATTGAAAATCAGCCTGTGGAAAAAGCCATGTTTTTTGGTTGTTTGAGAACTTACTGTGAAAAGTCAGAAGATTTGAATGCCAAAAAAAATATTACCTTCAATCTACTAAAGCTAAGTTATTTCAACCTAGAGGTAGGTGAGTAAAAGCTTAAAAACAAACAAAATCAAAGCTGTTGGGTAGCGAATTCGACCATTTCCCTAGCACCTTGTTCTCAGGACTAAAGTTACGGCTTTCAAACTGAGTTTAGTAAGTATCAGTATGGGTATTTGCGGTTTACGAGGTGCAAAATTTGACCTGGCGAATTGCTGAAGGAAGAATGAGGTAGCACAACGATGAACAAACCTATTGGACAGACAAGATGGGCGATCGCAGAAGGATACATCCCTGCTTACAGCAATGGTCCGGAACCTCAATTTACTAGCCATGAAACAGCTTGTTTGCTCAATACTTCTGACCAAGACGCCCATGTAGAAATAACCATTTATTTTAGCGACAAGGAACCTGTCGGGCCATACCGTGTTACCGTACCGGCTAGACGCACGCTTCACCTACGCTTTAACAACTTGACCGACCCCGAACCAATTCCCCATGATACCGACTACGCTAGCGTTTTTGAGTCAGACGTACCCATAGTTGTGCAGCATACCCGACTTGATTCCAGACAATCAGAAAATGCGTTACTCACCACCATTGCCTATGGCAGTAGTAATTAATAGACAAGGTTAATGGTTCATGGTTAATGGTTCATGGCTATTAACTATTAACCATTAACCATGAACTATTAACTATTAACTACTAACCACTAGTTAAACTATCGAGGCTATAAAAATGAATGCGATGAAACACCTGTGGTATAAAAACGCAATCATTTATTCCTTAGATGTAGAGACATTTTTAGATTCAGATGGCGATGGTATAGGTGATTTTCAGGGGCTGACCAAGCGATTAGATTACCTCGCTGGATTGGGAATAACCTGTTTGTGGTTGTTGCCATTTTATCCTTCTCCCAATCGTGATAACGGCTACGACATCATGGACTACTACAACGTTGACCCCCGACTGGGAACGTTGGGAGACTTTGTGGAGTTTATGCACGAAGCTGGAGAACGAGGTATCCGCGTAATTATTGATTTGGTTGTTAACCATACTTCTAATCAACATCCCTGGTTTCAAGCGGCGTGTGCTGATAAAAACTCCAAATACCATGACTATTATGTATGGACAGACGAACCACCCAAAAATGAATCCATAGAAGTTGCCTTTCCCGACGTTGAGGACAGTGTTTGGGAGTATGAGGAAAAGATAGATGCCTATTACTTGCATCACTTTTATAAAGAACAGCCAGACTTAAATATTGCTAACCCAGCAGTGCAAGAAGAAATTTTCAAAATTATGGCTTTCTGGCTGGCGCTTGGTGTGTCTGGCTTTCGGGTAGATGCTGCTCCCTATTTAATAGAAGGAATGGGCATCGAAGGGGCAGAAAAATCGGATTTAGAAAATTTCCTTTCTGAGATGCGGGAGTTTCTTTTATCCCGTCGTGGAGATGCTGTACTGCTAGCAGAAGCGAACGTAGAAACAGACGAATTTGCTGTTTATTTTGGAAATGGCGATCGCATGCACATGCTCTTCAACTTCTGGTTGAATCAGCATATGTTCCTAGCCTTTGCTCGTCAAGATGCAGCACCCCTGTGTCATGGCTTAAAGTCATTACCTGAAATTCCTCATATTGGACAGTGGGTAAATTTTGTCCGTCATCATGATGAACTTACTCTATCTGAACTTACAGATGCGGAACGGCAAGAAATCTTTGCCGCCTTTGCTCCCGAAGAAAATATGCAAATTTACCACGGGCGGGGTATACGTCGGCGACTACCACCGATGCTAAAAGGCGATCGCCGTCGTATAGAACTTACTTACAGTCTATTGTTTAGCCTACCCGGTACGCCCTTATTGCGCTACGGCGAAGAAATCGCTATGGGTGATGATCTATCACTAAAAGATAGAGACAGCGTTCGTACACCAATGCAATGGTCAAATGAACCTAATGGCGGCTTTTCCACTGCCTCTAGTGATGCCCTTCCCCACCCCGTAATTTCACAGGGAGAATACGGTTATAAAAATCTCAACGTTGCTACAGAACAACGTCAACCCGAATCATTATTAAACTGGATGGAACGAATAACCCGAATTCGTAAACAGTGTCCGGAGTTCGGTAGAGGTGAATGGCACATTATCGAAACAGACACCCCAAGCGTTTTTGCGCACTGCTGTGAATGGGAAGATAAGGCAGTAATTGCATTTCATAACTTAGCAGACAAAGCATGTACCGTCACATTGAAATCACCAAAGCACAAGCACTTAATTGATTTGTTTTGTGATTGCGAGTATGAACCACTTAACGGAGATGCTCACACCATCTCCTTATCAGCGTACGGTTATCGCTGGTTTCGAGTAGACACAATGATTTAAGTAGGTTAATGGTTAATGGTTAATAGTTAATAGTTAAATAGCTATGAACTATGAACCATGAACTACTAACTACTATGTTTTTGACTAGGGTGGGCATCCTGCCCGCCCTATTTATACTTTGGTAACGTAATTATTTTTAATCTTTCCCTCTTTAATCTATATCTTTTGGTAGAAGATTTTTTCTTTCTTAGAAAAGAGGTGATTATGGAAATTTTTATTTAGCTTAATCCGACAGAAGCCCCACACTGTACTTTGAAAAAGGAGCGTGTGGGATGAATGGAGGGGTAAAAACGAAACGCCCTTCAGTTTATTCGATTTCGCTTCAATCGAGAGGCTGAAGGCTCACATCTTGCACAAGGATCAAAAACCGGCCGGGTACGAGTGCAAATCATCTAACCTGGAAGCCTTAATTTATCGTTTATAAACCCGGTTTTTTAGGTCTTGTTGAGAATGGTGAGTCCAGCGCACTGTCCCTTGTAGCGTATCCCCTTGGGACAAACGGAGGGTTTCCCGACCCAGGCGACTGGTGAGGCAGTTGCGGTGAGCCACCCCGTTGCGGTGAACCAGTGAGTCATCGGCGGGTTTCCCGCGCCCTGGCAACTGGTGAGACCAGGGAAAGTTCGCGTCCCTTGAAGCGTGCGCCTAAGCGCATAGCGTGTCCTCTTAGGACATAGAAAGGTTTCCTTTCGTAGGGAACTGGCTCTCCCGTTGGGTGAACCCGGAGGGGGGTCTCCCCCCATCCCCACTTCGTGGGGACCCCAAAGCCCCCCGTTGTAGGGAGTGGCGAACCCGGCTCTGGTGGACGGGTTCCCCGGCATAAGCAAACTGCCGAACCCGAAGGACTCTCCCGTTGGGCGCAAAATATTAGGTAAGAAAAAATATTAACCCATTTTAATGGGTTTAAGCTTTAAGCCGGAACTTTAGTTCACGGCTTATTGCCACTGCCGCAAGATACAAGCTAAATCCAATACAAAAACACTTGCCCATTTTGCAATAATAAATTATAAAATTAAGAACAAGATTTGATGAATTTATTTGCACTGCCCATTATATAATTTTTTTACATTTAGAAAATATATCAGACTTCTGTAACTTGCACGACTGTTAGCTTTGATATCTGGTCATCAGTATAGTTGTAAGGTTAGGCAAGTTTAGATTATGTCAAGGCAGACGACTTTAAGAGCTATAAAAAATTTCTGAATAACCACTTGTACATTTAGTAATCCCCCTGAAGATAGATATTTGTTTGATGTATTTTTAGGAAATGGTACTAGCGCAATTATGAAATTTTGCTTTCTCAAGCTGGTAATCAAGTTTGCGTGAATTGTTAATGCAATAACTATTGCCTTGCGGATATCTTAATAAACAAGCGAAGAGTTGAGCAGCCAAACAAAAGGCAAACAACTTCAGCAAACAAATCAAATTCGACATAAAAATTACGGAGCTTTGAACTATGTCTAACCAAATTTCTGAATTGTTCGTTGATGTAACCGAAGAACAACAACAACTAGTTGCTGGTGGCGCTGACAATAAAATCTCAGATTTCGGTAAGGCTACATTCGATAAGACTGCAGATGCATTCAAGTTGAAAACTGGTGCCTTCGCTACTGAAGGAGGAGCAGGTTTCGTACAAGACGTTGCTATTATCGAAGTAGATACCAAGACTCTTGCTGAATTCCAAAAAGATTTTGATTTCTAAACAAGAGAAGTAATTCAGATTAGGCAATTAAAATAATATTAATTGCCTAATAGGGATTCCAGAAAAATTCTATCCTTTCATTTTACATCAACTGTTTTTATAGTTGTTATGGTGGGTGAGGAGAGAAAATAATTAATACTCTGGGATCCTCTTCTTCTTGCTTTGAAGCTATCTATATGGTTTTTTCCAAACTTAGTCAGCTATCAGCTCATAAAGGGAAGTTTGTACAGATGCGATGTATATTCATCGTATGTGTTTTCCCTTGCAGCTGGTAGCTGACTGCTTCTAAAGAGTAAAAATTTTGTAATCAGGCTCTTACTTTTGGTATATTTATAAGCTAAGATTTCAAACGAGGGTAAGACCGTGTCTGACAACGACAAGTTACAAAAATCTGACTTATTTATGGAATTGTCAGACCAGGAGCAGGAAAAAGCTTCTGGAGGAATTAACTTTTACGTTCAAAAACAGACAAGTATAAATAGTTTCGCAAATGGTGAAAACAATTTGTCAGGCGGTGGCAACAGAACGCTTTCTAGCAAGCAGAATGCTGGTTATAATTATTCGCAAACTGTTACCTTGGGATTTGATTTGAATGCAATGTTAGGGGAAGATACTCTCAGTAGAACGCGAAAATACGGCATTAGTCCTTTAGATTTAATTTATAAATTATTATTGTATATCTTCACTTCTTAGGCTGTGTTAAATCATAACAGAAACAGGCAAAAAGATTGATAAAATATCCGAGTTCTGGCTCTGAAATTTTTGGGTGGGTCGGTAATGAAATACAAAGTTGTTCGACAGCATAGTGAAGAAGACTGCGGAGCTGCTTGCCTAGCTTCGATTTCTAAGTATTATGGACGTAATTTCACTCTCAATCACATCCGTGAAGCGGTAGGTACAGGACAGTTTGGAACTACTTTACTGGGGTTGAAGCGGGGTGCGGAAACACTTGGTTTCAATGCTCGCCCAGTCAAAACTTCGCCAGAACTTTTAACGCGGATAAAGGAAGCACCTCTACCAGCGATTATTCACTGGCGAGGAAACCATTGGGTTGTTTTATATGGTAAGAAAGGCAATAAATGTGTAGTAGCGGATCCGGCGGTAGGCATCCGTTATGTGTCTAAACAAGATTTAGCAGAGAATTGGACAGATTGGTTGATGCTGTTATTGCAGCCAGATCCAATTCGCTTTTCTGCCCAAGAAGACGACCAAATTGGTGGTTTTTGGCGTTTCTTCAAGCGTGTTTGGACTTTTCGCGCCATATTAGCCCAAGCGTTACCCCTAAATCTCATTTTGGGGTTACTATCTTTAGCTTCACCGTTTCTGTTACAAATTCTCACTGATGATGTACTGGTGAGAGGGGATATCAGGTTACTCACTACCGTGGCGATCGCTGTGGTAGTGATGCAGTTTATTTCCACCAGTATTTCATTTGTGCAGGCTAACTTAATTGCTCACTTTGCTCAACGCCTGCAATTAGGTTTAGTGTTAGAATTTGGACGGCAAATTCTGCGATTACCGCTTGCTTATTACGAATCTCGTCGCAGTGGAGAAATAGTTAGCCGCCTCCGAGATATTAATCAGATTAATCAGTTAGTTTCTCAAATTGTTGTCGGTCTGCCCAGTAAATTTTTTATCGCGGTGGTTTCTTTCGGGTTCATGCTTTTTTATAGCTGGAAGCTTACCGCAGTGGCTGTGGCGATCGCTGTGGTAATGACTATATCTACAATTATATTCCAGCCGACTTTACGACAAAAAACCCGCGAAGTCTTGGTACAGGAAGCAGAAGCTCAAGGCGTTTTAGTAGAAACTTTTAAAGGCGCACTCACTCTCAAAACTACCGCAGCCGGGCCACAATTTTGGGATGAATTTCAAAGTAGATTTGGTCGTCTTGCTACAGCAACATTACGCACAATTCAGATAATAGTTATAAACGGCACTTTCTCAAGCTTTGTTTCGGCGGTTGGTAGTGTTATTTTGCTGTGGTTTGGTGGCAATTTGGTAATTCAACCGCAGGAAAACCTGAGTATAGGGCAATTATTTGCATTTAATGCCATGAATGGCAATTTCATAGGTTTAATTGCCAGTCTCATCGGCTTTGTAGATGAATATACTCACGCAAAAACTGCCGTCCAACGCCTGACAGAAGTTATAGATGCTACGCCAGAAGATGATGGCGATGGGAAAAAGCAGTTTGTCCCCATAGCAGGAAATTCTGACATTGTTTGTGAAAATGTCAATTTTCACTACGCTGGTAGAATTGACCTGTTAGAAGACTTTTCTATCACAATGCCAGGTGGTAAAGTTATTGCCTTGATTGGTAAATCTGGTTGTGGTAAAAGCACCCTCGCTAAATTAATTGCCAGTTTACATCCGCTGCAATCTGGTAATATTCGTGTTGGACTTTATAACCTCAAAGACCTAGCGCTTGATTGTCTACGGCAACAAGTGGTTCTCGTTCCCCAAGATGCCCACTTTTGGAGCCGTTCGATTATTGAAAACTTCCGCTTAGGAACGCCTCACATTTCATTTGAGCAGATTGTTAAAGCCTGCCAAATTGCTGAGGCTGATGAATTTATTAATAAACTTCCTGACAAATATCAAACTGTTTTGGGAGAATTTGGTGCGAATATTTCTGGTGGTCAACGTCAAAGATTAGCAATAGCGAGAGCTATTGTGACAGATCCAGCTATCCTAATTTTGGATGAATCTACCGCTGGACTTGATCCGGTGAGCGAAGCGCAAGTTTTAGATAGATTGTTAGAGCATCGACGCGGTAAAACGACGATTTTGATTAGCCACCGTCCGCGAGTGATTATGCGTGCTGATTGGATCGTATACTTAGAGCAAGGAAAGTTAAAACTTCAAGGATCTGTCGAGCAGTTACTTTCTATACAAGGGCAACACTCAGACTTTTTAATTCCTTGAAATAGGTTGTGGTTAGTGGTTATGTAGATAGTAGTTAATGGTTAATAGTTAATAGTTAATAGCCATGAACCATGAACCATTAACCATTAGCCATCAACAACAAACTACTATCAAACAACCAGTTAAGAACTATGCTCTACACCCATAATGAAAAACTCCTCCCCTCTATTCAAACAGAAGAGTTTCTACCTCCGATTAGTCGCTGGACATCATTAGCTGGAGTGTTTCTGGTCGCGAATTTTGGTGCCGCGATCGCTCTGGCTTCTTATGTAAAATATAATGTGACTGTCAAAGCTCCTGCAACTGTACGTCCGACGGGAGATGTGCGGGTAGTACAGCCAGAAGTAGAAGGAACTGTTAAAGGTATATTTGTTAAAGAAAATCAGGTAGTTAAACAAGGAGATGTAATTGCTCGCCTTGATGATGTAGAGTTGCACATCAAAAACAGCCAGTTACAAACTAACATCCAAGAGGGACAGTTACAACTTGCTCAAGTTAAAGCTCAAATTCAAGCTTTAGATAGTCAAATTGATGCAGAAAAAAGATTAATCGAGCGGACAGTTGTATCTGCTGAAGCAGATTTGGAACGTAACCAACGAGAGTATAAAGATCAGACAGTAAAAACTCAAAGCGAAGTGCTAGCAGCACAGGCGAACTTGCAAAAAGCTGAAGCTGGTTTGCAAAAAGCTAGGGCAGATTTAGCTTTTGCTAACCAGGATCGCGATCGCTTTCGAGAACTGGCACAATATGGGGCAATTGGTAAGCGTGATTACGAGCAGAGAAAACTAGCTGTTCAGCAAGCAAAATTACAAGTCCAGGCTGAGCAAAAAGCTGTTGATATTGCTAGAGCAAACCTGCAAACTGCTCAAGCTGGACTAAATCCTAGTGGAGCTATTGTATCTATTGCTCAAGAACGCATTGCCCAAGAAAGAGCTAAAGGTGAATCAGGACTTGCAGCTTTACTGAGAGAGAGAAATGCTTTAATTCAACAATATATTGAAGCAAAAAATCAAGTCACACAATATCAAAAAGAACGGCAAAAAATTCTTGTGCAAATGCAAAGTAGCGTCATTCGCGCTACCAGTGATGGCGTTATCCTCAAGCTGAATCTACGTAATTCTGGTCAAGTAGTACGACCCTCGGAACCAATAGCAGAAATCATACCGCAGAATGCGCCTTTGGTAGTGAAAGCAATGGTTCCTGCTTCTGAGATTAAAAAAGTCGAACTTGGTCATAAGGTACAATTACGAGTTGATGCTTGCCCTTATCCTGATTACGGTACTCTTAAAGGAACTGTCACCACTATTTCACCAGATGCAATTACACCTGCAACCAACAGTACAGGCGCAGTAGCACCAGGTAGCGCCACTCCCAGTGGAGGCTATTTTGAAGCGACAATTCAACCCGAAAATTCAAGTTTTGGAGACTTCAATCGTACCTGTAATCTTCAAAGTGGTATGAATGCCTCAGCAGATATTATTTCCAAAGAAGAAACAGCATTACAATTCTTGCTGAGAAAAGCAAGATTAACTACAGATTTGTAATTAGTCATTGGTCATTGGTCATTTGTCATTGGTCATTGGTCATTGGTCATTTGTACAATGCTAATGACTAATGACTAATGACTAATGACTAATATGCACTTTTCGGTAATAAGGATAGCTTATTATGGCAATTATTTTCTCAGCTTTAGACGATTTATTTCGCATAAAAATGCCATATCCTACTTAGTATCCCCTTCCTATATTAGGAAAATAATTAATCTACCGATGCCCTGTGAACTACCAACTGGTTATACAAATTATAGTTTTGATTGTCTACATTATTACACTTATATTCTTTGTCAGAACATATTATAAAACTCAAAAAGCATTACAGTGGTGGTCATGTAGACAATCCCTCAGACTCTTTCTGGAAGCCGAAAAAATCAGAGACGATTTGTTGCAGGAATCTTTCACAATTCGCCGCAATTTAGAATTGTTGCCAGCAGATAACTTGGAGTTATCTAGCAACAAGACTCAAGAGTGTTTAAGAAAGATTGATACTTTTCACCAATCCTTGGCGCAATTAAGCGATCGCTTATTTCCGGCATACCTTCAAGATAGTTTACCTTTAGCGATCCAATATTTATTAGAACCGTGGCTAACATCTAATCTTCAGATATATTTTCATATTGATTTGCCCACCTCTTGGCGACACGAGCCAGCGGAACGCAGTTTAATAATTTTAAGGAGTTTAGAAGAACTACTGAGGATTACTCTACCAGAGGTCGTAACAGAAATCTCTGTCTATATTACTTTAGAACAACAAGCAAATATTGGTCAACTTATGGTGCAGATTACTTACCCTGATATATCTACTCTAGTATTTTATACTAGTTTGCCTGAGTTAGAATATCTGTGTGACAGTTTTCGGTTTTTAACATCAGGTAAATGCTTTTATCGTAGTAAAAATCTCAGCGTCACCTGCAACTTCTTTTGGTAAATGCTAGTTACATATTGTCATTTTTTTGTTATAGGCATTTAGAATTATATACGAATTTCAACGCAAGTGAATTTCTTCGTGTAGATTAATAAACGAAGCACATAGTTATCTACTCAAGAGTTGGGGTGTTAATTATGAAACAAGCTTTATCGGGGAAAGCATTGATAAAAATCCTGGTAATTGATGACCACGAATCAGTGCTGAGTGGAACTGTAGAAGTTCTGCGAAAACAGTACCCAGAAGCTGAATTTATTACAGCGCTTACAGCTGTTCATACTCTCCAGCAAGTATTGAGTATGCAACCCGATCTCGTAGTGATGGATCTTTCTCTTCCAGAAAGTCCTGGAAAAATGGCGCGGCCCGATACAGGTGTACAACTACTCAGGACTTTGATGAAAGACTATCCGAATCTAAATATAGTTGTTCAAAGCGCTCATGTTAGAACCTTGGTAAGGATTAAACCAGATATTGATGCTCATAAAGGAGGTTTTACAGTTGCAGATAAAAGTCTTTCCAGCCAGGAGATGTTAACTAGAGTTGATTGGGCATTACAGGGATTAACTCATACTAAAGACATCAAAGGTATTCATTCTGGATTAGAGGTGAAACCAGAATGGTTACGGGTGCTAACTCTCGCATTTGAAGAAGGATTAACAGACAAAGCTATTGCGGAACGGATGTGTGTTGGCGAACGCATGGTGCGCCATTACTGGAGTAAGCTGCAAGACGCTTTAGACGTATATCCTGAGTCCGGGAGATCCTTACGAATTCATACAGAAATGCGAGCCAGAGAAGAAGGGTTAATTGATTAGTCATTAGTCATTAGTCATTAGTCATTAGTCATTGGTCATTATTCATTAGCTTTGTACAAAGGGAGCATCCCAATTTTGACAAAATACTTGTTAAAGAACCTTCCCAGTCCTCTATAAGAGGAATGCGCGCTTTCAGACAGGGATTTAAATCCCTGGCTGGCTGGCTATTCCTGCAAAATTGGGATGCTTTCTGTGCAAATGACAAAGGACAAAAGACAAAAGACAAATGACAAATGACAAATGACAAAGGACAAAAAAATGCAGAGTGAATTTTGGAGAAAATTGAAAGAGGAACTAGCCATTTGGCGTGTAGGTGCATTACCTGGTATGGTCGTGATTGTGCTGGTAATGATTGCCCGTATTACTGGTTCAATGCAATCTCTAGAGTGGCTAGCCTTTGATAATTTTCTCCGTCTGCGTCCTGCGGAACCTCTAGATGAACGCATTTTAATTGTCGGAATTAATGAAGAAGATATCCGCAGTGTCAAAAAATATCCCATACCAGACCAAGAAATTGCATCTCTGCTAAAAAAAATACACTCCTTCTCTCCCAAAGTCATTGGTATTGATATTTTTAGGGATCTACCTGTAGGTTCTGGACATAACGAACTTGTTAGCGCATTCCAAGATATCAAAAATTTAATTGCCATTGAAAAAGTATTACCTGAGCAAATTGCTCCCCCACCTGCATTACCTCCTGAACGAGTTTGTTTTGCAGATCAAATTACCGATAGTGATGGCAATTTTCGGCGCAGTTTGCTAGCGACACCAACACCGCAAGGATACAAGTTGTCTTTATCACTTTGTTTAGCAGAAGCTTACTTAGCCAATCAAGGTTTTAGCTTAGAAAACGGAATTCGCGATCGCGATGCAATGAGGTTTGGGGATACTGAACTACCTCGGTTTTTCCCGAACTCTGGCGGATATGTCAGAACTGATGCTGGTGGGGTACAGGTATTACTAAATTTTCGCAGTGGCAAGGAACGATTTCGGTTTATATCTCTAAATGATATTAAAACCGATAATTTTCAACCGGAGTGGATACGCGATCGCATTGTCATTATTGGCATGAGTGCCCCAAGTGTAAAAGATTTCCTCACTACTGCGGCAGTTACATCCACCAAACCTGCAAGCGGACGCCTTTATGGAGTCGAAGTTCAAGCCCACGCTATTTCCCAGATTATCAGTGCTGTCCTTAATTCTCGACCTCTGTTAACTTCTTGGGCGGACGGGTGGGAATACCTTTGGATTTTGGGCTGGGGTATTTTGGGAATTATTTTTGCCAGACTCACCAATTCTCCATTCAGAAATCTTCTGGCTGTGGCTATCACCAGCACAATTTTAACACTAGCTAGTTATTTACTTCTTCTGTATGGCGGTTGGTGGGTTCCATTTGTACCTGCATTGCTCGTTTTGGCTTTTAATGGTGTGGGAATGACCGCTTTATATCAATATGACCAAGCATTACGTTCTCGCATTGAAGCTCGTCAAGCCGTCATTGAACGCACATTTGAAACAATTCATAACGGCCCGCTACAAACCCTAGCTAAATCTCTCAAACGTGTTCGAGAGCAAGATTTACCAGAAAAAGAATTAATTCCAGAACTGGAAAAAGAATTGGAAAAATTGAACTATGAGTTAAGAGGAATTTATGAATATTTACAACGAGAACCTCTAACTCAAGATAGAAGTCTTTATTTAGGAAATAGTCTATCGCTGAGTCTGCAAGATCCCATTCATGAAGTTCTCTATCAAGTTTATATTCATACTCTGGAGCGAGAATTTCCCTGTTTTAAAAGTCTTAAAGTCAAAATTGTTACATTTGACCCGATAGACGATCGCCATTTGAGTTTTGAACAAAAGCGCGGACTATGCCGATTTCTAGAAGAAGCTTTATGCAATGTCGGGAAACACGCCACAGGTTTAACCCGCTTAGAAATAAATTTTTCCAAAAATGAAGGCTGGTACATTTTAAAGATTGTCGATGATGGCTTAGGTAGCATCTCCTCTCACGAAGGTCGGGGTACACAGCAGTTTAGAAATCTCGCTCGACAACTAAAAGGGAAATTTACGCGATCGTCTCTTTCTCCTCGAGGTACTCTTTGTGAATTATCTTGGCCAGTGGCAAAGTATTACTTTTGGTAGATTTGATTTTTGTATCTTTGCCATAATTTCCCTCATAATTTCACTGCATAGATATCATTGCATTCCCTAATTATTTTACATAGTTTCATGAAAATACTGTGAAAATACCTCTATAATTATTAAAGAAATAGTAAAGCAGAAAAAGAAAATATTTAAACTAAAAATTTTATACTTCGTATTTAAGATATAATCTTCAAGAACAGCCATTGAAACAGCCCCAACTAAATAAGCTGTAATTGATAGAATTCAAATGTTCTGGCTCATGGTAAGATAGGGAAGACAAGAGAAGCCAATTTGAAAAACCCTAAATTTAAAAGTTAAATATGTATCATTTCAATGAAAAGAAAATAGGGTTTTCACTAGCAAAAGAAGAAGCTTAAAAAAATATAAAAAATCGTCAAATAGCTATAGGAATTAATGTATTTTTCGGAAATATAGATGGCTAAAAACTGAAATGAATTTAGTCATTTTTAGTAATACAATTAAGTTGAATAGTAAATGAACCCTCTGTTAGACCTCTTGCACAAGTAATGTCGCTCTTTGGGGACTGGTACGGTTCACAAGTAAGTCAAAAATCATGGATTCAAAAGTCAAAAACCGTTTTGTATCAAGCTTTTGACCTTATGTCATAGATTGGTTTATTTCCGTGCCCAGTGTGCTGATTAAAGGTGAAAGGACAAAGGAATTTTTGAACCTTATACCTTTTAATCCTTACTTCTCAGCCGTTTCTATTTATTTATGCAAGAAGTCTAGTGTTACTTCTGTCAGGTTAAAACCTGTGCTTCTCGGATGCAAGAATTTTATCTGTCACATTCAAATCAAGAAAATCAGAAAAGTTCTTGCATAATATGACCCAAAAATATAGATGAAATTAGGTTTGCTAGAGCTTACCCAGTTTTTTATCGCGCCAGAGTGATGAAAGAGGGTTAATTTATAACCTTTTACTATGATTTTTTAGTGCAATGCCCAAGGGGGAAGATGATGACTCGCAAAAAGTGGCTCTTGCACACAATTTTTAATGCGAAGATATTAACAATTTGTGCTTTGACCATTACGCTTTCGTTAAATCAAGCAGCTGCTTTAGCTGGATATAAACCACCCCGCGATCAAAAACCGCCAAGTGGTTATACAGACTCATCAGGAATTAGGGGTGGGTGTAAAGCTGGTACGCGATCGCTAACCCTACTTGCCCCTGTTACACACGTTGGGCAAACCACTTCACCTTATCCTACTTTTGTTTGGTATGTACATAACCAACAAAAGATACCAATGGAATTCTCTGTTTATGAATTTGACAACAACGAGCAGCCCAGCAAACTAACTTATAAATCTAAGTTACAAAGTTCACCTGGGATCGTCAAATTATCTTTACCAGAGAATTTACCTGGTTTAACCGTAGGTAAAAGATATCTGTGGCAAGTGGAAATCTTATGTAACAACAACCGTCCATCGCGTAATTTAGTTGCGACAGCAGAAATAGAGGTTGTAGAAATGCCAGGAAGTTTGAAAACTGCGCTCAACCACAGCCAAAATCTTTCTAAAAAAGTTCATCTCTATGCCGAAGCAGGTATCTGGTACGATGCCCTAGATGAAGCTTTAGCCTCTAAAAGCAAAGGAGAATTAGGAAAAGTAGCAGCAACTTTGTTACAAGAGCTTGCTAGCCTAGAGGATTCGCCCAATAGTGGAGATTTATCTGAAATTGCTTTCAGTGAGCGTTGAAAAATAAGGCAGTGGGGATAACGCTTCGCTCAATTAAAATTAAAAATGTAAAATTAAAAATTGATTTACTTTTACATTTTTAATTTTAGATTTTTAATTCCGAAGGTGGGAGTGGGGGAATGGTACGTTTGTTAAGAAATCTTTTAGCCAAGAAATAAATTTCCGACCGTGTAGAGACGCGAAATTTCGCGTCTGGGACAAACCTATTAAAAATGGGTTCAAACTCTTACCGAGTTAGCTTTTAGCTAACTTCAGCTTTTAGCCCGGAAATAAATTTCGGGCTAATTTTATTATGGAACAGCTTAACACCAAATCTGTACGACTCTACCCGTTAACTGTTGTCCCAACCATGGTGTATTCTCTGAAAGTGTATAAAGATTTGATTTATCTACCTTCCAACTTTGTTGCGGGTCAAATAAAATCAATTCAGCTTTTTGAGCAGACGCGATCGCACTCGGTTTCTGTTGTAAACACTCCGCCGGACGCATACTCAACGCCCGCCATAATTCTAAAGCTGTAAATTCCTCAGTTTCCACCAAATACTGCCATAACAAAGGTAACGCTAACTCTAAACCTATTGCCCCCGTTGGCGCTTCAGCAAATGCCACAGTTTTTTCTTCGTAGGTGTAAGGCGCATGATCAATCGCGATCGCATCTATAATACCCGTTCGCACTGCCCGCCGCAACGCTAATAAATCTCCTGGATTGCCTAAAGGCGGCTCTATACGAAAACTGCTATTGTAACTCTTAATTGCTCGTGTGTCAAGTAAAAGATGCATCCAAGTAGTGCTGGCGGTGATCGGCAAACCCTGAGACTTTGCCGAGGCGATCAGGTCAACACTGCGGGCGGTGGAGACGCGCATGATGTGTACGGGCGTACCTGTAGCGGCAACTAATTCGATTAAAGCAGCGATCGCAGAGGTTTCCGAAGCGGCGGGATTACCAGGCAAACCAAAGCGGATTGAATCAGGGCCTTCACGCATGACTCCATTTGCCATCAATTGGCGGTCAGTTGCCCACAATGCTACAGGCTTTCTCAAAGGCTGAAGATATTCCAACACCCGCCGCAGCAGCGTTAAATTTTCCAAAGGCTGACCGTCAGCAAAACCAACCACTCCCGCCGCCGCCAAATCTGCCAACTCCGTCATTTGCTTGCCAGCAACTTCCAAAGTGATAGCGCCCCAGATATTGAGGAGGGGTAGAGGCGGGGAAGAACTTTCCCCCACGACCGACGCGCCAGGGCGCGTCTCTACACCCCCACTCCCCACTCCCCTTATCTTCTGTAAAAACTGTGCTACCAAAGCCGGGTTATCAATAGGTGGGGATGTATCAGGTAAAATGCTAATTCTTGTAAATCCGCCAGCAGCAGCAGCTTGCAACAGAGACGAGAGAGTTTCCCGTTCTTCAAAACCTGGTTCTCCAGAGTGGCTATACAAATCTACCAACCCTGTTGCGAGAACCAATCCGCTACCATCTCGGATTTGAGTACCATTTGGCATATCAGAGATCCTACTGGCAACTGACTGAATATAGCCGTTATCAATCAACACATCAGCTATTGCATCAGTTCCAGAAACAGGGTCGATAACCCGTACTTGTTGTAGCAATTCAGTTGTCATAATTTCTTAGTCATTAGTCATTAGTCATTAGTCATTAGTCATTGGTCATTAGTCATTAGTTAAAATTTGAGGATATGACCACTCGCTTCGCTCAAAGTCAAAAGTGAGCCAGCGCGGTGAGACCAGTCCCCGTCTTGGCGGTTCCCGTCACGATGGGGAACTGGCGAACCCGGAGGGTCTTGGGGGTTTCCCCCATGAGCGACTGGCGAACCCCGAAGGGGTCAAAAGTCACGCATTCAAAAAATTGGATGCAGAGCAACTAAATTTATTTAGGTCAAAGGAAAAAGATTTTTTACGATCCACGTAGTGGGAGGAAAAAAGCGTCCTTAATTTCAAGCACCATTATTTATTTATGGGGATTGTAATGAGCGAATTTTGCGGGCGTTGAATTTTGAATTAAGCGAAGGGGTTGACCATTGACTATTAACCATTAACCATTAACCATTAGCCATTAACCATTAATCACTCATGACTTTATTCCTAACTCCTCATTCCTAACTCCTAACTTTCTTACAATGCTCCTGCTGCGGTTTTATCCAGTACGCCTCCACCCAGATGAGTGGTGATATTCATCGCTTGCAGTACTGGTAAACCATTCAATCCTAAAGGATAGTCGATAACGCTAACAGCACCATTGCCTTGACGAAAATTCCAGAAATTTTCAGATGATAAACCCAGAACATGACAAAGCAAAGTTTTATTAGTAGCGTCGTGAGCAACTACTATTCCAGTTTTGAGTTGCTTTGTCAATGCCATTTGGACACAATATTCCCAAGCTGTGACACTACGTTCCCATACTTGTTGCAAATTTTCTCCTTCGGGCATTTGTACTTCTGCTGGTACAGTCCGCCAGCGCTGTAATTCTCCCGGAAACTCTTGCTCGATTTCTGTTTCTAATTTTCCTTCCCAAAGTCCGTGACTGATTTCCCTGAAACCATCTTGTAATTCCAACTGTATACTAGGATGATGCTGTAATATTATTTCTGCTGTTTCTTTCGGACGCTGCATTGTACTGCTCACGGCAAAGTCAAGCGCCACATCTTTGAGAAATGCCGCTGCTTTTTGTGCCTGTAACCTGCCATTATCGTTAAGAGGAACGTCTATTTGACCTTGAAACTTACCTTGGCGGTTCCACTCGGTTTCCCCGTGACGCACTAACAACAAACGTATTCCCTGATGATTTGGTCGTAACGAAGGCAGGGATTCCCCCAGATGTTGAGTCTGATTCATCGACTCTAACTGTACTGGCTCTCCCAATCCTCCAGAGAAATTTAGCACACTCACGCCACAATTAGATTGCTGGATAGAATGGTAGCGAGATGGTGAAATACCCAGCGCCGTGCTGATTAAAGCTCTATTAATACCATTATGTCCAACTATAAGTATTGTTTCGCCTTGATGGCGGGGTAAAATTTCTTGCCAAAACAGCCGCGCCTGTTCGTATAAAGCTATAACTGGAAAAAATTCTCTACTTCCCTCGGCGTCTTGAACGAGCATCTGTAATTTATGGGGTCGTTCTTGCCAGATGTGGTAATCTTCAGAAAGGTTTTGTTTGACCTCTGCTGAAAGCATTCCTTGCCATGCAGGCAAATCAATTTCCAATAATTTATCATCAGTTTGGGGTACGACAGATTGCCCAGAATTGTTTTCCAGCGAATGAAATATAATTTCTGCTGTTTCTGTCGCTCTTTTTAGGGGACTACTGTAAATTGCATTGAATGAAATATTACTGAGGGCTTTGCCTACTAAACTGGCATCGTTACGACCTTTTTCAGTTAATTTGGACGCATCGGTACGTCCTTGAATACGCTTTTCAGTATTATAGGTGCTTTGACCGTGACGCACGATAATGACACGAGCCACTGTTTGCCCTCCTCTATCTAAAGTATTAATTTTACATTAATGTCGGCATTGATCTCCTGTCTAGACGCAGTGGTTAGCAGATGAATGCCGACAAATAAAATACACTTTTGCTTACTTCGCGGGCTTCCAACCCATTTTTACTTGAAACATAACATGGGTCAGTCAATCATGTGAAAATGCCAAAAGCCATGCCATGAAAAAAATTTCTTCCTCTACTCCCTACTCCCGTAGGCCGCGTGCATTTGGGAAGAAATCTTGTCATCAAATCGAAAAATTGTCACCCAAATGCTTCGCCCCTACCACTCCCTTTTTCAAGAAAGATTTCTTCCCCTACTCCCTACTCCCTACTCCCCACTCCCTTTTTCAAGTTAGAATTTAGTGACTGTAACATTAATACCAGAATCAAGTTTGGGAACCTTAAAATACTCATTCTGCTCGGTGTATGGAATTGGGTTATTTGTTTGTTTCTGGCATTGTTGGAAGATAAGAGCCGGATTTTGAATCAACTCAAGCGGATTAGTTACGCATCCCTGGTCTCGTAGTACCGATATTGTTGAGTTTGTGTTTAGTTGTAGATAATTAGTTTGGTTAGTGCGATCGCTCCACTTACCACTAATCGTCGCTGGTTGAGTCACTAAAGAAGCAGCTTGATTACCCGACTGTTTGACAGAACGCATAACCACTGGGTTAGCATAGGCACTAGGAGTTACACTCAGCGCTGCAATTGTAACAATTAAAGATAAGGATAAGAATTTCATATAGATATTATCTTCTGCGAATGAACCCATACACTTTATCAATCAAAGGTTAAAACCTAATTTACGGACATACCTAATAATCTTTAATTTTTGACGCTATCATTTAAAAATTTGACTGCTGGCGAATCACACCAATAGCTGTTTTGAGCCAATCAATGTAAGTTTGTTCTCTTCGTATCACTAATTCTAGTACTAGCTGTTGCATAATCTGTTCACGACTCACACCTTGATCACCCAGTACCGGGAACTCAATATTTTTGCACTCAGCTAGCTTGTCGTTGCGCGCTGCTAGTTGCTGTTCTAGTAGTTGAATAATGGCTTCATTTGGTAACTGTGCAGCGAAAAATAACTGAACAAGCAACGGTTCTCGTAGCGTCGGTAAGGGTTGAGGACATTGCAGCCAACGGATTAATTCGGCTTTTCCTGCTTCAGTCAGACTATAGATTTTGCGGTTAGGGCGATCGCGTTGAATTTCAACTGTACAACTAATCCAACCCTGCTCGACCATTTTATCCAGGGTTTTGTAAATCTGGGCCTGGTCTGCTGGCCACAACTGAGCAATGTATTGATCGAAACAATTTGTTTTCAGGTCGTAACCTGTCATTTCTTCCTGCTGAAGCAGACCTAGAATTGTGTGTCTTAGCGACATGGGCGGTTTGCCGAAACTAAAGTAGTAGAAACTATATCTGTCATTTCTTATATACTTTTATGCTAATATATGAATAATCATACATAAAAACTATCTACTAAAGTAATGCTGATTAGGGCGTGCTTCCCTTTTTGAATTTAGACTCTGGCGATAAGCCGGAGGCTTAACGCTTCGCGTATCGCAACTCAACTTGTCCCAAAAGAATACAACACCTTAACATATGTGCTTGAGAGGGGAAGTTTGTTTGATGCAGAACAAGAGCGTGCGAAAAATAGACAGATGGTATTGTTTGCAAAAAACGGTAAGAAAGTAGCGTTCATCCGCACATACTCCATAGGATACGCAAGCGCGATGCGATCGCGAATTCATTCAGATGCGAAATCACGACTAAAATGTGCAGCTAACTGACTGCGGCTTTCATTCCCTAGCTGAAGCCTTTAGTGTTTTCAGCTTGCTTTTTCGTAATGGGAGGATGGGTACATTGACTTCTGACACACTTCTACAAAGAATACATCAACATCAATATTTGCGTGATTTGCGAAATAAATTGCTGTACCTTCACCGAATGTTGCTTGATGCAGAACGCATTACTTATGAGCAAGTGCGTGGACGAGTAACGAACAGAGAACTTTTGCAACTTGTCATTGAGCATGAGCAATTTGCTTGGCTACATCGCATTTCTGAGTTTATTGTGCAAATCGATGAAATACTTGAAGCAGATAAACCGGTATCCTCAAGCGATGTCGAAAATTTGATAGTCAATGCTCGTACGCTGCTCACACCATCAGAGGTAGGCGATGCATTTGCAAGAAAATACTATGCTGCTCTCCAGCGTGAACCTAGTGTGATATTGGCACACGCAGACGTGTCAGAACATCTAGCGTCTAAGTAAATAAGCCGAAGTAAAGCATATACACCGCGAGGTATCTCGCGGTGTACTTTTATTGATTTTTAGTTTTAATATTTACAAGTTAAAATTAAGCGAAAAGTAAAAATCGGGTGGGCGTCTAGCCCGCCCTAGTCAAAAAATAGCATTTTATATTTAATTAAATGCATCTATTTAGATCCGACAGATATGGTTTTCCAATATACTGACACATTCATTACTTTGGCATCATTTAATATCGAAATCTTAGTTAATTTCTATACACAGTTGCTGGCTCAAAACCCAGTAAAGTTGATTCCAAATGTCTATGCTGAGTTCCATCTTTCGAGTTTGAGATTAGGAATTTTTAAACCAAAACAAACGCACTATGCTGAATTTGAGAACTCAACTAAAAGTAAAATGAGTTTATGTTTAGAGGTGAGTAATTTAGAAAATGCGATCGCTCACCTGAGTGCGTTAGGCTATCCCCCACCTGGAGAGATTATCACCGCTTCTCACGGTAAAGAAATTTATGCCTACGACCCAGATGGTAATAGGATTATTTTACACCAGTCAAAATAGTGTGCGTTATACCAAGTTGCGTTCAGAAAGAGAATAAAAAACCACATGGGTAGGGGCACAGCAATGCTGTGCCCCTACGACAGGCTGTACCTCACTTTGAATCAAAATGGCTATATCTGTTTGAATGCAACTTAGTATTAAACTGCATTAACGCACTCTACAAATGGCTTTAGTCCATTAAAATGAGTTGAAAGCCCTATCTAATACTTAAGCTTTAAGCTGGAAATTTATAATATTTTTGGCGAATTGCTAAAAATCTTAATTCGTAGGTGGAGCTATGCCCTACAAATTCGGCATTGTAGGGCATAGCCCCACCTACATTGGATTTACGAAATTTAGCCGGAAATTTATTTCACGGCTCATAAATATCAATAGGAAATGAAATAAATATGAGTATAAACTCTAACTACAAAGCTAATATAATTCAGTGGTATCCCGGTCACATAGCTAAAGCTGAAAAAAACCTCAAAGAAAATCTCAAACTGGTGGATGTAGTCTTAGAAGTACGGGATGCTCGCATTCCTTTAGCAACGTGCCATCCTCAATTATCAGAGTGGATAGGAAGTAAAACGCGAATATTGGTATTGAACCGGCTAGATATGATTCCTGCACAAGTAAGGCAACTGTGGACAGACTGGTTTAAAAGTCAGGGTGAAGAACCTTATTTTACCAATGCCCAGCAGGGACAAGGGGTGGCGGCAGTGTCAAAAGCAGCACAAGCGGCTGGTGTAGCAATTAATCAACGCCGCAAAAATCGCGGTATGTTGCCCCGTCCGATTCGCGCTGTAGTGATTGGTTTTCCCAATGTCGGCAAATCAGCTTTGATTAACCGTCTGGTAGGACGGCGAGTCGTAGAAAGTGCTGCTCGTCCTGGCGTTACTCGCCAACTGCGTTGGGTGCGAATTTCCAAAGACTTGGAATTATTAGACGCTCCTGGTATCATCCCTGTTAAGCTGGAAGACCAAGAAGCAGCATTGAAATTAGCTATTTGTGACGATATCGGCGACGCATCTTATGATAATCAGTTAGTAGCAGCAGCATTCGTAGATATACTGAATAATCTTTATGCTACACATGCTGATTTATTACCAGAAAATCCCTTGCGATCGCGCTACGAACTCGATCCCACATCCTATACAGGTGAATCATACTTGCACATCTTAGCAGAACAGCGATACACAGGCGATGTAGAACGAACTGCACGTCAACTTTTAACAGATTTTCGCAAAGGATTGTTAGGTGCTATACCTTTAGAGTTAGGAGTTAGGAGTTAAGAGTTAGGAGTTAGTTGTTCATGGTTCATAGTTCATGGCTATTAACCATTCACTATTAACTATTAACCATTAACCATTAACCATCAACCAATCATGACAGACATCCGCAAGCTTCTTAACCAACTCGCTGCACAGGAAAATAATTTACGCTCAACCGAGTTTATCGCACCGTGCGTACCTGGTGGCAAAGTGCGAACTAGGGTTGTGGGAATAGTTTATACATTTACTCTGCAAACTCGCAACTTTGAAGGTTGGGGTATTTTTCAACCAGTGGACGAGAAAACAGCAGAGTTTGTCGAAGAACCCAACTTACCGCAAATAGCTGAATATTTGCAACATCTCAAACCTCTACGTTTGCGACTTGCTCATGTATTGCGATCCCAAACTTGGTTAGCATACCCAGTTAATGAAGCAGATATGCAGCAGCGTTTCGGCTATTGTAAACCAGTAATCGTGCATTTAGTCGCAGAAGGAGCGCGGTTTGAGGTGATAGTGGCGCGAACAGATGGTGGTGCTTGGTGGTTTGATGAGTGCGATCGCCGTGCAGATCCGTTTGTTAGCGAACAACTGCGAGAACACCTTAAACAAGTCACACCGCCACAAGAATTACATTTTAAAGGCATCACACCAGAGATGCGAACAGTATACGACTTAGCCGCCCAACAAGCGAAAGAATTTGCTGTATTGCAGCAACAACAGCGTGATGAAAAACGCTTGCGAAAAGCATTGCAGATGGGTGGCGGAGAATTACAAGAATATCGCGATCGCAAAGACCATTGGGTTATTGAGTGGACAACTGCTGACGGCGATCGTCACACTAGTGCGATCTCAAAAACTGACTTGACTGTTATCAGCGCAGGAATTTGTCTAAGTGGCGAAGACGAAAAATTTGACTTACAATCACTTGTTGGTGTTGTAGAGCAAAGATTTGAATAGGTTAATGGTTAATGGTTAATGGTTAATGGTTAATGGTCATATCCTCAAATTTTAACTAATGACCAATGACCAATGACCAATGACTAATGACCAATGACTAATGACCAATGACTAATGACTAATGACTAACTTATGTTCATCCACGAACAACTACACCGTACCCCTACACTTATGACTAAACTGCGGGGCTTTCCCGTCACTATTTGTGGTGCTGGGGCGTTGGGTGCGAATATCACTGAAAATCTCGCCCGTTCTGGTTTTGGCAAGTTGCGGGTAATAGATCGCGATCGCATCGAAGAACGTAACCTTTCCACCCAACCTTACTACCGTTCCGATGTTGGTGCATATAAAGCCAAAATTCTTACCAATACCCTTTACCGCGCTTTAGGTATTGCAGTTGATGGGCGTTCAAAAGAATTAACCCCAGCCAATGCAGGACAGTTATTAGAAGGTAGCGCCCTTGTTATCGATACCTTTGATAACAGTAGCAGCCGTCAAGCTGTATTTGATTATTGTAATAATTCTCAGATACCTTGCTTGCATGTAGGCTTAGCTTCAGAGTACGCGGAAATTATCTGGAACCAAATCTACCGCGTACCTTCACCTGTAAATGATGATATCTGCGACTATCCTTTGGCACGCAACTTAGTTACTTTAGCAGTTGCAGTAGCTTGCGAAGTCGTAGTTACCTTTGTCGCCACAGGAAAGCAGCAAAGTTTCACTGTCACTTTAGCTGATTTTGCCATAAAACCTTTTAATATATAAATTTGAGACATGAAGTACCTTAATCTGTTATGGCGGTTATTTTTGCTATTCAATACAATTTAAAAGACGTAATACCATTTGGCAAAATCTTTACGACAGATAAATTGCCAAAACACCCAATTAGCAAGATTTGTACAATCCAAAATCTAAAATCCAAAATCCAAAATGTTATAACCTGTAAAAGTGCTATTTTATGGTGTGTAAGTGACGCTGTACTCGTACCGGTTGGGGATTAAAAAATGGAGCAAAATCAGCAAGAACAGCGTAGCACTGCTGCTAAAGAGTTTCAAGAATCTCTCGATCAATTGCAACAAATCTTGCATGAAAATTCTGCCGAAGATGAAATAGTAGCGAAATTGCCCAATGGTAATGCTAGTGATAACCAAGTAGCAGAAAATTCCTCAATAATTGATTTAACTGCTTGGGAAGACGCAGTTGCTGATATTGAACAATATTTTCAACAAAAGAAAACACAGGAGTAAGAACTTCATGTTTTAAGCATTAAATAACTAAAACGTCTTAGTAACTCCTAACTCCTAACTCCTAACTCCTAACTCCTAACTCTTCTGCCGTTGCGCCTCATACAACATTAAAGCAGCTGCGATCGCCACATTCAAAGACTCTACCCCAGGACTGAGGGGAATTTTTACTTGTAAATCTGCCATTGCTGCTAATTCAGCTGATAAACCAGCACCTTCATTTCCCAACAAAATCAAGCTCGGTTTACACCAGTCTACCTGCCAGTAGGTTACATTGGCACTGGGCAAAGTCGCGATCGCTTGCATTCCCGCCTGTTTGGCTTGTTCTACTGTAGCTTTTAAATCTGGACTTACCGCCATCGGTAGACGAAACCATTGCCCAGCCGTAGCACGTAATACCTTGGGATTGTCTAAATCTACACTATCTCCACTCAACCATAAACCGGATGCTCCCGCCGCCGCCGCAGTGCGAATCATTGTACCCAAATTACCTGGATCTTGTACAGTTTCCAAAGCCAACACCAAACCAGAAAACGGTACTTGAGTTTGGCGATGTCCTCGTTTCGCCGTCGCCACAACTCCATCAGGTTGGACTGTAGTTGCGATCGCCGCTATAACGTCCTCACTGACAACTTCAGCGCGATCGCATTTTTCTTGAGCTTTTTGCCATAATGAAGGATGCGCAATTTGCCATGCTGGAGTACAACACACAGCAACAAGCGGGTAATTTACCGCCAAAGCTTCCTCCAGAAGATGCGTACCCTCTATTAAAAATAAACCCTGCTTATGTCGCTCCTTAGCAGAGTGTAATTTGCGAATTTCTTTAACTAAAGGATTCTGTAAACTAGTTAACATTGAAAGTTAGGAGTTAGGAGTGAGGAGTTAAGAATTAAGTATGAATAATATAATTCATAACTCCTAACTCATAACTCCTAACTTCAAATGCGGAACCCGGGACTTGAACCCGGAAGCCTTTCGGCACTAGAACCTGAATCTAGCGCGTCTGCCAATTCCGCCAGTTCCGCTTGCGAATCGGTTTATTGACCGTTTTCTATTGTTACTCAATTTTTCATTAGTGTCAATAGTCAATAGTCAATAGTCATTTGTCATTGGATTTTCCCCTAGGGCGTGTTTTCAAACTAATCTTTACGTTATTAGTTGAGTTTGCGATCCCCCTAAATCCCCCTTAAAAAGGGGGACTTTGAGAAGATTTCCCCCCCTTAAAAAGGGGGGGTAGGGGGGGATCTCACAGTTTGAAAACACGCCCTAGCCTCTAACCCCTAACCCCTAACCCCTAGCCCAAGCGCCCCACTCCCTGCTACTGAGTATTGAGTTTTGCCTGTACTAGGAGTGCGATCGCTAGGTTTTCCTGAGAATTTGTAAATGATGACAAACAAGCTTTAGCGCGTTGTAGCTTGTCCTATATTCCCAAAACAAAAATTGTCGTTCTCAGATGTAGTGCAATAATGTAGACAAATTTATTCTTTCCTGTAGAATCAAAACCAACTTAAAACTTTGAAAATTTATAGTTTTTTTGGAGGGTAGGTTTATTAATCCTTCTAACGGCTTATCAGATGTCAATATTGCAACCACAGTAGACTCCTCAGTTCTACAAATATGGGGCGGGCATCGTTTGCAAGGCCATGTAAAAATTAGTGGGGCGAAAAATTCTGCACTGGTAATTATGGCAGGAGCTTTGCTCTGTTCGGGAGACTGTCGCATCCGTAACGTACCGTTATTGGCTGACGTAGAACGGATGGCACAGGTGTTAACGGCTTTAGGCGTTCGCTTGCAGCGAGATGGTGATATTGTAGACATCAACGCTAGTGAATTTACTACTTCCAAAGCTCCGTACGAATTGGTGACTCAATTACGAGCGAGTTTTTTTGCGATCGGTCCAATTCTGGCACGTCTGGGAGTGGCGCAGATGCCTTTACCTGGTGGTTGTGCTATTGGCGCAAGACCAGTGGATCTGCATGTCCGAGGACTGCAAGCAATGGGAGCCGAAGTACAGATTGAGCATGGCATTTGTAATGCCTATGTTCCTGGCAATAGCCGCCGACTGAAGGGAGCAAAAATTTATCTGGATATTCCCAGTGTGGGAGCAACAGAAACGTTGATGATGGCTGCTACCCTAGCAGATGGCGAAACTATTATTGAAAACGCTGCCCGTGAGCCAGAAGTAGTGGATTTGGCGAATTTCTGTAACGCGATGGGAGCAAAGATTCAGGGTGCTGGAACAAGTACGATTACAATCGAAGGCGTTCCTAAATTACACTCTATCGATTACAGTATCATTCCTGATCGCATTGAAGCAGGAACTTTTTTAGTAGCGGGAGCAATTACCCGTTCAGATTTGGTGATATCACCAGTAGTTCCAGAACATCTTTTACCAGTAATTGCCAAACTAGGGGAAATTGGTGTTCCTATAATTGAAGAAGAACCCAACAGCTTGCGTGTCTTACCAGCCGAAAGACTCGTAGCAGCAGACATTGAAACCATGCCCCATCCAGGCTTTCCCACCGATATGCAAGCGCCGTTTATGTCTTTGCTAACAATAGCGGAAGGTGATAGCCTGATTAACGAAACAGTATTTGAAAATCGCTTGCGTCATGCTTCCGAGTTAAATCGTTTGGGAGCAGACATTCGCGTTAAAGGCAATGCAGCCTTTGTTCGAGGAGTACCAATCTTATCAGGCGCACCTGTAATTGGTACCGACTTACGGGCAGCAGCTGCGTTAGTCGTAGCAGGTTTAGCAGCAGACGGCACAACAACAATTCAGGGACTGCGCTACCTTGATCGCGGTTACGATCGCCTAGATTTAAAATTGCAGCAGGTAGGAGCAAAAATTGAGCGTTTGAATTCATCTGTAACAGATACAGAAGTTACATCCAACGGTACTTCTGAGCAAGCATCGATAAATCGTTAATGGTTAATGGTTAATAGTTAATGGTTAATGGCAATGAACAAGAGCGCAATTAGCAATTAGCAATGAACCATGAACTATGAACTATGAACCATTAACCATCAACCACCAACAATCTTTTGTTTGTTCTCGCTATACTTAGGGTTGTAGGGCTGGTATCAAACCAGTCCAAGCAACCCCACTGTTTCCAAATTGCGCCTGCCATGTACTCCTACAAGACTCCGCTAATTGGTCTAAAAGCAGATTTTTTCCGTCATCCGCTAGACCTCGAAGCAACCAAAGCACTCAAGCAGATTCCCGGTATAGATATGATGGTACGGAATCTCTTGGGCCCAGTGGCAGAGCAGCTTTTCTATGTCGAAAATATTGCCTCTAGTATATTGGTAGGCGAAAAGCAACTACCACATTTACATAAATTACTAATAGAAGCCTGCAATATCCTGGATATGGAGCCACCCCAATTATATATCAGACAGCATCCGGCTCCCAACGCTTACACCTTCGCTATGCGAGGAAAGCAACCTTTTATCGTGGTACACACCTCGCTAATTGATATGCTCACACCCGAGGAAACTCAAGCAGTAATTGCCCATGAATTGGGACACCTCAAGTGTGACCATAGTGTTTATTTGACTCCAGTAAATATATTGATATTAGCAGCGGCAACTTTACCCACCGTCGGCACATTTATCGCCCAAGCTATACAGGCACAACTTTTGGAATGGGTACGCTGTGCTGAATTTACTTGCGATCGCGCAGCATTGTTGGCAACTCAAGACCCCAAAGTTGTTATGTCTGTATTGATGAAACTTACTGGCGGTTCACCCACTCTAGCACCACAACTTAATCTCGATGCCTTTGTTGCCCAGGCTCGTGCCTACGATGATATCAGTAAGAATGAATTAGGTGAAATGGTCAAGGCCGCACGCACTGCCCAACTTACCCATCCAGTACCTGTGTTGCGGGCCCGAGAAATTGACCGTTGGGCAAGTAGCAAAGAATATCAAAAACTATTGCAAAATCATTCAAAAGTAGATTATAATAGTGAAGTTGCACCCAAGGGCGGGTGGCGAAACTGGTAGACGCACCACACTCAAAATGTGGCGGGCTTACGCCCATAGGAGTTCGATTCTCCTCCTGCCCATGATTTAACATAGGCAACCATTTGTGTCTGTGATTGGTGAATAAGGATTTATTTTTATACTTATTCGGGCAGCAGCCACGGTAAATCTTTTTAGCTTTATTCCAGAATTGCTGCCAACAAACAAAAGCGAAGCAAGCAACAATTATAGCGGTTTTCAATTGAGTGAAATGCAGACCTTTGTAGGGGCAATTCATGAATTGCCCCTACTATCCCTGTACCTTATTCAAACGAAAAGTACAATAACTTGGAACAGTCTTCCTTGTTTCCCGTTCCCAAGGCGTGGGAGTAATATCAAATCCGGTTGATTACTTGTCATTCCCCAAAGAACCCCACCCCGGCTTTGGCTAGCGCCAAAACCGCCCCTCCCCGCACGCGGGGAGGGGTAAGGGGTGGGGTGCTAGACTAGCGGGAATGATAACAGATTAAACGAACTTGATATAAGAGACCCTCACTTACTTCCATAGGTGGTATGTCTCATGTGGGGTATAAACTTATTGATAACCAGCTTGAAAAATTTGTTCTCCCCATTGGCGATCGCACTCAAATATTACAGGAATTACGCAAGATGTGGCCGAAAACCTGATTCTTGCGTAGCGGTAATTCATGAATTACTGCTACTTTCGTTATGTTTAGCGTCAATTTTCTATTAATTAAACTTATACTTTAATATTTTTCAGTTCAGGGTTATTTATGGAAATTCTATGCTCGTAAAGAAGAGATCGTACAACATCTCTGAGCTAGATAATTACCTGGCAAGTTGTCTGATCTGAACCGTATAATTTATGTGTTATTTTTGAAATTCTTATATTTATATCCGGATGAAGCTTGGGTAAGGATGAATGCTTATCATGAGTTAATCAATACCTATTTACGAACAAAGAACAAATTAGTGTTAACAATAACTCTGGCTGTGCTAAACTCCTGTGGAAAATACTATGTATTAAAAATACAATTATAATCAGGATTATAATTGAAAAACCTGATATTAATCTAAATATTAGTAGTTAATTTAACTTTTTGACTTATGGATTTACAGATTTAGATGTATATAGACAACAGTGAGAATAACCCAAAATTATCATCATACTTTTCTATCTTTACCATTGTTTTAATTTGACGAAGAGACAATTATAAACTACAATATAAATAGTATTATGAATCGCTAGTAAAAAATGCTAGTTTGCTTACCATCTAAAATGGTTATTCTCTAAATATAGATTTAGTTTTGCAGTCAAGTAAGGGTAATTATTATGCGATTAAAAAGATGGGAATCTCCCCGGCGAGAAGGTAGAAATGATAAAGGTAGAGGCGGAGCTGCTAGAAAGCGACAAATTAAAAAACAACAGCAGATGCTGCGCCAGAGGCTAAAGACAGACGAAGAACAAGACAAAAATAAAAATAAAGGAAAGGGGGAAGAAAGTTTTAACTTCCCCCTTTTTTTTGGGCTTGAATAAGATAATAAAAACAAAGCCGTTGATTTCGCTGTACTAAGTGACAGTTATTTCACTAGCACACTAAGTTATATTTATTAGCCTGACTTTCGCATATAAAATTTATTAAACTAACATATTTTTTGATTGCCAATACTTACGCGTAGGAAGCCAGTTTTACTGTCTATATACCTGCTTTGTTGCCTAATAATTTATGCGTAAAGTATGTGGCTTTTTTTGTTTATATGATCATTTGTAATGTTTTTATGAAGTAAATGTAAGGCTAATATAAAAAAAATATGAAGTTTACTTAAAAAGTACTGACAATGTACCGTTCTAGAGTAAAGTAAGATACAGATTAGTTCGCTTAAATTATTACCAGGGAAACAGTAATTTACTGTAGAAGATTTTGCATCTCCATGTGTTAACTACAGACCATATCCGAACCCGATAAAAAGTCAGGAGTAACGTGACCTGAAATATTGTTTATTGGCAATGGTTTAGCTGGTGAGTGTGAATTGATGTGTGACACAAGGAGTGACTTTATGGTAGGAAGGGCATTTCTACCTACTCAAAAAGTGCTAGAGTTTCCAGTAACTGCCTTACGCTTTGACGAGCAGATACAGACAATACTGAGATGGGCGATCGCTCACGAAAGTAGGACTGTATGTGTAGCCAACGTGCATATGTTAATGGAGGCTCATTGGAATACAGAATTTGCTGGTGTGTTACAAAGTGCAGATTTAATCACTCCGGATGGTATGCCTCTTGTTTGGATGATGAGGCTTTTAGGAGCGCGACATCAAGATCGTGTAGCGGGGATGGATATTTTATTGGCAACGTGTCAGCTAGCTCAAACACTTGATGTAAGTGTTTTTTTTCTGGGTTCTCAAACAGAAATCCTTTCTCGCATGAGAGCAAAGTTACAGGAGGAATTTCCCAAGCTGAAAATTGCGGCAATGGAACCGTTGCCGTTTCGTCCAATGACTGCGGCAGAAGACGAAGCTCTCATTCACAAGATTAATTCTAGCGGTGCAGGTGTAGCCTTCATATCTTTAGGATGTCCCAAACAAGAAAAATGGATGGCTCAGCACCAAGATAAAATTCAGGCAGTAATGATTGGATTGGGTGGGGTATTTCCGGTTTATGCGGGAATCCATAAAAGGGCACCCCGTTTGGTGCGAGAATTAGGTTTTGAATGGTTGTATCGGTGGCTTCAAGAACCTCGTCGCCTCTGGGGTCGTTATACAAAGACGATTCCACCTTTTTTGTGGTTAGCTTTTAAGCAACTGTTGACATCTAATTGTTTTAGTACTCCGTTTCATATCCGCGAACGCTATTTGGGATGGAAAAGCGAATAATTTTAGTTATTTAAGGTTTTTTGCTTACTCTTTACCACAAAAGTTTAATGCCAAAAAACTCCCAAATCGCTAAATAAAAGCTTGAGCATACAGCAAGTATTGAACTTGGGGTGCATCAAAAAGAACCTACCACTATTTCTTGATGATTTTAGACTAAATTAGGGATTATACTTGATCAGCTGTAGAGTTAGTTTTCGTAAAAATCCTGATTAATGTGAGTAAATTTTCAAATGAAACTGCCTGCAATATCAAGCACTTGGCAGTTAAGAGATAAAAATCAGCACGAACCAATGGATTTTTGACTAGATTTTGCATGAAAGTGTTTTGTTTAAAGCCAGTGCAGTCAAGCTTTACAGCCCTTAATGCTTAAGTGACCACCTAAGTAATTAATTTTTTTTGTCACATTTGCAACTAATTGAGAGCTGAGACAAAAATGCATATAAATTGACTAAATATTCCCTGATACTAAAATTGCTCAAGGAAGTAACTATATGAAAGCAAAACAGTAATTCCTCTGAAGAGAATGTTCAAATATTTTGGCTACTAGTAAAATTGTAGGGCGTTGTAGAATTGATTTAACACATGAATTAAGTAGCCATCATGAACTACGTACATCCACTCCCCACCCTTGTACGAGCGAAGCATGTAGACCAGAATCTTATCATCAAACCGATAAACTGCCGCCCAAATGCAATCTCCCTCACGGCAGACGCTACTTGATGTACCCCTACGACCCCCTATCTTTAAGTTAGTCAATCACGGGAAAATCCCACAAACCTTGTACAAAAAAGACTTCTTCCCCTACTCTTTATTCTCTATTTCCTACCCCCTTTATTTAAGCTAGATGAAAACACAAAAACTCATCATGGAGGTAAGCCAGGCTGAACGCGAGTATTGGCAAGAAATTTAGAAATACAAAGAGCCGTTCTACTTTCTAGCGTGGCATAACACTTTGGTGTGCTACTAGCAAACTAACGGATGTTTCGTTTGAGCCTAACTGTATGAAATTATCCATCCGATTATGAAAAGCCAGCAAAATTCTAGACACGATCCAGTCTTGAAACAGGGAATTACTCGCAAATCCTATAGAGTAGTGCATCGCCCCGAGAGTAGAATGAGACATCCGCGCCAGTTGTTCAAGGAAATGGGCCATGATTTGCTGGCATCACGAGAACTAGCTTGGCGTTTACTTATTCGGGATATCAGCGCTAAATACCGTCAGTCATTTCTGGGTATTTTTTGGGCTATTATCCCACCAGTGGTAATGGCAGCAAGCTTTACCCTTGCTAAAGGTAGTGGGGTTGTTAATCTCGGAACCACCGATTTACCTTATCCAGCCTACGTCATGTTCAGCATGACTCTGTGGCAAACCTTTGTAGAAGCACTAAATGGCCCACCTCAAGCAGTAACAGCTGCTAAATCAATGCTGGCTAGAATTAACTTTCCTCGAGAAGCGTTAATTGTTGCCAAACTAGGCGAAGTTTTTTTCAATTTTGGCATCAAGTTAATTCTGATTGTCGGATTGTTCATCTGGTTCAAAATACCAATAACTTGGAGCGTAATTCTAGCACCAGTAGCATTAATTCATTTAGTATTATTTGGAACGTTTATTGGTTTGCTGTTAGCACCAATGGGCGCTCTTTATCAAGATTTTACAATGGGACTAACCTTGATTACTGGATTTTGGCTATTTCTCACACCAGTGGTCTATCCAATTCCCAATGATGGAGTATTTGGCACCATTGTAAAGCTAAATCCTGTTACACCTTTGTTAGTAACAACACGGGAATTAGCAACAACAGGTGTGATATCTGACCCTCAAGGATTTTGGATAGCAAGTCTAGTTGGAATTCTAGGATTATTGCTAGCTTGGATTATCTATCGTTTAGCAATGCCCTTTGTAGTTGAGAGGATTAGTTCGTAATCATGATGAGCATCAATGAGCAAGATATGACAGCAAAGCCGCAAGGTAGTGAGAATGATATTGTGCTTTCAGTGAATGGAGTTTCCAAAAAGTTTTGTCGGGATTTAAAGCGGTCTTTGCTCTATGGTGTTCAGGATATTACCTCTGAACTATTAGGACTGCGCGAGAAAAGTGATACTTTGCGAAAAAAAGAATTTTGGGCGCTGAACAATGTCAGTTTTCAATTGCGACGAGGAGAAGCACTCGGTTTAGTTGGAAAAAATGGCAGCGGAAAATCAACTCTACTAAGGATTATTGCAGGGTTGATTAAGCCAGATGCAGGCTTTGTAGAAGTTAACGGTCGGGTAGCACCGTTGATTGCATTGGGAGCAGGATTTAATCCAATTTTGACGGGACGAGAAAATATTTATGCCAATATGTCAATTTTGGGTTTGTCTAAAAAGGAAATTGATGAGCGATTTGATGAAGTTATAGAGTTTGCAGAAATTGGAGATGCGATTGATTCACCAGTGCAAAGCTACAGTTCTGGAATGGCGGCGCGGTTGGGGTTTGCCAGTGCGATTCATACTGAGCCGGATATTCTTCTAATTGATGAAGTACTGGCAGTAGGTGATGTTAGGTTTAGAGCAAAGTGTTCATACAAACTATCTGAGCTTCGCGAAAGAGGAACGTCTTTTATATTAGTTTCTCACAACTCATCTTCCATCCCTGCTATTTGCGAATCTGCTGTTTACATTTCTCAAGGTCAGATGGTGACAAAAGGAGCAGCCGATATAGTCGTCAAAAAATATGAGGAAGATTTATTTTTAACAAGTGTTGATGTCTCAGGAAGTGGAATTCTATTGTTACCAGAAAAAACTGAAAGAGAGAGTTTAGGTGTAGATATTGTCTATCTTTGTTTCAAAGATGAAGAGGGAAAAGTTTTGGAATCACCTATAACTGGTAATCTTGTTCATTTATGTATAGGTTGTAAAGTTCGCCAAAACTTTAGAAATCTCGCTGTGGGTATTGAAATTAGAAATTTTGCTCGTGAAGGTCAGATGGTCTTGCTAATAGAGAGTCAATATGAAAGGCAGCCCCTATACTTGAAAACAGGTAATAATGAAATAAAGGTTCAAATGCCGCACTGTGGTTTAATTCCTGGTGCTTATGATATGCAAATTTATATCAAAAAAACGGATCCGCACGCTAATCTTGATATAGTCAACTCTTTTAGATTCAATGTAAAACAACCTGAAGAAAAGATGGTTACTATTAGCAACAATTTATATTATCAACCGATACATTGGCATGTAGTAGATGACCCTCAATTATTGCGACCTGATTAATAATTGCATCTCCTCAAATTTGAAACTATTACTAATTTTGGTTAAATTCAAAAATAATTGAGGAGTAATAGCAGCAAATTGACGTTATTTTAGCCCACAAGAAATTAACGTTTAAACCGACTCTGACAGAATAGGGTTAAGCTATAAGGCTTTGAAAGCAATTTGAAGAAGAGTAAAGCTTAGGAAGAAAGGAGCCGATGCAAATATCAATAGTCATTCCTGTATACAAGGCGGAAAAATATATTCGACAAGCTGTAGAATCTGCATTATCTCAACCTGAAGTTGGAGAGATAATTTTGATAGAAGATGCTTCTCCAGATAACTCCCTTAAAGTATGCCAAGAATTAGCAAATGAATATTCTCTAGTTAAACTATTTTGTCATAATGATAAAAAAAATCATGGTGCAAGTGCAAGTAGAAATTTAGGAATACAGAAAGCTAATTTTGATTATATAGCATTCTTGGATGCTGATGACTTTTACTTACCAGGGCGTTTCAAGGTAGCAATCGAAAAATTCAATAAATATCCTGAAATAGACGGAGTTTATGAAGCAGTTGGAACATATTTCCAAGATGAGGAAAGTCAAGAAAAATGGGCTTCCATTGGTCGTAATACCAGGAAACTAACCACTGTTAATGAAATTATAGAACCCGATTTATTATTTGAGACTTTAGTGAAAAAAGAAGAAGTTGGTTGGTTTCACGCTGATGGACTAGTGGTTCGTAAAGCAATTTTTGGACGAACAGGTTATTTCGATGAGCATCTTGAATTTAGTGAAGATATTGTGATGTGGTTTAAAATGGCTGCGGTTGGTAAATTGCTCCCTGGAAGTTTAGAAGTACCAGTTGCAATGAGAAGAGTGCATAGTCATAATCATGTGACAACATTTCATAAAAAATTAGTTTACTACAGTGGTTTACCTCGATGGGAAACGTTGTTTATATGGGGCTATAATAGCAAACTAGAGTCAAGGAAGCTAGCTTTACTTTTTAATCGATATGCTGACAGTATTACAAACAAAACTGTACCAATCAAAACGAATATATTACACATAGAATTATATAAAATATATAAAATTATTACAATAATTACATTAGTAATGAAATATCCTAGAATCTTTCATTGCGGCAATTTTTACAATTTTTTGGTGAAATTATCTTACAAATATGGATAAAGTGAATCAATTGCTTGGAGAACCACTAGTTAGTGTCATCATCCCAACCTACAATCGTGCAAAATTGATAGGTATTCCTCTAAACAGTGTAATTAATCAATCTTATAAAAATATAGAAATCATAGTCATTGACGATGGCTCTGTAGATAATACCGAAGAAGTCGTAAAGGTTATTGGTGATTCAAGAATTCGCTATATTCGTCTCCCAACCAATAGTGGAGGAGCGGTTGCTCGCAATACTGGTATCGAAGCAGCTAGAGGGGAGTATGTTGCATTTTTAGATTCAGATGATGCATGGGTTCCTAATAAGATAGAGTTACAACTTGCCTCTATTCAAAAGCATCCTTACCCTGAAAAAGTGGTCAGCTACACACAATTATTTTATAGTGACTCGGGAATTTCAGAATCTACCTATTACGCTTTTGACGAAAAATTTCTCTTTCCAAAAAAGGGAAAAGAATCAACTGAAGCCGTTGCAGATTATTTGTTTAGCAATAAGGGCAAAATATTGACTAGTACATTAATGCTGCACCATTCACTTGCAGAAACTACACGTTTTCGAGAGGGTCTCAAAAAGCATCAAGACTACGACTTTTGTCTGAGACTTGAAGCTAAAGGAGCAATTTTTTCCTTTATTCAAAAACCGCTGACAATTTGGAACGGGGATCCTAAGTATGAGCATGTTGGAAGAATACCTGATTACCACTTTTCCGAAAGTTGGATTCGTGAAAGCCGTTCTTACGTCTCATCTAAAGCAGCTACAGCCTTTTTGCTAGAGACGGTACTTCCATATTTAATAAAAGATGGACGAAGAAAAGTATATGCTCAAAAGTTGATCATGAATGCATTGATTCAAAGACTGATTTCTTTAAGAGAATTTACAAAGCTTACTTCTAAAGTATGGATAAAGTGATTGAATGAGTTAAAATCAGAAGCTCTTTCACAGGCAGAGTATCTCCGTTGAAAAGCGTTTTGAAAAGAAACCTACACTATAGGCTAAGTCAACTGTTAAGTTACCTGTGGAATTCAAGCAAGACAAAATGCAGGATTTGATTATATGGTTAAAGTCAGCATACTAATGTGTGTTTACAATGGTGAAAGTTACCTAAAGGAAGCTATAGAAAGTCTTCTTGGTCAAACTTTGAATGACTTTGAATTCATCATTGTTAACGATGGCTCTACAGATAAAACATCACAAATTCTCTCAGAATATGCTGCTCAAGATGCTCGAATTGTACTTGTCCACAATGAGAAAAATTTGGGATTAGAAAAATCTCTAAATAGAGGACTTGCAGTGGCTAAAGGAGAGTACTTAGCTCGACAGGATGTGGATGATGTTTCACTTCCTAATCGCCTTGAATTACAAACTCGCTTCCTTGATAGTCATCCAGAAGTTGGTGCCTTAGGAACGGCTGTAGAAGTTATAAATCGTCAAGGTTCTACTATAGGCGAAGATTATTTGCCCATAGATCACGAAAGCTTACAGGCTCTCCTGCTAATTAATAACTTTTTGCACCACTCCACACTTATGGCACGACGCAGCCTAATGCAGGTGTTGGGAGGGTATAACGAAGATATGCGTTATGTCGAAGACTATGACCTTTGGTTGCGACTAAGCCGCTTATCACGTTTAGCTACTTTGCCAGATATTCTCCTGCGTCGGCGAATAGATAATTCCGGGATTACCAGTACTAACCGTGAGAAGCAACTAAAAAACGCCTTCACAATTTCCCTCAAAGCCGTACAAGAATGCCTGCAAGACAAATCCCAAAACTTCGATGAAGAAGCCTATCAACGGTTTTGGTGGGCTACTCTTGGCTTTTTCGACAAACAGGCCTATCAAAGATGTTGGTTAAACAAGTACGGTCAGGATGCTCTGCTGCAAAGCACAGACATTCAAAAACTACAACCTTTTTGGAATCTTTTAGTAAACTTCCCAAATGCTTCCCAGGTGTGGGGTCTTCGCCTACGCGGTCTTGCTTACAAGCTTCTACGAGAGCAACAAACAGTTGAAGGACTGCAATTGTTATGGATTGTAGTGTACCAATTAAAGACATCCATACACTGGAGTACTACGATTAGAGCTTTAGTTAAACCTTATGTACCAAGTTTAGGACAACAACTTTGGAAAGCTTGGAAATTAAGGCAGTTGGAAAATTAAATGATACAGAATCGCATGAAAGTAGCTATTATTAGCAAATCTGATAGAAATGGAGGTGGAGCAAGCAGAGTTGCCGAGGATCTTGCTACCTGGTTAAATGATGCAGGGTACCCGACCGATCATTATATTGCCTTTAATTTCAAAGAGCCTCTTTCATTCCAACACAGTCTTTACGGAAAAGGTTTGAGATTAAAACTCTGTAATAAGATTCATAGAGATATCAACAAGTTTGGTTTCCGAGAACTATTGCCTATTGAATACTGGTTTAACCTGAGCAAAATTCTTGAAAATTACGATATTGTCCATTTTCATGATTTATATAGTGCCATATCTCCAGTAACTTTAGCTCTAGCTTCTCGACGTAAACCGACATTTTTTACAGTACATGATTGTTCCCCATTTACTGGTGGTTGTCTGTACCCAATGGGGTGTGAAAAATTTACTAGCTACTGTCACAAGTGCCCACAATTACCTCAAGATGGATGGAAGAATCAACTACGCGATCGCACACGAGAAGTTCAGGCAATCAAACGATGGGTTGCTGAGCAATTTAATATTCGCTATATATTTCCAAGCCATTGGATGCTTCAACAGGCTCAACAAGCTCTTAAGTTCAAATCTTCACCCGTGGTAATCGCTAATGGTCTTGATTTGAAACCTTTTTCTTTTAGAAAAAAAGAAGAAGTAAAAATTAGTTTAGGTATTCCAGAAAATCGCAAAGTAGTTGCAATTTCAGCGCACGTTCTTGACGATCCTCGTAAAGGTGTGAAGTATGCGATCGCAGCACTTCAAAGTATACGTGATTTATCTCCATTTGTAATAGCTGTAGGACTTTGTAACGAGGAGTTAAAACAAGCACTAAAAGGACTTGAATACAAAGAGATGGGTTATATTTCAGACCCTAACTTATTAGCAAAAGTCTATTCAGCGGCAGACGTTATGCTTTTTTGTACCCTTGCCGATAATCTACCACTTACTGTTCTAGAAGCAATGGCTGCATCTACTTCAGTCGTTGGTTTTTCCACAGGGGGTGTTCCAGAAATGATCCAGACGGGACGCAACGGCATCCTAGTTGAACCTACTAACCAGCAGGCACTAAATCAAGCTTTACGCCAAGCATTACTGTCCCCTGATTTGGAAGCAATGGGTAAGCAAGCAAGAAAAGATGTTGAAAATCAATTTTCAAAGACTGTATTTATTGAAAAGCATCTGCAACTCTATCAGAATTTTGAGCATTTATTGTCGAAAACTGACCTCGAGTCGGTTATACCAACAGAAACTGTAATAAATCCATAAGTCAAGCTTTGTACTTTTTGTTGAATCCCCCTAGCAACATTGGTGAGACTCTGATGAAAAAGATTGTTTACTCCTTTGACGTGTTTGATACATCCCTAACTCGGATTTGGGCTAGACCAACTCACCTCTTTTGGGAATTAGGCTATCAACTCAAAAAAGACAATTTGATTCAGATTTCGCCAGACTCTTGGTCTCAGTTAAGAATAGAGGCTGAAAGAGCAGCAAGGGAAAATATACCGACTGGTGAAGTCACATTAGAGGAAATATATAAACAGCTTTCTTCTTCCTTCAACTGGTCGAATGACGAAGTTGCAAAGGCGTTACAAAAGGAAATAGAAATCGAGCTATCAAGTTTACGTCCAGTACCAGCAACCCTAAAGAAAATTCAATCGCTCCATCAAGCAAACAATCGAATAATCTATATTTCAGATATGTATTTACCTGAAGAGGTTATTCGGAATTTCTTGGAAAAAAACAAGATTTGGATACCAGGCAGTACTTTGTACGTTTCATCAAAGACAAGGGTCAATAAATCATCCGGTCAGTTATTTCAACACTGTTTGGCAGCAGAATCTCTCAAACCATCTCAGTTATATCATATTGGGGATAATCGATATTCAGATGTAAAAGTTCCCAAAAAACTTGGTATTCCATTTGAATTTTTTACTCAAACTCACCTCAATAGATATGAGGAAAAAATAGCTGACACAAATCGCCTTCCCTTAAAATTTCGATCCCTATTAGTTGGCGCTACCAGGCTTACTCGTTTGCTATCTCAAGAAACTAGTCCTCATAAAAAAGTTATTTGGGAAACAACAGCAAGTGTGGTGGCTCCAATTTTGTTTGGTTTTGTGTATTGGTGCTTAGTCGAAGCGCAAAAAAGAGGAATTCAAAGACTATACTTTGTCGCCAGAGATGGGCAGATATTGCATAAAATCGCTCAAGTTATCTGCCGAAATTGGGGATTTGCAATTGACTGCCGTTATTTATATGGTTCTCGCCAAGCATGGCATATGCCTGCGATTGAGGAGATTAACGAAGATGTGCTTGACTGGCTCTTGTTTGGAACTAATGCTATCACTCAGTTTTTATCAATTCGTTCCATATGTGCCCGCGTTAATATTTCACCAGAGCAAATTAAAGATATTCTGAGTCGTTATGGTTTTCCAGAAACAAAGTGGGATCACAATCTCAAGCAGTACGAACGTGACTTACTGAGGCAGGTTTTCACTGAGAAGGAGGTTACTGAACTTATCATCTCAACAGCTGCTAGTTATCGCGAGAAGGTGATTGGTTATTTCCGTCAAGAAGGACTAGGCGATGGAGTTCCCTTTGGTTTTGTCGATGTTGGCTGGAGTGGACGCATACAACGCTCCTTTAGCAGATTGTTGGGCATTGCTGGTCTTTATCCAGAATCTGGACTCTGTGGTTTTTACTTTGCCTTTCACGATCGAGTTAAGCCGTTTAGAAATGACCAGTTACACGCTTATTTCTATGACATAGACCAATCGAGCGATCGCTATTTTCTCTGCAAGTACAGATGCTTGTTTGAGCTTTTCACTGCTGCGGATCACGGTAGCACCATGAGATATGAGCAATCCGGTGATCAGTATATTCCCGTACTGCGTTCCCCAAAAAACGAAAAAGCGATTGATTGGGGATTATATGTCCTGCAAAATGCTGTAGTTGAATTTGCAGAGCAAATCACAACCAACCTGAATCAGCAAGAATGTACAACTGATCTTTTCCTTGAAGCGGCTGAAATTTTGACAAAAGAACTTGTCCTAACTCCTTCACGTCAAGAAGCGAAGGTGTTTGGCTCCTTTCTCATTTCTGGAGACCAAACTGACAATGAAAAAGCCTTCTACGAACTAGCGCCCATTTACAGTTTAGCTGATTGGTTGAGACTACTGCTTTATCAGAGGCATCAACATATAGATGTCTGGTTTACTGCTTCAGTCGCCAGAGCTAACCCTATTATGGGAACTGCCCTTGGAGTAAAGATAACTAACAAAATTCGCCAAATCAGGAGAAAATTTATCAAGCAAGAGTCTACAAATTCAACTAAACAAGTCAGTCAACCTACCTAACCTAGAATTGGACTACTGTTTTTATTTAGATATCAATAATATGTTCCACCTCTGTTGTAAGTAAGTTGGCGCGAATAAACCGAATTATGTAAAGGAAAGTAAAGCTTATAAGTTAGCTCGTAGTCAGCGTTCTTGCGCTGAAGCGTTTACTACAAACCTTTAATTTTATACACCGAGCTTACTTAGGAACAGACAGAAATGCACATCAATACAGAGCTGAAACAAGGGAATAATTCAAGGTTAAAAAAAATTGCAATGATGGTTCGCTCTGAAGCTCAAACTTGCCAGAACAACAGCCTAGCACTACTCGCGTTGCTGCGGTTGCTGGAGGGTTTGCATCGAGACATTCGAGATAGCCTATTTATGGAGTCTCTGCCAAACAATCGTCAGGCACTTTACGCCCTATTAAAGAATATTGAAGAGGAAGGTGGTTGGCCGTATATTCATCGCATGAAATTGCGATCGCTACTAGCAACTGTAGCAGAAAATATTTCCAGTGAATTAGAAGCTGACAAAAGCACGAATTCTTCAGTCGAGTGTGAAAATTCCAAACTTCAATTGTGCCTTCAACAAGGAGAAATTACGTGAAAGTAGACTGGTTGATCGTAGGTGCTGGATACTCTGCTTGTGTGCTAGCCGAGAGAATAGCCACTCAACTCGCACAGAGAGTCTTAATTGTAGAACGGCGAGACCACATTGGTGGTAATGCCTATGACTACTATAATGAGCATGGCATCCTAGTACATAAATATGGCCCCCATATTTTCCACACAAAATCCAAAAAAGTTTGGGATTATCTCTCACAATTTACAGAGTGGAGACCCTACTATCATCATGTACTGGGAGTATTGGAAGGTAAAAAAGTCCCTATTCCTTTTAATCTAAATTCGCTCTATGCTCTTTTTCCGCCAAAATATGCAGAAAAGCTGGAGAATTTGCTTCTAGAGCATTTTGGTTTTGGGGTAAAAGTACCCATTCTCAAATTACGTGAGAGTGCTAGTGGAGATTTAAGCTTCTTAGCTGATTATATTTATGAAAATGTCTTTCTCCGCTACACGATGAAGCAGTGGGGTCTAAAACCAGAGGAACTTGACCGGGGAGTAACAGGACGTGTTCCAGTCTATATAAGTCGGGATAATCGTTATTTTCAAGATCCCTACCAGGCTATGCCCAAACTTGGCTACACCGAAATGTTTCGTCGAATGTTGGCTCATCCTAACATCAAAGTACTTCTAAATACAGATTACCGCGAGATTATTAAAGACGTTAAGTTTAACCGGATAATTTGCACTGGTCCAATTGATACTTTTTTTGATTATATGTATGGAGAACTGCCATACCGTAGCATAAATTTTGAATTCGAGACATTAGACCAAGAGTGGTATCAAGAAGTTGGAACAGTCAACTACCCCAATGATTACGATATCACCCGCATTACCGAACAGAAGTATTTGTCAGGACAAACCTCACCCAAAACCACCCTGGTGATGGAATATCCTCAAGCATATCTACCCGGTAAAAATGACCCTTATTATCCCATCCTTCGGGAGGAAAGCCGTGAACGTCTAGACCTTTACTTAAAAGAGGTAGAGAAACTCAACGGTACAGTACTATTTGCAGGACGACTTGCAGATTTTAAATACTACGACATGGATCAAGCAGTAGTGCGATCGCTGGGTCTGTTTGAGAAAGAGATAGCCAACACAATGTAGAAACGATAAATAACATCTGTTAGACCAAGGTAATAGCTTTCTATTGTCTAAAAAACAGAACTTCACTAAATCTAAGTGCTGCATCTACCAAAAAAACACTAAATAACTAAAAACTCAGCAGCATTAGCCAGATGAACGTAGTAAGCAGAATTCGATTTCCTCGTACAGCCGAAACCTCTAGCTTGTACATGAAATGCAGTGAGGGAGTATCCCTAAATTTGGGTACACAACATGCAGAGGTTGCCCTAATTAAAAATGGTGTTTTGTCATTCAACACCTATTTTAATTCATTTTATGAAAAGTTTTACGCTAAATATACCGAGATATCCTCTCTATATTACTTGTTAAAGCTTGAGGGGAACTTTCAAGTTTGTCTCTATCAAGAACATCATAACAAAGATGGTAGGGAACTAATCCACGTAGAGAACTTTGATAAATGTGAGCCATCCAAACCTGTGAAAATCTCACTACCAGATTCATGGCGTAGTGAAGATTCTGGTCGAGTTTATTTGGAAATAACCTGCTTGAGTGAGCATGGTTCATTTCTAGGCGGATTTGTTGCAACCGAACAATTGAAGATAAGGAAAGTATCTTTAGGTATTATTATCTGTACTTTTCAGAAGGAAACTTATGTAAAAAATACAGTCAATGCCATCTTACAAGATGATTTCCTGCAAAACAAGAATTTTAAAATTTTTGTTGTTGATAATGGCAGAACATTAGAAAAAGATGAATTTGACGATTCAAGAGTTGAATTGATTCCTAACAGGAATGTAGGTGGTTCTGGAGGATTTACCCGAGGATTAATCCAAGCTCTTCAAGATAATGCTCATACACACTTCCTGTTTATGGATGATGACATTGAGTTAGAAAGTGAATCTATATACAGACTTTTCCCCTTGTACGAGTATGCCAGCCAGGACTTTACTGTAGCTGGTGCGATGTTGGATTTATATAAAAAGCATATATTGTATGAGGCAGGGGCATTATACAGTAAATATTTGGATAGTAATGGAAATTATTTATATCATCCGTTTACAATTGTTCCTTTGAAGTACAATCTTAACCTGGTTAATCCTGCTGTCACAAATCTTTTGTTGTCGGAGGATGATCCAGATTACAGCGGATTTTGGTTTTTCTCTTTCTCACGAACAACGGCTCAAGAAGCAGGGCTACCACTGCCTTTCTTTATAAAGGTAGATGACATGGAGTTTGGAATGAGAATTAAAGAGCGCCTCGGTAAAGCAATAGTAGCTTTTCCTGGTATAGCCGTTTGGCATGAACCCTTCTATGCGAAGAATCCTGCCTGGGGTTCTTATTACGAGCTTCGGAATCGTTTGATAACTCACTCAATTCGTCAATCATTAAAATATGTAGATGCAGTTAAATTTCTGACGCAAGCTTTATTGCATAAACTATTTTTATTTGATTACAATTCAGCAGAAATGGTTCTGAATGCTTTTGATGATTACATGAAAGGGTCAGAATTGATAAAAAGTAATAAACCAGAAAACATACATGCTCATGTTTTAGAACTAAGTAAAAGCTACAAAAGCCAAAATATACAGTTTAATGATTATCAAAAAAATACTCAATTCAATAAAAATAATAAAGAAGTAAAATTTAATAAATTAATTGGCTTATTGACTCTCAATGGTCATCTAATACCAAATTTTTTACTCAGCGATGAAGATGTATTATATCAAATAAATTCTGATTATTCTGACTGGTGGCCCAAAGTTTTTGGGAAAAAGAAGGTTCTCATTTATAGAGAAGGAAATAGCTATGTTAAGCACCATCAAATGAATCGCTCAGTTTGTATTGGAATTTTAATTAGGTGGTTCAAACTTATTGCTCAAAGTCGTGTTAGATGGTCATCTGTCAGTTCAGAGTGGAAACATGCTTTCAAGGATTTGACCTCTGTTGAATTTTGGAAAGAATATCTCAAGCTCAATGAACAAGTATAAAAATCTGTATACAAATAGATTGTGAATAAAACTACAAGGAAAAACTGATGCAAGAACTGCAAACTGAAAAGCTGCAACCCATTCAAATGTCCCCACTTCTTGACAGCCCATTAGTCTCTGTATTAGTTGCCAATTACAATTATGACAGATACATCAGTGAGACTTTAGAAAGTGTCCTTAGTCAGACATATCAAAACTTTGAAGTTATTGTTTGTGATGATGGTTCCACTGATAACTCTTGTGAAGTGATTGCAAACTACGTTCGTAAGGACTCTAGGATCAAACTAATAAGCAAACAAAATGGTGGTGTTGCTAGTGCTTTAAATGCAGCATATCAAGCCAGCAAAGGTAAAATCATTTGCTTACTTGATGCAGATGATGTTTGGATGGATAGAAAGCTGGAAAAAGTTGTAGAGGTGTTTAAGTCAGATGCTAAGTATGGCTTTGTAATTCACAATGTAATTCAAATTGATGGGGAGGGAAACTTGATTAAACCAACCCCTAAGTATCGGCGTTTAGCTTCTGGCTGGATGGGGCAGGAGGCACTGGAAAACGGTGGATTTGTATACAACATACCTCCAGCTTCTGCGCTGAGTGTGCGTCGGGAAGTAGCCGAAATTCTATTTCCATTGAATGAAGCATTTGTACGTAACGCAGACAGTCTAATCTTTCGTTGCGCCCCATTTATTACGGTCATCGGGTCTGTACTAGAAGTGCTGAGTAAATTTCGCTTGCATGGATCAAACACAACCAGCCAAGCGTTTTTGACTCTAGATGTCTTGGAAAAGGAGAAAGTAACTGTAGAGCGCGTGCATCAAGAACAGAAAAAATTTCTTAGACATGTTTATGGTAAAAAAATTGCAGAAAGTCTTACAGACTTGCATTTTAGCGCTGACATCTGTCACAATCGCTACTTGCTTGCCCGCTTCAAACGTTTATCCAAGTTAGAGCGTCGCGAGATATATCAACAGCTTGTGACTCACCCACACTTTAGAAACTGGTCTGTCTCTAAGAAGTGGTTATTCCAATGGGGTGAGTATTTACCAGATGCGATGTTTAAAATGTGGTTCGATCTAATTTACAGTCCCAATCACCTGAAGCACTTCGTAAGATGGTTAATGGCTAGAAGGCTCACTTAGCGCTCTTACATCACTTTCGGGTGAAGCCTTAATTTTTCGTTAGCTGAAGTGACGAAAAATTGAAGTATTCTCGCTTTGCGCTTTTGAACTAGCAGTTTGCAGCCGACTTACAGGCAAACCACTAGTTGTATTTGGTTGGGAAAACCTGGATAAAACCTTGCCAATACCACGCAAATTGCTGCGTCGATTTGTATTGAATACAACGCAACTGATGCTTTCAGGCAACCATGACGGGGCTAATTTACTCAGGAAGTGGGGATACACCGGATTGATGGAAGTAATTCCACAGATGGGAGTAGATACCCATTTGTTTGCACCGCGAGAGGTAAAACGCATAGATGACCATTTTCAAATCGGTTTTTTGGGACGATTCGTACCTGAAAAGGGCATTGACACTATCTTTGCGGCTGCTCGTTTACTTCAAGAGCGTGGACTCAAATACCGGATTATTCTGATTGGTACAGGTTCTAGTGAACAAGCACTTAGACAGGAGGCGCAGAAGCAGCAGATTGCCGATTCAGTAATTTGGCGGGGGTCAGTACGCCACGACCAAGCACCTGAGGAAATTAGCAAGTTAGATGTATTAGTTCTACCTTCGCGTACGATCGCGACTTGGAAAGAGCAGTTTGGTCATGTGTTAATCGAAGCAATGGCAATGGGTGTACCAGTGATTGGTTCAAGTTCTGGCGAAATTCCTAACGTAATTGGGCGTTCTGATTTGATCTTTGCAGAAGGAGATGCACAGAAATTGGCAGCAATCATAGAACGCATGATCTGCGAAGCACAATGGTATAAAGAAGTAGGATGTTACGGGATAACCAGAGTCAATCAGCATTATACCCATGAACGAATTGCCGAACGCTTAATCAATTTTTGGGAAATACTGCTCAAGCAGAAAAAAGAAGGATATGCCATGAGCATAGATAGCTCAGGACTTACACAGAAAATTTCTGAAACAACAAATTCACCTAAAGGCAATTTATGAATTGCTCCTACAAAACGTTTATTTTGCGTAAGTCCTATAGCTAATGCAATAGTTCGTTCAGTTTAGTTTTGAGCAAGTTATGTAATACGCATGAAATATATAACTGGGTTTGGAAAGCAATAAGTGCAATTTCTCCCCGTGTAGTTGTTATTGAGTATAATGCATCACTAGGAGACGAAGAGTCAGTAACAGTTAAGTACGATGCAAATTTTAATAGACACAATAAACATGCAAGTGGTTATTATCATGGTGCATCATTAACTGCTTTGAAAAAATTGGCTAATTCCAAGAATTATATATTAGTTTGTTGTGATTCGAGTGGTACTAATGCCTTTTTTATCCGTAAGGATGTAGCTCAATCTAAAATGATTGAAGCAACTGTTAAAGAAGCTTATTATCCATTAAAATATCGGACAAAAAATCTAAGTACATCAGAGCAATTTGAACTAATAAAGCACTTAGATTTTGAGCATGTGTAATTTCCAGTCAGGAATTATTTAAGTACAGATTTAAGGAGATTGGGTATTATCTAGAACAAGGATTCACTAATCTAAAAAACCCTGTTGATTTATGGGAAAGACGGAAATTATGTTAACGCCCAACTAGAATCAACAGGGTTTTTTCGTCACAATTGTAAATACTGAATTGGTGTTATAGAGAACAGAAGTTATACTAATTTGAAAAATGATTGCAACAGATGGATTTACGTAACCCATACCCAAAGAGGGTTTCTCAATCAAAAATCTAAAATCCAAAATCCAAAATGGTATTAGTAAAGGCTTTAAAAAGAGAGCTATGTCTTCAAATTCTTCAATACTCGTTGATACTCGTTGGATTGGTTCTCATGGCATTGGACGTTTTGCCTATGAAATTACAAATCGCTTAGAAGGAGCTAAATATATGCCACCAGGGTTTGCTCCTTACCCTTTTCACCATTTGGACATCTTGTGGCAAAGTTGGTCGTTGATAAATTTACGGCCAAAAGTTTACTTTAACCCCGGTTTTAATGCACCTCTATGGAGTCCTGTACATTTTGTATTTACTATTCATGACCTCATTCTTCTGCGCTTCCCAGAAGAAGCAAGTAAATTAATGCAGCCTTACTTTCGCTTTGTAGTCCGTCCAGCAACTCGACGGGCATATTGTGTTCTGACTAATTCGGAATTTTCCAAACAGGAAATTCTCGAATGGGCGGATTTACCTGAAGAGAAGGTTGTTGTTGTTGGGTGCGGAGTAGGAGCAGAATTCATTCCTAGTGGCGATCGCCATACACCTGGGTATCCTTACCTTCTCTACGTGGGAAACCGCAGACCACACAAAAATTTACCACGCCTATTGGCTGCCTTTGCACAGTCAGGGATAAGCCAAGAAGTACGGCTGATGCTGTCTGGTGATCCGGATAACACAATTATTGAGCGAATTAATCAACTAGGTTTGCAAGACAAAGTAATCTTTGCAGGCTTTATTCCGGAAGAAAAACTTCCAGCATATTATCGGGGTGCAATAGCGCTGGTGTTTCCTTCCCTTTATGAGGGTTTTGGTTTACCTGCTCTTGAGGCTATGGCTTGTGGTATTCCGGTGGTTACATCTACCGTCACTTCGCTTCCAGAAGTGGTGGGTGATGCAGGAGTGTTAGTTGATCCTTATGATGTCGAAGCTATTAGTGAGGGTATTCGCCTTGTTGTAGAAGACGACACTCTTAGGAAAACTTTGATTTCTAGAGGACTGGCGCGAAGGGAGCAATTTACTTGGGAACGCACTGCTAAACTTACCCAACGGGTACTACAAGAAGCAGCACAAGCGTAGTTGCTTATTGCCGTACTAGTGTTTGCAAACTACGAATTTTCCCGGCATGGAATTTAGAAGTAGTTTTAATCAAGTAATAAACTGGTATTGAAAAGTTATTGCTCCAGTAAACTGAGAGTAATAAGTGAATGAATATCTATCCGTATCTAAAATACTTTCCATATAGGACTAATACAAACAACAAATCATGAAAGCAGAAAACCTGAGACGTACCACAAAGTTATTACCATTACCTGGTTATTTGATTAGGAATTTAATTAATAGGTATGACGCAAATATTACATACCCACATACGCCGTTAATTACTACCGTCAATCATAACTTTGGTCGATTTGAAATTAGAAATCTTCATGATTATATTCAGCGCAATATATACTTTCTTGGCTACTACGAGTTAAGAGAAACTAGATTAACAAGGAGATATTTGAGACCTGGAGATATATTTATTGATATTGGTGCAAACATAGGATGGTTTACTGTACTTGCTGCTAACAGAGTAGGTGCATCAGGTAAAGTATTTGCATTTGAACCTTCATCTCGCATCTATGAGCATTTACAAAAAAATATGGAGCTAAATCCATACAAAAATATTAAATTACAAAATATTGCTCTGTCAGATAAAAATGACACAGCAGTTCTTAAGGGTATTTTAAATTCAAATGAGGGAGGGGGTAGTATCGTATATAAATACAAATCTTCTGATTTTATTGCCGAAACGGTACAAACATTAAGATTTGATGAATACTTTAAAGATAAAAATTTACAACGAATTAGATTGGTGAAAATTGATGTTGAAGGAGCAGAAATGATGGTTTTAAAAGGCATGGGAACCTTCTTAGAAAGAAAGATGTGTGATTACTTAATAGTTGAAGTTAGTGAAGTTTCCTTACGCGAGGTTAACAGTAGCACTGATGAAGTTTTGACATTATTGCGAGACTGTGGTTACAGTCTATTTCGCATCGGAATGTTCGGAAATAAATTGTTAAAAACTGATGAAAAAATATCATCTGCTAACATTCTTGCGGAGGCAACAAAATGAAACTTTATCTGTATCTAAAACAATTCCCTCCTCAAGGCGACAAACTAAATGGAGGAATGACAAAAGCTATACACGGTCTGGCTTCTGGATTAGCTAGCTGTGGTGCTGATGTTACGATTTTGTGTGAAGGTGTAGCTAGCAGTTCTTTTCAAGCTCAAGCTGATTACAAAATTGAGTGCTTTGCAAATGACAAACACAAGCATCCTTCTTTCAAGATTGCAACAGGCTTAAAAGAGTATATCAACAATCTCTCTCGCGATAGCCTTGTCATCCTAAATGGAATATTTCATTGTAGTGTTTATTCTCTATCACAATTTTTAAGGAAAAAAAATATTTCATATATAGTCGCACCCCATGACCCATATCATCCATCTATTTTTAAGAACAATGCACACCTGAAATTGCCATATTGGTATCTATTAGAGCAACGAATGCTAAAGCAAGCAAAAGCTGTACAAGTTCTAGATATTCGTCACGCTCAATGGTTAAGACGTTTGGGAGTTCATACACCAGTTATCGCTACATCTAACGGCTTTTGTCCTGATGATGTCTATCCTGAGTCAACAATCAAGTGGGAACAAAATGGCAAACCGAAAATATTCTTCTTAGGTCGCTTGGATTCTTATAATAAAGGGCTAGATATTTTGCTAGATGGGTTTGCAGAAACTGTCAGATTGGCAGATTCTCAACTGACAATTCAAGGTCCCGACTGGGGAGATAAAAAAGCACTACAAGAGCAAACTTATAAACTCGGATTGTCAGAGAGAGTTACTTTTTTAGAACCTGATTTCAATAAATCTCCCTCCTTATTAATTGCAAAACACGATATTTTTTGTATTCCTTCACGTTTTGAAGGTTTTAGTTTAGCTGCTGTAGAAGCAATGTTAGCCGGAAGAGTTTTGTTAATTTCAGAGGTTGCTGGTCTTGCACCTCACGTCCAAGCAAGTGATTGCGGTGTCGTGGTGACACCAGAAATATCAGCAATTAAATCAGGGTTGATAGAGCTTATTCGGCGTCGTTCAGAATGGAAAGAAATGGGACTAAGGGGGCGAAATTATGTACTTGAGCATTTACATTGGGACAAAATTGCATCTGCTGCTATAGAAAAATATCACAGTCTAATGGTGTCATCCATGTGAGCTATGGTCATAAGTTAAGGAGTATATATGCGTGTAGCAATAGTCCGAAGAACACCACAAGTTTCTTTTAGCATGGATGTTTATGCTGATGGTTTAGTAAGTGGATTGAAAACAGTTCGACCAAACTGGGAAATTGTTGAATTTGCACCCCAAGTAAATGTCTCAAATAAAAAAGGAAAATTTTGGTCTTACAAGCTAGCAAGCTATTACGAACGGTACTGGCATTATCCACTTACACTCAGAAAACAGCAAGCAGATATTTTTCACATCATAGACCATAGTGAAGGTCATTTAGCTCGTTGGCTGAAGAAAAATAATCAACCAACTGTAGTAACGTGTCATGATTTAATCAATTTATTTCAACCTGAGAATATTTCCGATGGGGCACGCTTACCTTTTGTCAGTATGGCGGCATGGAAATATGCCATTAAAGGTATGCATCAAGCCAATCATATCATCTCAGTTTCATCACATACTTTACAAGATGCAGTAAGTAAATTAAATATTCTGCTCGAACGCATCACTGTTGTCCCAAATGCGGTTGAGCCAATATTTCGTCTCCTTTCACAAGATGAGATTAACGTATTTAGACAGCAAAACAATGTTTCACCAGAGACATTCTGCATACTTAATGTAGGTTCAAATCTACCTCGGAAGAATGTTTTTACAACTTTAAAAGTCATTCAAGTTTTAAAAGATAAAGGATTCCCCGTTTACTTTTGGAAAGTAGGCGCAGACTTTGATACTGAACAAAAACAATTTATCCAAACCCACAATTTGGAAAATTTCGTTATCTATTTAGGTAAACCAGACAAAGAGACTCTTGTAAAAATTTACAATGCTGCTGATGTACTTCTAGCTCCCTCTCTTTATGAAGGGTTTGGCATGACAATTTTAGAAGCTATGGCTTGCGGTACAGCAGTTATTACTTCCAATGTAACATCTTTACCAGAAGTGGCTGGTGACGCAGCTATTTTAGTAGCTCCAACCGATATTCCTGCTATGGTACAAGCTGTATGCCGTTTGATTAGAGAACATTCATACCGTGATTCTTTAGTTGAACTAGGTTTAGTAAGAGCCAAGTTATTTACTTGGGAGAGAACTGCGGAACAAGTTGCTGAAATTTATGAAAATACTCTGGATAAAATTAAATTCAGTCTCTAAGTAATTTTCAAGTTTATTGAAAACATATTCAATCGCAAATTTAATTGAACCAAACTGATATTTTGCCCCTTTAGGCATAAAACACAAATTGCCGAATATAAAGTTATGCTTTGTTACGGTTACTAATATTAAAAAACATAACATGAAACAACTAAAGATACTTGTCTCTGCATATGCTTGTAGACCAAATATGGGTTCTGAACCAGGGGTTGGTTGGAACACAGTTATGGAACTGGCAAAATACTGTCAAGTATGGGTGCTGACACGAGAAGATAATCGTTCAGCGATTGAGGCTGAATTAAGCAAAAATCCTATCCCTGAAATTTGTTTTGTTTACTGCAATCCACCTAAGTGGGTTTTTTGGTGGAAGTCAACCCAACTTCCTCACTACTACTTATGGCAAATGAGTGCGTATTTTAAAGCTCGCAAGTTAGATCGTGAAATAGGTTTTGACATTTTACATCATGTAACTTACGTTAGATACTCAACTCCCAGCTTTCTTTCACTGTTACCAGTCCCCTTTATCTGGGGCCCAGTCGGAGGAGGAGAATTTGCACCCAAAGCTTTTTGGCAAGATTTCAGCTTGAATGGTAAAGTTTACGAAATTTTGCGAAGTTTAGCTCACAGGTTGGGTGAGATTGACCCGTTTACCCGTTTGACTGCGCGGCGGAGTGTTTTAGTGCGGGCGACAACTGAGGATACAGCCAAGCGACTGTATCAAATGAGGGCAAGTAATGTAGAGATATGTTCCGCGATCGCCATCTCACAGGAAGAAATTGAGCGCTTTGCCCAGTGTGCTAAGCCAGAAAGTTCGCCAGTACGGTTCATTAGTATAGCAAGACTGCTGCATTGGAAAGGACTTCATTTGGGAATGCAAGCCTTCGCCACAGCAGATTTACCTGATGATACTGAGTATTGGATTTTAGGAGAAGGTCCTGAAAAAACAAGATTGCAAGCCTTGGCAAAGAAACTTAATATTGCCCAGCAAGTCAAATTTTGGGGACAACTGTCTAGGGATGAAACCTTGAATAAACTTAGCGAGTGTCATGTATTGCTTCATCCTAGCCTACATGACTCTGGGGCATTGGTTTGCTTAGAAGCAATGGCGGCAGGTTGCCCAGTGATTTGCTTAGATTTAGGAGGCCCTGCTGTCCAGGTGACAGAAGAAACTGGTTTAAAGATACCAGCTCAAACCCCAGAACAGGTAGTAAGTAGTCTAGCTGATGCGATCGCCTGTTTGGCTAAAGATTCAGAGTTGCGATCGCGTATGGGTAAAACAGGACAACAGCAAGTCAGAGAAAACTTTTCTTGGGAGAAAAAAGGTCAAAAGTTAATTCAGCTTTACGACAATATCTTGATGCACAAATCCGAACAAGAGCTTTATACTTCTAATCAACTTTAATTTTTTTCTAGATGCCAAACTTAAGCTATTTGCTGATTAAATCAGGATTATAAAATGCACATTCTCAGTGTACACAACAAATATCAAATTCGTGGTGGAGAAGACGAATCCCAAGAATTAGAACGGCGTATTTTGCAAGAAAAAGGGCATCAAGTTGACCTCTATGAAGAGGATAACAGCCGTGTTAAATCTCTTAATCCAGTGCAAACGGCGTTGCGAACAGTTTGGTCAACAGAAGCTTACCAAGTAGTCAAACAACTGTTACAAAATTCAACCTACGATATCGTTCACATCCAAAATTTCTTTCCCTTAATTTCCCCCTCAGTGTATTACGCAGCCAGGGAACGGGGAGTGCCTGTAGTACAAACTTTACGGAATTACCGCCTACTGTGTCCTAATGCGCTGTTTTTTCGCGATGGGCAAGTGTGTGAAGACTGTTTGGGGAAATTTATTCCCTATCCTGGTGTGCAGCACAGTTGCTATCGAGAGAGCAAGATTATCACTGGAGGTGTAGCCACAATGCTGACTGTGCATCGGGCTATGAAAACTTGGATGCAAATGGTAGACATTTATATCACTTTGACCGAGTTTGCACGGCAAAAAATGATTCAAGGTGGTATACCAGCAGAGAAGATTGTAGTCAAGCCAAATTTTGTCCATCCCGATCCTGGTTTAGGAGAAGGACGCGGTGGTTATGCCCTTTTTGTCGGCAGACTTTCTGTAGAAAAGGGACTGGATACGCTAGTTGCTGCTTGGGAAAAATTGGGCGGGAAAATACCATTGAAAATCATTGGTGATGGTCCTTTATCAGAAGAAGCGATCGCAGCAGCAAAAAAAATTCCGCAAGTGGAATGGTTAGGACGCAGACCAATGGCAGAAGTACATGCTTTGATGGGGGAAGCAATGTTTTTAGTTTTTCCCTCAAAATGGTATGAAACCTTTGGCCGTGTTGCAGTTGAAGCATTTGCTAAAGGTACTCCGGTGATTGCTGCCAATATTGGTGCGATCGCGGAGTTGGTAGAATCTGGTAGAACTGGACTGCATTTTTGCCCTGGTGATGCAGAAGATTTAGCAGCTAAGGTGGAGTGGCTTCTAGCCAATCCAGCAAAGCTGGGTCAGATGCGCCGGGAAGTAAGGGCTGAATTTGAGGCGAAATACACCGCCAATAATAACTATCAACAACTGATAGAAATTTACACCAAAGCTCAATCTGCTTCCCTTAAGTAGCAGATATATGCAAAACTTTCTTCTCATTCCAGGGCGAAGTTTGAATAAAAAATCTGAAGGAGCAGGGGTAAACAAAGACTAATGAATATAAATTCCTCATGGCTTTACAAGCAACAGAAAAGTTATATTCAAAACTCTAATATTATATTACTAGCATTTGCTACCGCTTTTTTCCCCCGGATTCTTAATTCTATTGGCTTTCCGCCACCTATCAATTTTGTTCACTTCGTAATAGTTCCATTTGCTTGTGGAATTGTAATAACTAAAACTAAAGTAAAAAATAAAAACCAAATCTCAATTGCCAAATCACTTATAATTGGTCTTGTAATTCTACTGGGGGTTATGACCGCCAGTGCCCTTTTGAATCATGCCGGTCTGATTAATGTATTCTTGTCGTTGATGTTGCTTGGCGAGCCGTTTATAATCTTACTGGCAATTATTTGTATCCCTTTTTATCAAGAAAATTTTACAAAATTTAGAGCTTGGGTGCTAGGCTTTATCTATTTTCACATCTTCTTAGCTCTTGCCCAGTACTTTCTTATCATCAGCGGCATCCTTACCGTAACCAGAATGCAAATTCCAGACAATGTTCAGGGAGTTTTCTATCTCACAGGTTCTGGTCATGTTGTGGCTGCTTCTATTTCTATATGCTTTGGTTTGTATTATTTAATCAGTGCAAAAACTGCTCCAATTTGGCTAAGGGTTTCCGTTTTGGTTGCAGCTTTTTTTCAGCTTTTATTTGCCGACGCCAAACAGGTGCTTTTGGTTTGTTTATTAGCCTGGTTACTGCTGATATTCATGAAAGTAAAAAATATTAAAGTAACTCTTCAATATTTGATAGCTGCAATTTTAGTTTGTTACGGACTGTGGTGGTGCATAGAAAATGTACAAGCCTTTGCTGCCTTTAAAACTTGGATCAGACCAGAACTTTACGGTCCTGATGGTGCTGCTACGTTACTCAAGTTTGCACCAATTAGAATTATTATCACATATTATAAGTCACCCTTAAATTGGTTATTTGGTCTTGGTCCGGGTCATACTATTGGACGATTAGGGGGATGGATGTTAAGAGACTATTCGGCTTTATTAAAACCATTAGATGCTACTATTCATCCTGCCAGCCAAGCTGTTTGGGACGCCTGGAAGGAACTCTATTGGTTGGACTCTAGCTTTTTCGCCCCATTTTGGGGCTGGGCAGGTATTTGGGGAGATTTAGGATTTTTAGGTTTAGCAGCTTACCTGTATCTTGCTTATATCGTATGGCGTCGAATTTGCGTGGATGATTTTTGCAAATTTACAATGCTGACTGTGTTTATCTGTGGTTTTATTTTCACTCAGCTAGAAGAACCTGGTTATATGCTCTCGATGGCTATGTTAATTGGTGTACGATGGCACGAGCTACAAATTATGAAGCGATCGCGTCAACTTTCTGCACAGCCAGACAAAGATGTAGAAATAGGCGAAACATGAAGCAACTAGCCAATAATTGCGGTAGTTGATTTATCAACGCCAAAGATTCTTATCTCTTATCAACCAACGCAGAAATAATTCAAAATACATAAGTTTGTTCTGCAAACCTTCCTTGACTCTAATCTGGTAAAGAGTATTTTGCATAAATTTACGGTGATTATTATTTACATTCAAAAGCTGTTGGCAAATATCCGAGGCTAGAAAAGCTACTTCTGAATCAGCTTTTATGCTTTGTAAAACTTCATTTGGCAGCTTAACTCCTATAATATTATCAGTTAAGAAAAGACCGATAAAGAGTATTCGCCGACAACCTAATTCGCTCGCTTGTTGAATTACTTTTTCCCAATTAATTTCCGGATTACGTCTAATTAATTCGGCAATATCAGATAGCCAATTTAATTTTTCCCAACGATGTCTAGAGGCATGTACACATAGAATAGGCAGCCATTCGACTACTGGTAAGCTAGATATTGTTATACCACCAAAGTTCGTTTGTTGGAGATTTTTCCATAAGTGTTTGGCTTCAATAGAAGATGTATATTTTGGTGTAATTCTCCAATGAACTTCCACCAAAATTTTCTTGCGATCGCTAAAAAAATTATAGGTATGTTTACTTTTGTCTTGCAGATAACTTATTTCCTCAGCTTCTGTTAATTCAATCTGCGGTTTGTACCCTTGAGCGATGAGCAATTTTTTGAACTTTAAAACATCTTCTGGTTGCACCAAAATATCTAAATCACAAAACTGCCGCAATGCAACATTACCATACAATAAATTAGTTAAAACAGGACCTTTGTAAGGAACGGCTGAAATTTCATTTTCTTGCAAAAGACGTAGGAGATTTACAAGTTCTCCTGTCAGCCTTAAACTGCGTTGAGTATTTGTGTAGAAAAGGCTGCGGAGTTGATTTAAGACATCTTCGGGAATATCTTCTTTGGCGATCGCATTTAAATTTGTATACAAAAGTGGCATCAAGCCGTGTTTATACGCATTTTTGATTGTGTTTTGCCAGTCTATATCTGCTTGTCGAACTAAAGTTTTAATTCGTTCCGCGTTAGCATCATCTACTTGAGTGCGCGCACAACAAATAATTAACTGCATTTCCGGACAAACATTTGCACCTAAAATCTGAGAATTCAGTTTTGATATAGTTTGCATTTTCTTTAATTATCTTGACATCAATATATATTTTTCCGCCTAATACCATTTTTATGTGAAGATGCACATTATTATTAGCCTGCGCAGGCAGGCTTTGTATGTGTAGCCCCAGGCTTATAGCCTGTGGGGATAATATGCAGGGGCAGGGGAAAAGGTTAAAGGGTAAAGGGTAAAGGTATTTTTCATCTGTTTCCTTTCCCCTTTCCCCCTTTCCCCTTCCCCCTTCCCCCTTACCCCTTCTTAGTCAAACTTGTACTAGATTCCATCTGTGCTTTCCAAGACTCAGCATAAAGTCCACCCAAAGCCAATAATTCATCATGACTACCAGATTCTACAATCTGACCAGCACGCATAACATGAATAATGTCTGCCCGCATTGCCAAAGTAAAGCGGTGAGTAATCACAACTGCCGTACGATTATTAGCCAAAGTGCGAAAACGCTCTAACCAATCATATTCAGCCCAAGGATCCATAGCGCTAGTTGGTTCATCTAAAATAATAATTTCAGCACGCCTAAAAAATGCTCGTGCTAGTGCCAAACGTTGCCATTGACCACCACTTAAATCGGTTCCTTCAGGAAATAGTTTACCCAACATGGTGTTATAACCCAAAGGCAAACTCATAATCTTATCATGAATTCCCGATGCTTTGGCAGCAGCTTCAATTTCTGCTTGGTTTGATGATGTTGAAATATCACCCAAAGCAATATTTTCACCAGCCGTAGTATAGTAGGGAATTGGAGATTGAAATAAAACAGTAATTAACTTGCGAAATTCTTTCACGGCAAAATTACGTAAATCAATGCTGTCTAGTTCTATGCTTCCCGACTCAGGGTCATAAAAGCGACAGAGAAGCTTAATTAAAGTGCTTTTTCCCGCACCATTATCACCAACAATCGCGACAATTTTACCTGCCGGAATTGTTAAATTAAAATTCTCTAACACTGTTTCTTGAGTGCCAGGATAACGGAAGGTGATTTGTCGAAATTGAATTTGCTGTTGGGGTTTTGAGGGTACAGGGACTGGGTTGGACGGATCGACAACTTTAGGTTGAATCAATAGAAACTCAAACAAATTACCAATAAACAAACTATTGCGATAAATTTGTCCGAGGTTACTTAGTAAATCTCTGACAATACCTTGTCCCTGATTGAATGCCTGGAAAAATAAAGCTAAATCCCCTAAAGTCAGAATACCTAATAATACTTGCCGCCCCATCCAAGCTAGGGCTACACCAGTAATCAGAAGCGCTATGATGGCAGCAACAAAGCGACCTAAAGATTGTAATTTTAGTAAACGGAATTGTTCCTTGATGAGTCGCTTACGCAAAGTCCGGTAAGACGATTGGAAATAATTAGCAAAATCAAATAATCTTACTTCTGCTGCTGTAGAATTATTTGTGAGCAAATAGTCATAATACATTAGCCATCGGCGGTCAGTTGTTGTCCGCTGTGACCATTGATATTGGACTTTGCTGAGATACATTAATACATAAAATGCAGGGAAAGCACTAATAATTAAAATTGTGGGTAGCCAAAGACCATAGGGAAGCAAAATTGCTGCCATGGCAAACAATGTGACGCTGTTTTGTAGCAAACTGCCGGTATTTTCTAATAATGCTAGCGATCGCCCACTTGCTCCCTCTCGTGCGCGATTGAGTTTGTCATTATACTCAGAATATTCATAAAAGCCATAATCCACAGCCACTGACTGTTTATGAATTAAACCAGTGATATAATCATGTACCAATTCTGATTGAGCAGTGCGAATCCATTCACCAGAACTGTTAAAAAACTCTCCCACTAGCATGATGCCTGCCATCAACGCTACTGGTATCAAAATCTTCTGAACACTTGCCGCAGAAATACCATTTCCAGCTACTACCACCAGATTATCAACTACTTGTCGGGTAAGACTAATAGAGATAGCTGGAAGCAATCCTTGTACCAGTAACATCGCTATCCAGGCTACAGTCCAGTAGCGAGAAGCCGCCCAGACAAGGCTGAGAGTTTTGATTAAATAGCTCAGTATAGTATTTGCACTACGAAATTTGTTCTTCAAGATATCAAAACCTTGCAAATTCAATATTTGTTAGCTTTGGCTAATGAATAACTAGAGTATCATCCTCAACTAATTTCACTAAATCTGGTAAATCTTCCAAGGAAGGTTTGCGAGTGAAGCGACAGAAACTTACACTTTTAATTAGCTCAGTACAAAGTTGTAGATGGGTAGTCATAAATTCTGGATGTGTGACTAAGCTAATAGCACGGGTATGACGCACCAATTCTACAAAGGCTTGTTGGGGTTGTATTTTGGTAATCCTATGTTCACTTCCCTTATCCAACACGTAAATCCGTTGTAGCGGTAGTGGAGTTTGTTGGAAACCATGAGTAAATTTGTAGGATAGTTTTGGCGCGTTTTGGTAAATTGGCGATAAGCTTTTGGTGTCCTGTCCTAAACAAGCCAGAGCTTCTGGAAAAACTTTAAACTGAGGATAGGCAGGAAATACCAGCGCTTGCCCTCCTTCAATTTGGATGGGCAGTACATCATCTGTCAAGACATCATAACCCTTGGTATGGAAAGCTGTTGCTAAAGTAGACTTACCCCAGCCTGAACCGCCCATAAATGCTACTGCCTTGTGATTAATTTCAACACAACTGGCATGAAGAACCAGCAACCCTCGTTGCCGCAGTAATATACATAATATAGGTCCTAAAAGTATTGTGCGCAGGAGAGATTCATTCACTTTCGCTACAGGCTCAAGAACAATTTCATGTCCTCCGTTAACTAAAAAGTCACAAACTTCTGCCACTGTTCCACGAAAAATGCTGCCGCCATCATGCTGCATTACTGTTACATCGTCCAATTTGCCAAACCGGACAATTACCTCTGGATTGCCTTCACTCTCAATCAGTTCAGGCATAGGCAGTTCCGAAGCAATGCATAAGTTGTAGGCTTGATAAAATTTCATATTCCAATTTGATTAGCGGAATGGCAACAGCAAGTCAATAATTTTAGGCTAACAATAGCCACAACCTGTCAAGGTTTTAGACTGGCAAAATTACATACTCATTATCAAGTTACAAACCTAATTAAGAATGAAAGTCCCCCTTAACAAGGGGAGGCAAAAAGCGAGGACACTGCGTTGCGGTGAACCAGTGCTGTAGGCGGGTTTCCCAACCTAGGCAACTGGTGAACCCAAAGGGGGGTTCCCCCCGTTGTAGCAAGTGTCCGGGTGTAGATTTTCTTCCCCAGCGAAGTTATGAGCGGCGGAAGCCCCTGCTCAGACTTCTCGCTTTATTGCCGTGGATAATGGGCGATACGCCGGAGGCGTAATCGCTTCGCTTATCGCAACCTTAACTAATAGCGTAAAGAGTAGTTTGAAAACACGGACTAGGGCGTGTTTTCAAACTGCGAGATCCCCCCCTACCCCCCCTTAAAAAGGGGGGGAAAGTCTTCTCAAAGTCCCCCAATTTAGCGGGGGATTTAGGGGGATCGCAACCTTAACTAATAGCGTAAAGAGTAGTTTGAAAACACGGACTAGCCCCTATAAATAGAATTTAGGGGCTACCACGCCGCAGGGATGTTGGTGTGATGACTTAAAAACGTAGTAGGCTAGGTATGCGCGTTGGGTAAGCCAGGGCTTCAGTTTTGACTGAAGCCCCCAGATTCAATCCTAAAGTTACTTACATTGACTTGGATCAGTTTTGCATGGACGAGCATACCAGTCTTCGGAACCATCAACACCTGTAGCAATTGGACCGGTAATACCAGCATTATTGTCACCGTTGAAGAATATGAAATCCTGCCGTGTTGGTGCGCCGGAAAATTCAGTGATGCTTTCTACATTGCCATGAGTAGTCAGTACGGGTGTGCTGTAAGTTTTTTTCATTGTTGTCACTCCTGTTATGTTAGGTTTATGTTGTTCACTTTTGCGAGAATGCACCTGGTGATTGATTGGACTTACGGTGTGTGCATTGTTTGGGGTAGATTCACACAACCTGCCAAGGTTTGAAAGCTTTGAAAATTATGGCGTTATTCCTTTGTGTTCCAGCCACAAAGCTAAGATGACCGCCTGCCAAACTGCCATGCTATCCTCGTCACTAATTTGGTTTTCTGTTGAGATCATTCGCTGGTAAGCTTCTTGCAGGAAATCTAAGTTAATGTATTTTTCCAGATGCTTAACTTTGTGGGACATCACCTCATCTAGAAGTTGGCGATCGCGGTTGAGTAACCCATCGTCAAAGTTTGGTGTCATATCCGCTTTTCCTCTGCGCCACTGAATAGTTTCCGGGAGGATACCCGCTAAAGCACGACGCATCACCATCCGTCCCCATCCTTGGTATAGTTTTTGTTCAGAGGGTAATGCTACACAAAATTCGATTAATCGCTTATCCATAAACGGATGACGAGCTTCCAAAGAAAACATGGCCGCATATTGATCCATCTGTTCTAAGGTGTAGACAAATATTCCTCGAGTTAAACTGCGCCAATGCTCCTCTTTTAACGTCAGGGCTGGTTCACGAGGAGGGTCTAATGTTTGAATACGCTCATTTAGACAAATACGTTCTGCAAATTGATGGTTAACTAAGGGAGTCTTAGGAAAAGATGAATTAGCAGATGTTCTCCTTGTACGCTCTTCTCTTCTCCAAAATAGCCGTATTTGTTGCCAAAGAGGTTTAATTCCGTGACAGATAATTAACTGTTTGCGGGAAACACCAAAATGCTGGTGAATTAGTTGCACTGCTTTAGCAAACTCTATCCAGCGCCACTGCTTGACTAAATCCTGGAGATATGGTAAGCCATTACCCCGAACTACTGCGTATGCTGAGACTTGACGATGTGGTGCAATGGCTTTAGCTTCCTGGATCAGAGTTTTCCACTTTCCTTGCCGTCCCAATTCCATCAGTCTAGCGACGCCGTGACTTACTGTGGTGTCGCCATCAAAACCGTCAAGGGTAATCCGCAGTCCCAGTTCCTTGGCAGCGCGGTTAACTATCCAAGGGTAAAAATGACTAGGACCCAATAAAGCTTCATCTTCGTATTGAAAAATACTATCTAGGTTGGATAAAGGGCCGAACTCGTCACCGTGAACGTAGTGGGGAATAAGTCCACCCTGTTCTAGTACAGCATTGATAAAAGGGCGCTCGTCACATTCAGTAATTTTATCGTAAATACTAGAGATGGTATGTAGTGAATTTTCCTCAAATTCCGCAAGTAGATTCCGCGCCACACAGGTAACAGCAGAAGAATCTAATCCACCACTGAGGTGACTGGCAATGGGGAAGGCGCTACGTAAACGACAACGTACTGCTTCTGTGAAGATTTGTCTAAATTTTTCTGCATAAGCTTCGTTGTCAGCTAAGTGAATCTCATGGTGAGGGTCAAGTGACCAGTAAGACCATAGCTGTATCCCGGACTGACTGACCTTCATACTGTGGGCAGGGGGAAGCCGCAGGATATCTTTATAAGTGGTGATGGTTTGGTCTTCCATCATTAATGCCAAGTAATCGGCAATTCTGACCTCGTTTAGGCGGCGTGGTACTTGCGGCAAACAAAATAGTGCTTTTATCTCCGAAGCAAATACAAAAACTTGACCTGGCTGATGGTAGTAGTAAAAAGGCTTTACTCCAAAATGGTCTCTGGCACAAAAGAGTATTTGCTTCCGCTTATCCCAAATTGCAAAGGCAAAGTCACCAAGGAGATGTTCCGGACATTGTTCACCCCATTTTTCATAAGCAGCCAATATCAATTGGCTATCTGTGATTTTTTCAGGTACATAGTTACTCAGTTGTAACTTTAAGAACAGCTCATCTCGATTATCTATGCGAGAATCGGAGGTGATAACTAAATCACCAGCTTGATTAACCAAAGGTAAGTTTTCTAGAAGAGACTCTGGTGTTGTCCACAACATCCGATGCCCAAAACCAACAGACCCTTCAAGCCAAATATCAGCGCTATCAGGTCCCCGATGCACTAAGATATCAGTCATTCTCTTCAGGTCTTCTTGGTGTACAAGACAACTATCGAGATAGTGAACTCCCATGATGCCACTCATAAAACCTCGCGGTAAGTTTGGTTACAGTTTTACTGCTTCTAAAGATGGCAGTGGGATAAAGCGGTAAAGGTCAGCAAGATTACCGATCGCAACTCGTCCTTGATGTTCAACCCAAGCATGAGCTTCTAGCTTTCCTGATTCTGTTTTGGCAACACCAATGCGGAGTTCTGGTGTATAACTGTACCGATTCATCAGTACATAAGTAGTCAAGGCGCGAGCGAGACACTTGACACCAGGCATATAGCGACTAACGGCATTAACAGCCCAAATAATCTCCCCTATCGATACTTGATTTGTAAAGAGCGATACGCCTTCGGCGTAACGGCTAAAGCCGTATCGCAAATTCGGCTGACTGATTTTTACTAATAATTTGAACAGAGTACGAAAGTGCAGCAACCATAACCCTAACCTGATGCCTGTCAGTAACACTAAGGCTATAAATAGAAGATTGCGTTTTCTTGCCTCTAATCTCAGTAGCTTATGCAATTGTCTCATTTTTTGACTTCTATCAATCCTGCATCTAGCAACTCTTCTAGCAGTGCCATCAAATCGCGATCGCACTGTTCTGGTTCAACTTCATACTCTTCTAAAAGAGCCGCCTTGATATCTTTTACTGCCTTTGGTTGTTGAATCAAATTCCATACTCTTGCCCCTACTTCATTCAAACCGTGGTAAACACCAGATTTGAGGTCGAGAATCACTGCTTCACCGCCTAAATCGGAAGAAATTTGCTCAGCCGATACTACTACTATTGAATCTTCTGTAATCATGCATAAGGGTGCTTTTAAGTTCATTGTTCTTTGCCTATTTAATTCCCTTTCTCGCCATAATCTGTATAAACATAATCTAATTTTTCAGTGTTTAACCGGATACTTTTGTCAAAAAATTTTGAAAAACTTTTCTCATACCTTCAAGCAAATGTAGCTGTATTGTTATACTCAACTTTACTAGGACTTACACAAACAAACCCGGTTTCTACTCAAAATAAAGCTTTGGCAGGCTAGGTATTTACGAAGAAACCGCGTTTCTGTGGTCTTATTGCGTAAGTCTTGTTTACTTGAAAATAGGGAGGGAGAATAGAAAAGCTTGTCAAGACGGGATTTATTGCGTCTTTTGGACTGGCGAGTAGAAAATAGTGATTTTCATACCAACATTCGTGAACTTTGTTCATGAAGTCTTTTGCAGAAACCTGAGTATTCAAACTTCCATTCTATTTTTCCTAGTCAAAGGATAACCCCGGTATAATAATTACCAATATTTTACGCTCAGCGATTTTATCGTTCGTAAACCAAAGTAAAAATTCAATTCAGTAATTACCCCTGGTATATGTTTTCAAGAAACTGATATAACGCTGCGCTTTTAAGTAACGCAGGGGTAGATAATGCCAAAAAAATAACCCTGGTGCTTGGTTGATGCTTGCGTAACAATATACAATAACTATACAAGCTCAGATTAACTTTTTACGTAAGGTTCATAAAAAAAACACAATATGATTAATATTAGGTAAAGCCAAGCACATCCATAACATAATGAAGCGAAAGTGTGAAGGTAAGCAATAAACATTTGCTCGATATATTATACTTTTGGAGGATGTTTAATACTCAACACCAGCTTGAGATTTGCTTTTGTACTTAACAGAAATTCAAGATTGTCGGTGTGGCTAAATTAAAGTCAGTTAAATATAATCTTTATGATTCTTAATTTACAATTAATAATTCATACTTATTTCATGCATAAACAAACTTTATTGAAACAATTAATTGTGTTTTTCTCTACATCAATAAATTGAGTCACTTTGTACTTCAATTATGAATTATAAATTAATAATTAATTATACTGGATACATAATTTAAGTTGAAATTAATCAACGTACTTCAATAACTTGGCTGAGTAAAGCTATCCACATATCTGGCGGCTCAGAGTAGTAATCAATTTCCTCAATTTGATATTGATAAGAGCTAGAACCGCTTTGTAAAATAATATAATCTCCAGATTTTATACCTTTACACTGAGCTGTCATATAACCTTTTTTCTGGTCATCTGTAGGTTCAAATACATAATCACGCCCGCAGACGTAGCCGGTAAAATCATACGTTCTATGCTTCGGGTATTTTCTTGGTATAGATAATATAAAGTTAATTAGCGATTCAAAAATCACACTAAGGGAAGTACCTGATCTGGTTGAAGACATAAGTAATTTAGGCAAAAACTAATGTTGATACTAAAATGAAACTAACTGACAGTTTTTTGCCTGCATTAACCATAAATCTAAACTATGAGATTTATGATATTTTTTGTATTTTTGGCAACTAATACTTACAGCAGACAAAATTCCTATACGAACACATTTAGATTGCAGTGAAATTTGATTTAATGTCAACTGCGATCCTACTCAAAAATAAAATCTTGGGGTGCGAAAGTTTGAATCGCATTAAGTGTAAATTAACCTCACTAGCGCTATTAATTACTTAGATTCTAAATTAAAAGAAATACATATAACTATTTAGTTATTTTCAGACTGCGATCGCAATTAGTAATGTCGGGTGGGCAGTGCCCCAATAGGGTTAGGTTAAAGGTTAAAGGGGAAAATATGGGGTTTTATCCCTTTCCCTTTCCCCCTTCAAAGATGCCCCTTATCCCCAGAGGGGACCCCACCTTCCCCTTTCCCCTTAACCGAAGGTGGTGGGCACTGCCCACCCTACGTGTATTTCAAAAATCAAATAGGAATCCTATATGTACTGCGATCGCAATTAGCATAATGGCGTCTTGGTTGAGAAGGCAGAAGTACAAAGGCATCCGTGGCGGGAACCCTACAAATAAATTCGGCGAATTCAAGTAAGGATACCTACCTTGTGTCTCGTACTACATATCTAGACAAAAATTATACCGTATTTTCCACTAGCTAAAGCAAGTGATTGTATACTTTTTGTCCATAAATCAGAAGACAAACTATACTTAAAACCTGAATAATTACCGCATAGATAGCTTCTGGCTAAAGTCGGTCATCAAAATTAAGTGACTTGGGAGTGTATAAGTTGTGGCAAGTTCTTCAAAGTTGCTTGGACATGCTAGGCAATGGCGCGTATGTTACCTGATATCTTGCACCCTCCGGGTTCGCCCTACTAAGAGCGTGCTGACTCAGCAAGCGATCGCCCGAGTTCTTATGGCTGCAACGGTGGAGCCTAAGCGCAAAAAATCCTCCGGAGGATTTTTTGCAAGAACGCCGGGCGCGCTTCGCGTATCGCATCTACCGAAAAAATTAAATATCAAACTACTTGACACAACTATAGTAGTGACTGCTATAGTATCTAAAGTGAAAAGCAATGGGGCGTAGCCAAGTGGTAAGGCAGCGGGTTTTGGTCCCGCCATCCCTAGGTTCGAATCCTAGCGCCCCAGTATAATCAAGGACAAGCATAACAGCTTGTCCTTAATTTTTTGGCAATAAATCTTCGTCATCATGTTCCCTTTAAGATTTCCAACATGATCCAATACTGAGTGTGGGGTGGGCGAGACGCCCAACGCCAGTCGCTACAACTCACTGTATAGAAAAACTCTATATAATAGCGCTTTTCGTTTGAATGAGATACACGGTTAGGGGCAATTCATGAATTGCCCCTACAAAGGTCTGTACTTCACAAAGATTGAAAACCGCTATAAATTTTCTTCAAGATGTAAATCCGCCAACAAATTTACCTTGCGTAATGTTACTGTTATGTTATGGTGCATCGCTCTAATTTGATGGGCATTTAAAAAAGTTTATACAGGGTGATAGGTTTATTGCGTAGGTTTTCAATAGAACTTAGGTTCTGCTTGATTTTATCTCGACTGTGTAATTAGTCCGTAAATCGGCAAAATTCACAAAGGTGCGCCACTAAGTTTAACAGTCGAATACATTCAACCACGCATATTGAAGATGGAAACTAAGCGTAAAACTGCAACAGAAAAATAAAGTAATTAGTTTTACAAAGGCCATGCTAAAGTCAGAAAAATATCCTCACCCGTTATCATCAAAAAAAGCTGCCCATTTCAATGATGTAGATGAAGGTGGATTAAATCTGGGTCAAGTGGGAGCGGCCCTTCGTCGTCGGGCATTTTTAATTATCGGTGTCACAGGTATAGTGGCAACAGCAGCAGTATTGAAGGCAAAAACAGACCCTCCAGTATATCAAGGCAAGTTTGAAATTTTAACTAAACCCGTGACTGGAGAAGGGAAGGCGATCGCCGATGTTCCAGAAACCATCGGTTCCCAAGAAGGAACGGGTTCTGGAGGGAAAACACAAGTTCAGACGACGATCGCGGTTCTGCAAAGTCGCCGAGTACTAGTTCCAGTGATTGCAAAGCTTCAGGAAAAGTATCCAGAACTGGATTACGATTACATTAGTCAGAATTTAAAGATTTCCAGTGCAGAGCAAAATATTTTAGAAGTCGAATATACAGATCCAGATGAGCGTGTAGTTAGCGATGTCTTAACTTCAATTCAACAAGCTTATTTGGACTATAGTTTGGCGGAACGTCGGAACGATGTCGAACAGGCGATTAGGTTTGTTGAAAAACAAAAACAGCCGCTACGTGATAAAGTACAAGACTGGCAAAATAAACTACGAACGCTGCGACAAGCAAACAACATGATAGAGCCAGCCCAGAAAGCTCAAGAAGTGTCTGGGCACATTTCCACATTAACGCAACAGCAACTAGATAATCGAGTGCAGCTAGAACAAATGCGAGCCACTTATCAGGAGTTGCAAAAAGAGTATCTGCAACAACCAGGCGCATCGGCTAGCAACTTGCTGTTGAGTGAGAATCCTCGCTATCAAAAGATATTGGATCAAATTCAGGAAACAAACGCGGAGATAGCTAAAAGAGGTTCCGTATTCACAGATGCAGAAGAGGGAATGCAACGCCTGCAAGAGCAGAGAGGAACCCTGGTTGCTTTGCTAGAGCAAGAAAGAACGCGGGTGAATAGAGATTTTCAAAGCCGCATCCAGGAACTAGAAGCGCGTGATTTCTCTCTAAGCGAGAAAATAGATAATCTCAAAGCCTACCTACGAGCTTTAGCAGCAGTTAGTCGTGATTACGAAAACATTCAACGGGACTTACAAGTTGCTAACGAAGGGCTGACTCAATTTACAGCCAAACAACAAGCATTGCAAATCGAGTTATCTCAAAAAGTTCAACCTTGGAAGTTACTAGATCCTGAACTAACTACAGTCAACGAACCTGCGGCTGTTTCAGACAGTGCGAAGAGAAACTTAGCCTTGGGAGGAGTATTAGGTTTACTGTTGGGTGTAGGTGCAGCTTTAGTTGTAGATAAACTCAGCAATGTCTTCTACACTTCCAAGGATCTCAAAGATGCAACTGGACTACCACTACTGGGAGTAGTTCCTTTAAGAAAAGAAATAGCAGAATTAGTAACCCAAGAAAATGCTTCCAGTGGGATGATGCAGCAAGCTGCACGCGCCTCATTTTTTGAAGTATTTCGCTCCCTTTACACAAACATTCTCCTTTTGGGTTCAGATGCGCCTATTCGCTCCCTTGTCATCAGTTCAGCCGCGCAAGGAGACGGTAAATCTACTGTTGCTGTACACTTAGCTTTATCAGCAGCAGCAATGGGACAACGAGTATTACTTGTGGATGCAAATCTACGTTTTCCCTCCCTCCACCAGCATGTAGGGTTAATGAATATTCAGGGATTGACCGATATTATTTCTGCTGACCTAGACTGGAGTAATGTAATAGAGCGATCGCCCTTAGAAGATAACCTCTATGTACTCTCTGCTGGCCCCACTCCGCCAGACTCGATCCGCTTACTTGCATCACAGAAAATGCAGGATTTAATGGAAGACCTGCATAATAGCTTTGATTTAGTAATTTATGACACACCGCCTCTAGTGGGATTTGCGGATGCTACTCTATTGGCTGCGAATACTAATGGAATGGTGTTAACTGCTGGTTTGGGTAAATTAAAACGTACAGTATTCCAGCAAGCATTAGAGGAACTGCAAATATCCGGCACTCCCATCTTAGGATTAGTAGCTAATAAGTCGAAGGATTCCGTACCAGCTTCTTACAACTACTATCAGGAGTACTACAGACGCAGTATGAGCGTTGAACGCGTTGGTGACGAAGAAGATGAGGACATTACGATAGTTAGGAGTTAGGAGTTAGGAGTTAGGAGTTAGGAGTTAGGAGTGAGGAGTGAGGAGTGAGGAGTGAGGAGTGAGGAGTTAGGAGTGAGGAGTTAGAAGTTAGTGTAAAAATGATTCTCTAACTTTTCAAAACAGGTAGGATAATTTCTAAGTTTGACCGAGAGGAGGTAGAGTTAGTGTAAAAATGATTCTCTAACCCTTAATTTCTACTCTCCACTCCCTACTCCCTACTCCCTAACTCTTAACTCCTAACTCCTAACTCCTAACTCCTAACTCCCTTTGTCAGGCGATTTCAAAGCCCGATCCAAAATTTGCCGGGCTTGTTCAGCTTTGGCTTTTGCTTCCTGATAACGCAAATTCGCTTGGGCAAAAGTCTTGAGAACCTTAAAACCATCCTTCAAACGAGAAATTTCCTCTTCCGTCACAGACTGATCTGAAAAGAGGATATCAACCTGTTGGCGAATTTCCAAAGCTTCAGCGCGTGACTCTTGAACTTTTAGTTTTAGTGTGGCAAGGTTACTGAGAATTTGGACAGCTTGTGTAATTTCGTCCTCACTACTAGCAGTATCCATTGATACTTCCTTCACCTCAATAAGTTGTTGGGGGCCAAATCCATCTTCTAGTTCCGTCGGTAACTTACCTTCATCCATGAGTTTCATCAACTGATCCATTGCTTTCTCACGGGCTTTGGTAGAATCTTTTCCTGGAACGGAGAGGATAATTTCTGGGCTTTGAGCGAGTGTGTATTGAACCATATCTACGCCGGAATGTTGCTGCTGCTTGAAAAGCCGAGGGATTAATTTTAACACGAAGCAAATGCCGTGAAATATAAGCCGTGAAATAAATGCCGTGAAATAAATTTCCGGCTTATAGCTTAAACCCGCTCAAGCGGGTTAAAACGTTCATAATCACAATAGTCAGCTAAAAGCTGACTTTAGCTTTTAGCCCGAAATTTATTTCAGGGCAAGAATCATATCAGGGAGATTTAGCGATCGCACTTTTTCTTGATTCTTTGTAGCGATCGCACTTTTTCTTGGTATTGCTGATTAACCCTTTTTTGTCACTCTCCGAACAAATTAATTTTATGCTTGGTTATCAAGACACAACCCAGGCATTTGGTAGGGGCGGGTTTTGTTGATGATTTGTTGGCTTGCCGAAAATTCTGATTCTAAACCCGCCCCTACAAGCATTTTGTCGGAGAGTGACACAACAGGGTTAAGAGTATGAATTTACCTCACGCAGAGCCGCACCAGACGCAGAGAGTAAGAGTTTAGAATATTTGATTTTTGAATTTCATACTCAAATTTAGCAATGCTGCGAAGGGTGTTGCTGAATTTGAGTATGAATTGACATTTTTTACAAAAGCTGAAGATAGACTCTTTGCGTCTTCGCGTCTTTGCGTGAGATTTAATTCATACCATCAATCAGCAACGCCTAGCGGAGAATATCTAATTGGCTATTTAGAGATTCTAACTGGGCTAATTTCTCTTTAGCATACCGAGCAAGGATTAAACCCTCCAATAAATCATATAATCTATATATCATCCTGTCGGCTAAGCTGAATTTATGAGACTTGGGTAGGCGGTTGAGAATTGGAACGTACCACTTGATCAAATCATAGGTCTTTTGGATTATTGGCAATTCTTCCATGGTGTTTCAAAATTTGCCCGTAAAAAGCGGCGCAAGTTACCGTAGGTAGGCTGAGTTGGTATCGGCGGATTAGTTTTGTAGATGTCAACTTGATAAATGGGAGGAGAATCTTCGGTAAATGGCAAAACAGCATTAAACTTGGCTTCGTCCTGAAACCAAGTAACCATTGCTTCAGCATCTCGCTTAGCATAATTTAGTGGCTGAAGATTGTAGTAATTATTAATGCCGATCGCGATCGCCCAATTCCTACCCATACGCAAGTGCCAATTATTTCCGTTTAAACTTGAAAGTCATCGCGCCTTTACCCCCCGCTTTACCACCACCAATCCCAAACAGGCTAATTTGTCCTTCTCCATTAATTTCTACTGATAATTCAACCTCATCCAGTTGCATTCCGGAACTCGGCTGTTCTGCTTCGTCAAGCATTTCCCTCATTGCTTGCATAAATCCTTGCATTTCCTCCTTGAGCTTACTTACCTCGACGGCTTTACGTCTGGTAATAACTACTTCAGTAGTTTCCGTAATTTCTGCACCAAGCCTTCCTCCTATATCATTACTGCTTCTTCCACCGCGAGTGGTTGTAGTTTCATGAGAAATAGCAGTTTCTGATGCTTCTTCGGTAATAATCCAGATTGTTTTGGGAGTTGTTATTTCTGCTGTCATAAGATAAAAGTTATTAACTGCATGACGGAGCATTTCTTTAAACAGTATAAGCAGGTAAGGCTTGAATAGAGGAAAAATCAGCTTTTTTGTCTCACGCAAAGGCGCAAAGACGCAAAGAAGAATACTAATACTCTGCGTTCCTTTGCGTTTCCCTTTGCGTTCCTCTGCGTTGAATTTAAAACTTTATACTTGAAGAAGGAAGAGTTGTTTTCAAATAGGAGGGGAGAGCAATGGCTCCTAATCCCGCCATTATGCAAGCTGTGGAAAGATTGGGCTACCGCGTTACTGTTGGGGATGTGGCTAGCCAAGCTGGATTGAATGTCGAAATCGCCTCGCAGGGTTTATTAGCTCTTGCATCCGAGGCTGGCGGACATATGCAAGTTGCGGAAGCAGGTGATATTGTTTACCTGTTTCCTCGTAATTTCCGCGATGTTTTACGTAATAAATACTTGCGGTTGCAGTTGCAGGAATGGTGGAAAAAGGTCTGGCGCGTTCTTTTTTACCTGATTCGCATTTCTTTTGGTGTTTTCTTAATTGTTTCTATCGCTCTGATTTATCTCACTATTCTTGTTATTATCATGTCCAGTTCGGATCGCGATAATAATGATAGGGGCGGCGATTTTGGTGGAGGTTTTTTCTTTTTCCCTGATTTGTTCTGGTATCTTAGCCCTAATTATGATACAGGTTATCAAGAACGACGACGGGAACATAGAGAAAAAGATTTAAATTTCTTTGAGGCTGTGTTTTCGTTTTTGTTTGGGGATGGTAATCCTAATGCTAAGTTAGAAGAACGTCGCTGGCAAGAAATTGCTACGGTAATTCGCAATAATCAAGGCGCGGTGGTAGCGGAACAAATAGCGCCCTATCTTGATGATATTGGTGAGAAATATCAACAAGAATATGAAGATTATATGCTGCCGGTTTTGACTCGTTTTAATGGACAACCGGCGGTAAGTCCGGAGGGACAAATTGTATATTATTTCCCAGAATTGCAAGTGAGTGCTGGGAAAAAGCGCCGTCGTTCTATAGCACCTTATTTGGAAGAATTTCCTTGGCGTTTTAGTGCGGCTTCTTCTGGACAAATAATGCTGAGTGCTGGGTTGGGTGTACTAAATTTTGTCGGTGCTTTGGTGTTGGGAAGTTTGTTGAGAGATGGTACCGCAGCGGCTGCTTTAGGTGGACTGGTAGCTTTTGCGCAAGGGTTTTACTGGTTGCTGTTGGGTTACGGTACGGGTTTCTTGGGTGTGCCGTTAGTGCGTTATTTTTGGATTCAGTGGCGTAATAGCAAGATTTCTGAACGCAACCGTCAACGACAAGCACGAGCAAGGGTATTGGTAAGTGAGGATAGTCGGTTAAATCATAAAATTGCCTATGCGCAGCAGTTTGCGGCAGAAAAAGTTATCGGTAATGAAGATTTGGTGTATTCTACCGAAACTGATTTACTGGAACAGGAAGTTGAGCGAACTGCACAAATTGACGCGGAATGGCAGAAGCGGCTTGAGCGGGGGAGTGGAGAATAGGGGGATTTTGGATTTTGGATTTTGGATTATTAATCTAAAATCTAAATAAAGCAGCAAGAACACTTGTATCCAGATAAATCAATGGCGTTCCTCTTGACGGGCATTAACTACAGTTGCACTCAAAGATTCTCCCTTGACTGTAAGTGTATCTCGAAATTGTTTCATACTTGCTAAACACTGTTCTTTTTGTTGCGGAGGAACCAAACGAGCTACAACTTTATTTTGCTCAAGCAAAATTACTTCTTCTCCTTTGGCTACTTCCTCTAAGAGAGTTTTTAAGTTTATAGCTGCTTCTTCAACACTAATTTTCAACACTACGCTTCTCCTAGAAAAATAATTCAGAGGTCGAATCGATTATGTGTGGCGAGGGCATTATTCTAGCTAATTTTTTGTAGAGATGCGACGGCTGCCAACGGCAATTTGTCCATCATGAAAAAAGCAATCCCGAATGCAAATGCATTCGGGATAGAGGCTAATGATATCGGTTATAAGGGGTGCGTGCATCCCTATTTTGTAAAAAGCCGTGAAATAAATTTCCGGCTTAAAGCTCAAACCCGTTAAAAACGGGTTAAAAATTTAGTTCAATCATCTTCTAGATGATTTTAGCTTTTAGCCCGAAATTTATTTCAGGGCTGAACTTGGGAAATTTACACATTTGGGATGCTTCCGTTATAAGCTTCTACTACTTCACCTTAATTGGTGTTAAGGCTACGCCTCTGTAGTAATACCCTAAAATTTGCAAGTGGTTAGCTCCACGCGCAGCTAAATTATAAGCTCCCCATTGACTCATGCCGATCGCATGACCAAAGCCTAACCCTTGAAGTGTAAAAGCACCATTGCCGTTGGAGATGTTAAAACGAGTACTTCTTAAGCTCAATGCTGTACGCACTTCTTCGCCTCTTAGCACTTTTTCGCCCTTGTCGCCAATAATTTTCAATACTTTCACGCTGCCAAAAGGCGATCGCGTTTCTGGTATTATCTGCTTGACATTACCTACTTCTGGAAATTTGGCGCTAATTTCTGTCGGAGAAAATGTTCTGCTCCAATTACATTCTCTGATATTTTGGTCAAAGTCCGGAACTGCACGTAGATAAGGTAGGTTGTTTCCCCATACATCTTCGACGTTTTCGGTGTGTCCACCTGAACAAGCGTGGAAGGCTGAGAGAATAATTCTATTTTGGTAAGTGAGTACTTGCCCGGCTGTACGATCTACGGCGGCGTAGGTAGTAGGAGTTTCACTGATAACGCCTTTGTAAATTTGCCAACGATCAGGACTTGCGCCTAAGTCGTAAATGGGGTTGTTGCGCTGTCTTTCTCGTTCGTACAGCGCATAGGTACGAGCTGCGATCGCTTGGGCTTTGAGGGCTTCTAGGGGCCATCTGGTGTTCATTTCGCCACCAATGACACTGTAGAGATATTCTTCTAAATCAACCCAGTTAACGGCGGTTACACCTTTTTCTGTGGGAATAACTAAAGTTCTACCCCGATACCAGCGATCGCCTATATAAACAAATCCTTTACCCGTCGGTTCTACCCAAAATAAACCAGAACGCCACTTATCCAAAGCTACTCCGCCTGGAACTGGTTGGGCATAATACGCATTCATTGCGGGTAATTGTCCCAAAGTACGGCCATTTCCATCTTTGATCACCGCTGCTGTGGAACTACCGACTTTTACCTGATTGACATCCCTGGAAATGGCTACGCGCAAAATTACTGCTGCTTGTGCTGGGGCTAACAATGCAATCCATAAAAGGATACCAAGCCACCAATGGCGTCCTTTTATCTGGGAACACAAAGAAGCTAGGAAAACTTGGAATTTCATGCCGCTGATAATCTAGTTATACTGATGTAGTTTGACGCTTTTTAGTGCCGTAGTTTCCCGGAGATAGTAATTCACCTTTACTAAATATAGATGAACAACATCTGGACTGGCAATGAGGTTTTTGTTGTTTGTCGATGATTGCTGGTTGGTTGTTCCGCGTTAATGGTTAATTGTTAATGGTTAATTGTTAATGGTTAATTGTTAATAGCCATGAGCTATAAACCATGAACTATGAACCAATTTAAGAAAAACAACTCACCCCAGCCAAAATCAAATTTATAGCTTCTTGATTGTGTTGCTCCAGCATTTCTTGACTTAACATCCGCTTACCCGACCAGAGAAATTTAATATTGTCATAGGCACTAAAGTAGAAAACACAAGCACTCACAATGTTAACAGCTGTATGTCTCACCTCCAAGGGATGGAAGGCTCCTTGTTGTACTCCCCGTTCCAAGATACTGCTGAATGTACCGTAAATTAATTTTCCGGTTAGTTTTGCGTAATACTTTCCCTTGTTTTGAATTACCTCTAAGATTGACACTCTACCTAGCTAGAAGCCAGGTAGAGCGTCAAATGTATCGTTTTAATATCGGTTCAGACGTTGCATTAAAACAGCGATCGCCCGTTGGTACTGACTATCTTTCGATGTTGCAATATAGTCTGGTTTGATACCTTGAAGATGAATTTCCCGATCATTGGCGGTTTTGAGATTACCAACAGCAAATAAAAGAACGTAACTTTCTACATCTAGCTTTTAACCCGTTTTCAACGGGTTTTAGCTTTTAGCCCGAAATTTATTTCTGGGCGTATTTCTTAGACTTGTGTAGATTTACTAACTTCATTAGCGATGACGCCAACCAAATTCAAACTACTCAGAATTTCCGTAGCTTGAATGAAATTGGTTTCGCTTATCTTACCCATACGTGCAGCCATGACGATATTCTTGCAGAAAGCTGCTAAAATCTTGGCTTCGACTGTACCAAGAATAGCAGGAGCATCTATTAGCACTAAGTCGTAATTTTGCTCAAACAATTCCAGCAGTTCTTTCATCCGTCCAGAAGTCAGTAACTTCACCGGGTCTTCTAGTGTAAATCCAGCTGTCAAAACATCAATGGAGGGGTGAACGGGTTGGACGTAATTTCTAAAGGAAGAATTTGCTTCATCAACTAATAACAGAGACAGTCCCCATTCGTTGGAGAGATCCAAGATGTTATGCAGACTTGGCTCACGCAGGTTAGCATCTATTAATAACACCCGTCGATGCATACGAGCAGCACTCATCGCCAGTCCCAGCGCTACGGTTGTTTTCCCTTCTTTTGATTGTGCTGAAGTTAACATCAGCGATTTGAAGGACAAGGGAGATTTGAGAATTTGAATGTTTTGATACGCTATATCTAGCGTTTCGTGGCAAGATAATGAAGTGAAGGCTTCTAGCGGTTTTTTCTCCCAGTTTTCTGCTGTTTTGGAGTTTGTTTTACTGTTACGCCAATTTAATGCTAAGCGTAAAGGCTTTTTGGGTTGATGAGGCGGGTGTAATTTGGGAATTGTCGCCAGTAACCGGAGTTTTGTTAGCTTTTGTAATTCTTGAGGAGAATAAATCACATGATGAGATAATTCCCGTATCAATGCGGCTGTGATGCCTAAAATGGGTGCAAGTACTACTCCTCCAAGTATGAATAATAAACTGTTGCTACCCAAATAGGTTCCTCGTTCGGGTTCTTCCAAAACTTGCAAATCAAAGCCTGTTTGCATCATTTTGAGTCCTAAAGACTGTTGTGCTACCAACAGTTGCTCAAGTTTTTTGCGAGTAGTTTCTACTTCGGGCAAAAGACGGTTGTACTCTGATATTAGGCTTGGATATTTGCTTAACTCCGAGTTGATTTGCTGTTCTGAAGCCGCTAAACTCTTTTCATTAGCACGCAGTCCCTCGACTGATGTCTGCACTTCTATTATTTCTTGCTTTAGCTTTTGGTTAACTTCTCCTGGCTGTTTTGTATTTTTTGCTTCGGGAGTTTTTTCGGCTAGCGCTTGCTGAAGTGCTTCCCATTTAGGTTCATCAGTTGGTAATTTGGTGTCTTGGGATAAAAGCGATCGCCCTCTAGGGGATGGCTGCAACGGCTTCGCCGTTGCAGCGGCGGCGGGCGCGCTTCGCGATCGCTCTAATATTCCTTCTAGTGTCGGCTGTATCAAGTCAGTTTTGTTTGTACCGAGGATTTGTCCAATTTCTTCTCGCAACCGCTCAACTTGACTCTGACGCTGCTGAATTAGTTTTTGTACTACCGGAGTTTCATCTGTATAGCGTTGGCGTTCATCAGCTAAAGCTTGTTCAGTCTTTTGAATTTCACTGAGTAGAGTTTGGTAGCGTTTAGACTGACTCAGTTCAGAGGAGAGAAGCGCATTTTGTTGAGATTCTTGGGAAGAAGAAGCTAGTTCTTTTTCAAGATTTTTTTGACGAGCTTGAAAATCTTGCAACTGAGCGCGAGTAGTTTGTAATTCTTTTCTGATATCAGCAAGGGACTCTGACAGGATTTTACCTTGTGCCTGTGGATCAAGTAAATTATATTTCTTACGAAATTTTTCCAACTTTTCCTCGGCTTGCTTCACCTCCTGTCTAAGTTTGGGTAGGCGATCGTTAACGAAAGCAAGCGCCTTTGCAAAACGCTGCTTTTGCTGCTCAATATTATAATCTTCATAAACAGTTTGCAGTGCTTGCAGCACTTTTTGTGTTTTGAGTGGATCACTGTCTTGGTAGGAAAGCTCAAATACTTGACCAAAAATTCGTTCTCCCGTTCCTTCCTCTACTTTCCTAAGAAACAGAGGTCTTTTTTGTCCATCCTTATCCTTTGTGCCTTTGATATCTTCGATTGTAATATTTGGGTACTCAGACAAGAGCGAATCTACAGCTTTTTGTATCAGCTTAGAACTGAGTATCAGCCTCATTTGAGGAGTGTAGTCTATAACTTTTAATTTCGAGCCAGTTAACTCTTTATCTGCATCATCTTGGATATTATTTACTAGTATCTGCATGTAGCTTTGGTAAGTCGATTTAGCATTGAAAGCTAATAAGCCTGCAACCGACATAACTATGCAGGAAACACCTAAAATGAGAAAGCGTCGGCGAAGCAAAATTGTAGAAAGTTGCCTGATATCAACCGTGCCTTTTCGGGAAGCAAGAACCATTTGTCCTCGATCCAGTCCAGTGTCAGTCACTATCAAAATCCTCGAATAGAGTTAATAGTTAATGGTTAATGGTTAATGGTTGATAGCCATGAACTATGAACTATGAACCATGAACTATGAACCATTAACCATGAACCATTAACCATGAACCATTAACCATTAACTAAATTGTTCATATAAACCTAAAGTGACAATACTGAAAACGTCAACCTTGTTTGTCAATCTTTAAGATATCCTTATTAGCCAAGATTTTATTGATGGGTAAATCTTTTATTATTTTTTATACAATCCTTAGCTTGGATTGCAATTATGGTGATAAATTTAGCTAGCATTTTCTACAAGCTATGAGAATAAACTATTTTCTGGTTTTGCATCATACACTTATAATTGTATATTGCAATAAAAATACACCAGTGTAGTTTATAAACTCAAGCAAATTTATCTCGTCCTCAAAGCTTATTAACTCAATGTTAGTCCAGCAAGCCTTCATATATCTACGGATAATTAAGAGCTAGATATAGTAGCTAAATAATAACAGGTACAAATTTTCAGATTTACTGAAAGTAACAGCTTGATGAATAGAATAACCTTGTATCGTAAAGCTACGGTCGAAAAACCCAAAACTGTCAAGAACTGTTGCTATAACCAGCTATTAACCCGCTAATTCGGTGTGTTTTGTTTGAAAATTTAAATAAAATTACTGATAAATTTTGACTGATTTGCTGAATTTAATTAAAGATTGCGTAAAGAAAGCCAAAACTTTGCGGATAAAAAACAGATTTGTCAATAACCCCTAAATATAAAGATATGCACAAATTCGTAACGATTTAAATTCACAGGACTTACGTACGAGGGTTCAAGAAACCCGGTTTCTTTATAAATATCCCTCGATTAAAAGCTTGAATTTTCATAAAAACCGGGTTTCTTTGCGTAATTGCAAATTCAGAAAAACTCTGCGCCCCTCCGCGTTTCCCTCTGCGCTCCTCTGCGTTAAAAAACATCACAATTTTACGCAAAGCTGCACTAAGCGTAAACAAATACAAACCTCATTAACATAGAATTGCGCTACGCGATACCCTCTTAAGTGGGCATTACACTAGCTACCTCTGCACCTCGCCGCCTAGGTACTTCATAAGTCATAAAATCAGCAGCCATATCTGTATTGGGAAAAATCGCCCTAGCTTCCTTAAGTAAATCCCTTAACTCGATCGCATTTCCGGGAGCATAGCGGGGACTAAAATGAGTCATAATCAAGCGATGTGCCCCAGCGACTAAAGCTGTTTGCGCCGCCATTGTGGATGTAGAATGCAACCGCTGAAATGCCATTTCTGCATCTTGATGAGCAAAGGTTGCTTCGTGAATTAACACATCTACATCCCGTGCTAATTCCACAGCATTGTCAGAATAAACTGTATCTGTGCAATAAGCAAATTTGCGTCCAATTTCTGTTGGACCGCAGAAATCTGTACCATTAAATACTCTTCCATCAGGTAATATCACTGTTTCACCGCGTTTGAGTTGACCGTAAACGCGACCAGGGGGAATTTGCATGGCTTTGGCTTTTTCAATGTCAAAGCGTCCTGGTCGGTCTTTTTCTGCTACACGGTAGCCAAAAGTAGTAATGCGGTGATGCAAATTATTACAAGTGACAGTAAATTCATCGTCTTCGTAAATTACACCCGGACGAACAGCGTGAACTTTCACCGGGTAGGAAAAGTGTGTATGGGAGTAACGGGACGCTGTTTGCAGGTATTCATTTAATCCAGGCGGCCCGTAGATATCAATGCGTTCTACATTACCAGCTAAGCCGCAACTAGCAAGAAGACCCATCAAGCCAAAAATATGGTCGCCGTGCATGTGAGTAATAAAAATTCGGGAGAGTTGGCTAACTTTTAGGTCACTCCGTAAAATTTGGTGCTGAGTACCTTCGCCACAATCAAATAACCACAACTCTGCCCGTTGTGGTAATCTCAGGGCGACACTGGAAACATTGCGCGATCGCGTAGGTACACCGGAACTCGTCCCTAGGAATGTTATCTGCACAGCGTTATGCCTGCCTTCCTCTTACTGAATTTTGGCACTTTATTTAACCATAGTGGCACACTGTTTATCTCTTTTGCTTGAAAATTTACGCAAAAACTCGGCATGGGCAATGGGCAATGGGCAATGGGGAATGGGCATTGGGCATTGGGCATTGGGCATTGGGCATTGGGCATAGGAAAAAATCCAATGACTATTGACTATTGACTATTGACTAATGACTAATGACTAATACAGTTTTTACTAACTTTTGTATCAAAAAAAGATTTTATTTTTTACCAAAATTTTTTTATCCTCCTTAAGAAGTATCAATGAATTACAAATATAAAAACTTTGTAATTAAACCTGATTTATTTACAAAATATTCATACATCATCAGTAATTATGAAGGCTAGAAAAGTTAAATTGAGAAAGTAATTTAACCGTAACTTAGAGTAAGTAAGCTGAAACAAAAAGTATACATATTTCAAAAATACAACTAAGTTGCTCTTATGGTAAGCAGACACCGGACATCGAGTGTCCGTCGCTTATTGCAATTATTATTTCTATGCAGTTTTGTATGTAGCTTATGTCTGGGGCATTTACCCTTTACATACTGGCAAGAAAGATTAGGGGAAGCGGTAACAAGGATACAAACAGTAACCAAAAATAACAATAACCACAGCCTGATGGTTACATCTGCTCATACCAAACAATACTTACCAACAAGTATAAATAGGTACAGAAAAGGAGATTTACAAGATGAAATTCAAGGCGAAGAAAGCGCTTTGACTATATACAAACAAAAGATAAATAACAAAAAGAAAATAAATACCAGTGCAATATTTTTAATAGAAAACTTGGCGAAGGTATATCAGGAAATGGGTGAGACTGAAGAAGCGATCGCCTATTGGGAAGAAGCGATCACCTACTATCGTCAAGCTAAAAACTGGCTGCATATGGGACAAATACTATTGCAGCAAGCACAAGCATACAATAATTTGGGTAAAACAACAAAAGCGATAATCGTTGCTTCCCGTGCTTTGCGGATTGCCCATGCTTATAATGATAATGCGTTAGAGGCGGCTGCTTTAACTAGCAGAGGTGAAGCTTATCGACTTGAAGGCGATTACAAGCAAGCGATCGCTGATTTACAATCTAGTATCAAAATTGCTCAAGGAGTTCACAATTGGACTTATCGCGCTTCTGCTTTAAACAAATTAGCAACTACTTATATTAGCCTAGCTCATGTGAATTATGGTCGTGCTAACTCAGCGATTGCAGTTGGCGACAATGACGAAGCTGATATATTGAAAAAACAAGCTTGGCAATACGATTTACAAGCATTAGAATATTTCCAGAAGAGTTTAAATATTGCTCGCGATCGCAATGATAAACTTGGCGAAATACGCTCACTTATCAATTCAATCCCACCTGCAAATCGTACCAACAAATTATATTTAACTAAAGCTAATTTACAACTGGCGTTATTGCTGCTAAAAGACTTACCAAATTCACATCAGAAAGTTGATGCAGCTATCGAATTAGCTCAATTGGTACAATCTGTTTCCTCGTCCACAAATTTTTCATTAACCAGTTGTCCACTTCCCGAAGGAAATTCACAAGCTTTAGATTTACTCAATCAAGCAGTTACAACAGCTGAAAGATTAGAAGATTACCGCGCCTTATCTTTTGCTTATGGTAATCTTGGTCATATCTATGAGTGTCGCCAAGATTACGAGCAAGCGCTAAACTTAACTCAACAAGCACAACAAGCCGCCGAAAAAGGATTGAACGCGCAAGATAGCTTATATTTATGGCAGTGGCAAGCTGGAAGAATTTTGAAAAAGCAAAATCAATTAGATCAGGCGATCGCAGCTTATGAAAGTTCTGTTGCGACTTTAGAAAATTTCCGCGATCAAATTGTAATTGCTAATCCAGATTTACAGCTTGATCCTTGCGATGCTATAGAAAATATCTATCGCGAATTAATCGCACTGAAACTAAGTTTAGACGATGTTCTGACTTCATCAGGCAGAATTAGTAATCGTAGTCAGAACCTGAACTCTATACTTACTACCATTGATGCTTTGAAACTGGCAGAACTACACAATTATTTTGGCAAAAACTCAATTACAAAAAAATATAATCCAGCAAAAGTTAATTTAATTGATACTCATAAGGATACGGCTGTATTTTCCTCTTTTATCCTGGAAGACCGTACCGCCATTATAGTTAGTCTTCCTAACGGTGAAATCAAATTAAAGTGGATAAAGCTTAACAGTCAAAGCCTGAAAGAAGAAATCAATAAATTTCGTAGGGGACTGGAGAGACGTAGCGACATAATTTACAATCGTAGCCACTCACAAAGGCTGTACGACTGGATTATTCGTCCTTTTGCAGATGATTTAGAATCATTACAAATCAAAACACTGGTTTTCATCCAAGACGGAATTTTACGTACTGTCCCAATGGGAACACTGCATGATGGTAAGCAGTTCTTGATTCAAAATTATGCTATAGCTAACACGCCCAGTCTGAGTTTAACAGATTCATCAATACACAAGCGTGATAATTTACGAGCGCTAGTTGTGGGATTAACTAAAGATGCGATAGTGGATGGTCGAAAATTTGCAGCTTTGACCAACGTAGAAGAGGAAATAAATCATGTTTTGGGGCTAATTCCGGCTAGCAAGCTACTTTTGAATGAGAACTTTACGCGCGATCGCTTGCAAACAGAACTTAGGCGAATTACTTATCCGATTATTCACATCGCCACCCACGCTGAATTTAGCTTTGTTCCCGAAGAAACTTTCCTCGTCACTGGCGATAATAACAAACTCACCATCACCGACTTATATAGTATTATTAATAACAATGAAAATATAAATATCAACGTAGATTTACTAGCATTGACAGCTTGTGAAACCGCCACAGGTGATGACCGCGCCGCCCTTGGTATGGCTAACGTGGCAGTAATGGCAGGCGTAAAAAGCACTCTTGCTTCCCTGTGGTCAATTAACGATGCTACTACCGTCTCCCTAGTTACAAAATTTTACGAATACTGGCGCGATCGCGAATTAAGTAAAGCTGAGGCTTTACAAAAAGCACAGCAAGAACTGATTGCTTTGGGGAAAAAATATGCCCATCCTTACTATTGGGCACCCTTTGTGATTTTAGGGAATTGGCTGTAACGGGCATAGGGCATTGGGGAGCCAGCGCCGTGCGGGGGTTTCCGAGCCAGCGCGTTGCGGAGCCAGTCCTGAAGGAGGGTTTCCCTCCGCTCTTAACTGGCGTTGGGGTTTCCCCCGTTGTAGCGACTGGCGTCCCGTTGAGGCGACTGGCGTCATTGGGCATGGGGCATGGGACATGGGGCATGAGTTATGTTTGATGGATGGGGGCTGTAGCGTACACTAAAGGCTACGTCATTGTTTTCATCCCTGGCTTAAAAGCGCGGGGCTTTCAACCTAATTTTGTTGTAAAACAAGTTTTACAGAATTCAAAATCTGGGCATCTGTTAAACCACAATAGAATGAGAGACCAGAATCAAATTCAAATTCCCGTCGTCTGAAGTTATGACTTTCACAGACAATTACTAGTTTGCCGTAATGAGCAAGTAACCCAGCAACAGTTAACCCGCCGATACCGCTACCAATGACAATAACATCAGTATTGTTGTTTGTCCAAAGTCCTTTGTCATTTGTCCAAAGTCCTTTGTCTAATACTAATGACCAATGACCAATGACCAATGACCAATGACCAATGACCAATGACCAATGACTATTGACTAATGACTATTGACTAATGACTGAACCGTTGATTGAACTGAAAGGCATTTCTAAGTCCTTTGGTAGCAATAAGGTTTTAGATAATGTGGATTTAACGATTTACCGAGGAGAAGCTTTGGGAATAATCGGACCTAGCGGTACTGGTAAATCGACGATTCTACGGGTAATTGCAGGATTAATTGCTCCTGATGAGGGAGAAGTTTACGTGCAAGGGGTACGGCGAGAGGGTTTGATAGAAGATGGCACTGATCCGGTTGGTATCGGGATGGTGTTTCAGCAAGCGGCGTTATTTGATTCGTTGACAGTGGAGGAAAATATCGGTTTTTTACTGTATCAGCATTCAAAGCTGCCAAGATCACGTATTCGTGAACTAGTTGAGGAAAAATTAGAGATGGTAGGTTTACCGGGAATAGGCGATCGCTTTCCTGCGGAACTTTCCGGAGGGATGCGAAAACGGGTAAGTTTTGCCCGGGCGATTATGTCCAATCCCGAAAATCCAAAAGAAGGCGCAGAAGTTTTGCTCTACGATGAGCCTACAGCCGGACTCGATCCAATTGCCTCAACAGTAATAGAAGATTTAATTCGGCAGTTGCAATATACACAAGGAGTCTGTGGCACTTACGCAATAGTCACTCACCAAGACAGTACTATTCGCAGAACTGCTGACAGGATTATATTTCTCTATCAAGGTAAGGTACAGTGGCAAGGTGCTGTTAATGATATTGACAGCACAGATAATCCTTTGATTAAACAATTTATCAGTGGAAGTATATCTGGACCTATTCAGGTAGTGGGTTAAGAAAAAGAGTTAGGAGTTAAGAGTTAGGAGTGAGGAGTTAGGAATGAAGAGTGAGGAGTGAGGAGTGAGGAGTTATGAGTTAGGAGTGAGGAGTTAGGAGTGAGGAGTGAGGAGTGAGGAGTTAGGGATTATTAATAATTCATAACTCATAACTCATAACCCCTAACTCATAACTCATAACCCCTAACTCATAACCCCTAACTCCTAACTCCTAACTCCTAACTCCTAACTCCTAACTCCTAACTCCTAA
>JBHYDF010000004.1:0-115491 GCA_051861145.1 Nostocaceae cyanobacterium
AAGCTTAAATACATAGATTAAATTTCGCGATCGCACACTTGATTTATTGACTTATAATCATTTTCCTAACCACAATGGCACGATTACTGTACTGCTCTTAGCATTTCATCAATATGTATTATTTTTTACTTATTTATCATATATTCCTTTCTCCAGTCAAAGACAAAAAAAAAGGAATATATTATAACTAAAAAACCAAGTATTTTTACGTAGAAAATTATCTGCGTTCGCATAGTTGCTCATAGCAGCATAATGCATGTAATAGCGACATTATAGCAATTGCAGTACTATTACTAGAGCCATATAGCCGTAATATCGGTTATACCAAAGATAGCGGCTATATTATCCGCAATAGTAGTGTGCATGAGAAAAGTGGATTTTTTGGTTGTCCCACGAGTTCCCTGGCACAGTACAGACAAGCGTCTGCTTCCTTCAGTCCAATGATTGAACAAGGTATGGTAAATGGGCCTGCTAAACGAACCAAATTAGTTAAGGTATACGTCTTCGAGGAAGAAAAAAAAGCAATTGAGGAGAAAGCCACCGCCACAGGACAAACGGCATCTGAGTATCTACGTTCATGTGGGTTAAGACGGGTGCTAGCTGCGAAACCACCCGCAGATGTAATAACCATCCGTGCTATAGCAGGAACCCTCAAAAGCGAACTGATGATGTTATCTCACCTTGCCAAGGAAACAAACAACCAGCAAATTATCAACCTTGTCGAAATTGCGATCGCACTCGTGGATAAAACTATTGCTGCTGCATTTAATATAGAACTCGCTAGCTTTAAACAAGACGCTGGGAAACCTGCAAACAACCAAGAAGTGGAAAGATAAGCTTGTTGAGAACTTATATTAATTAATAACGAAGTATTCAAATTTGAATACTTTGATACAAGTGTTGAAATATATAGAGAATAGAGAAATAAACAAGGGATAAATCTCTATTTTGTTTATTGATATTAGTTGAGATTAGGTAACAATCAAACAATTTACCTTATCTCTGAAAGTTTGTTCAAATCTTTACAGTCAAGTTCTTTGTATTTCGGTCGTAGGATTGCTAGGTTGGAAAAATCTTCGTAGCCACTAAACCCTACCCCTCAATTTGATTCCTGTCATCTACAAAAAACCCAACTTTCTCGACACACTCAAATATGTCTTGGGCAAAGATGATGCTGCGATCGTCGATACTAATATGATGGGAACAGCCCCACACCAATTTAACGAACAGTTCCTCAACACCAAATATACCAACAAGGCGGTCAAGCGGCAGTGCGCTCACCTTATTATTGCGATCGCACACCGCTCTAATTATCACGAGCATTTATCCGATAGTCAGTACAGTTATGTGGCAAGGGAATATCTCAAGGATATGGGGTATTTGCCCAAGGAAGAAGAATCACCATCAGCTACCAGCCAGTTCGTAGCAGTCAGACATAGCGATCGCAACCACGAACACCTGCATATAATCGCTTCCCGCATCAGGTTAGATGGTAGCTTAGTTAATGATTCCTATGACTATTTCAACTCCCAGGTTTCAACCAGAAGAATTGCGGCTCAATTGGGGTTGGAAGTAACACCAACAACGAATGAAGCCGTCGCTTCTAGGTTAAAACAAGAGTACGGGATTATTGTTCCTACCAGTCCCAACCGCTCGAAAAGTATTAGAGCAGTCAACAGTAAGCACAAAACCCCCACAAGTAAAGAGATTATCCGGGAAGCGATAGGAAAGGCTATTAAAGATAGTCCCACAGTCTCTACTTTGGTTCAACGCTTGGAAGCAAACAATATTGGGGTATTACCGAAGATAAGGGGTTCGGAATTACTCGGCTTTACCTACATCCACAATAATGTCAAAATCGCTGGTTATCAGGTATACAAACCTTACAGTTGGAACAAACTACAGTCTGAATATGGGATAATATATGATTATGAAAGAGATACAAGTACACTTCAGCAAGCCAAAATCAAGGCAATTAGCCGCATAAAAAATACCAATTTAAGCAACGAAGAATACAACAGTGTTGATAAATCTACTAATAGGAGCACAAGCAATAATTCAGGCGATACCGACAGTAACACTAGCTTGTCATATAGTACATATATACTAAATACTAACTATACAGATGAGGGTTCGATAGTAGAACCGACAGTAGAGAGCAAAGGACAGAAAACAGAAGGCAGAAGGAAAAAGAAAGTACAATCCCCACAGCTAAAACAACCCCAAGAACAATCGCTTTCCACGCAAGAAGAACAGCCTGAAATTGAACTGTCACTACAAAATCGTCAAAATCCTCCCTTGCTAGTTGAAACTCAAGTAGAGGAGAAAAAGCTACCACCTCAAAAGAAAAAATTAAGGCTGCCAATTCAGGTAGCAATAGTTGAGCTGGAGGAGAAATCATCGCAGGAGAAAGGGAAATCTTCAGCAGAACAGACTACTCACCCTTTGGGAAATCGTCCAAAGGGCATCTACGAACATTTGTCTTCAATCATCACTGACTATATGCTTGTTACCAACAGTCCCCGTATCAACGGACGGGAGTTGAGTGCAAGCCTGGATGGGAACATCTTGACTGTTTGCCGTCATGGGGATAATACACCTGTAATGCAAACCCGCTATTATAACGGTAATTGGTATGAAGAGATACCAACCAAACTAACAACAAACGAAATCGAGCAAATTGAAAGCTTGCACGTCTTTACTCAACAAGCGCTAATTAAAAAATCGTACTCGAAAGGAGGGATTGAACAGTAGTAAATAATTCCTGAATTTACTATGCTAAAAACCAAAATAGGAATTGCAAACAGTTATGAGCAAAAACCCTCACCTTGGCGGCTACGTCCTCTTTTGTTCTAGCTATATTTGTGCGGTAAAATATTATATGTAGCGGTGCTAAACCGCACATGGTGATTGAATAAATTGAATAAATAGTTAGGCCACTAAGTTATTGGTGGGAGTGCAACCGAAGATTATCGATGGAGCTTTAGAGTTTTTTAAGGTTGAAGCCTTAGCAGATTAGATGGGGATTAAGTTAAAACGAAGTCAAAAACGACTATTCATGTAAGTGTTATGGAACCAACATCTTTGACGGCCGCTGCGATCGCAACCATGATTGCAACAAAGGCAATTGAGAAAAATGGCGAGAAGATTACGGATGTAATGTGGAATTTAGTGGGCAAGTTCCTGACGGCATTGCGAAAGAAAGATCCGGCAACGGCAACAGCGATCGAAGAAGCCGCTAAAACGCCCCAACTGAATGAACAGCAAACCAAAGAATTGATTGTCAAAGTTGAAGCAGTTGCGGCAACAGATTCGGATGTAAGGCAGGCAGCACAAAAGATTCAGACCGCAATTCAAGCGCAGCCAGGGGCGATCTTCAATATGACGCAACTAGCGGAAAAGATTGGAGTGGTCAACCAGGGCACGATCGTCAATCAGACGAACACCATTCCACTATAAGTTAGACTATAAGGTTTGCCGATAGTGGACAAGATTGGGGTGGTGAATCAGGGGCCAGTTCACGACCAGATCAACTATATTACGATTAATAACAGCCAGAAAACCCAACTGGTTTATAGCGATTCGCTACCTGAACTGCGATATTTCCAGGGCAGAACGGCAGAACAGTCGCAGATTCAGGGCTGGCTGATTGATGCCTCTGTATCTATTGTTGGGATTCGGGGCGAAGGGGGTATTGGCAAATCGACTTTAGCGGCGAAGGTGTTTGCAGAATGTCCGGGGTTTACGGGTAAGTTCTGGGCAGATGTAAGATTAGGAACCTCCATCATAGATCTGGCAGAGCGGGCGTTGCAAGAATTTGAAATGCGTGTGGAGCAGGTGCAGGCGTTCAAGAAAGAAACTTTGCCTCAGCGACTATTGCGCCAGTTGCAAATGGGGCGATATTTGCTGGCAATTGATAATCTAGAATCGTTGCTGACCCCGGCAGGTGAGTGGGATGCAACGGGTTATCAGGAGTTTTTGGATCAGTTCCAGGATCAGGGTGGTCAAAGTGTGTTACTGCTAGCGAGTCGAGAGTACCCGTCAAGATACTTTAGCTGGTTGCGTTCGCAATGGCTGATTCTGGAGAAGGGACTAGAACCCCCAGAAGGGGCGATCTTGCTAGCGGTGTTGGAGGCGCAGGGCACGGAGGAGGAACGGCAGGCGGTTTCGGAACAGGTGCAGGGGAATCCCCTGGCATTGTCGCTGATAGCTGGTTGGTTGCGTTCTCGCGGTAGAAGAGACGAGGATCGCCATGTGTGCTATTTGGCAGATCACGATAATCTCTTCCAAGTGGAAGGACGACATCGACTTGAGCAGAACATCAGCGTGGAGGAGGCGTTGAATTGGAGTTTTAGCCGCCTCACCCCAGATTTACAACAGCTTCTCATCCAAGTGAGTGTGTTTCGCGATATGTTTACTGTTGAGGCAGCAGCACTGCTGTCAGAGCGAACCGTTAGCAATGACGAGTTGCAAGATTTGGAGCGACGCTCTCTGCTACAAGAACTTCCAGACCTCGATAGACACGGTCTGAAAAAGTTTCGGCTGCAACCTCGGATTCGGAACTTTGTCCAAAAGTTTGCAGGTGACCAGACAGAAGCTCACCAGAAGGCAATTGACTACTACCACTCTGTTGATAAACCCTCTACATGGACGACTCTAGAAGATTTAGCTGAATACATGGAAATCTTCTACCATTATCGCGAGTTAAAGCAATATTCTCAGGCATTCGCTACTTTCTGGAATTCTGATGGTGACATGAGTTGTGACAAGTTTAGGACTTACGCAACTGGCACAATGCGATCGCTAGTTTGTAGTACATCTGTATTAATTAAATTTGATTCCGAAAGCTTTGTCTTCGCAATAGAATTCGGTGTCTTGGAAGGAAAGCATGAAATATTCATGAGACAATAGCTAGAGATTGTATGAGATAAATTTTGCTTACGGTAATGAGATTTACTAAACTTAATTACTGCCAATACTTATTAAGTAGTCAAATTAATTATACAATTACCAATTTGGCAAAGCATTTAGAGACTATTAGCCATGATGCAATTAACTATTATTTGAAAAGAGAAAAGTTAACACCTCGGTTACTATGGGATAACGTGAAAGAGGTAGTTGAGCCTGATACCAATGGTTACATAATATTTGATGATAGTATTTTAGATAAAAGGTATTCTGAAGAAATAGAAATAGTCAGGAGACAATATAGTGGTAATGAGCATGGTGTCCTCAAAGGTATTGGTGTAGTTAGCTGCGTGTATGTCAACCCTACTATTCAAAGATTTTGGGTAATAGATTACCGCATTTTTAATCCTGATGTCGATGGTAAAACCAAGATAGACCATGTGAAAGATATGCTGCAAACCCTTGTATATCATAAGCTTTTACCATTTGATACTGTTTTGATGGACACATGGTATGCCGTACATAGTTTAATGCTTTATATTGATAGTTTAGAAAAAATTTATTATTGCCCTTTAAAAAATAATCGGTTAGTTGATGATACATTTGCCAAAGAAAAATATAAACGTATTGAATTATTAGAATGGAGTCCTGAAGAGTTAGAATGTGGTAAAATCATAAAAATTAAAGGGTTTCCCGCTCAGAAAAAAGTGAAACTATTCCGGGTTACTGTTTCTACCAACAGAACGGATTATATCGCCACTAACGATTTATCTCAAAGCTCCACGGATGTTGTACAAGAGGTGTGTAAAATTCGTTGGAAAATTGAGGAGTTTCACAGGGAGATTAAACAAATAACTGGCATTGAATCTTGTCAGTGTCGGAAAGCTAGACTCCAAAGAAATCATATTGCTTGTGCAATGTTGGTTTGGGTTAGGTTAAAGAATTTAGCCTATACCACTGGTCAAACTATTTATCAAATCAAGCATAACTTGCTTTCTAATTATTTAATTCAGCAACTGAAACGCCCAAGTATTCTTATGTGCTTGGTTTGATTTTAATTGTTGCGGGGTCAGGCACAGCCCTACCCACTCTTTGTGTCAGTTGCGTAAGTCCTGTATTAAAAAGTATCAACACGCATTAAAAATTAGACGTGAGATTGGTGATCGTGCAGGAGAAGCTACTTCCCTGAATAATCTGGGCAGTACCTATCATGCTCTAGGGAACTATGAGGAGGCTCGTCAGCAGTATGAGCAAGCATTAAAGATCTTCGAGCACAAGGATATTGGCGCTCGTGCAGGAGCAGCAGACTCTCAAAATGGCTTAGGTGCTGTTTTCTGCGCTTTAAGAAAATATGAAGATGCCACTAAATGTCTTGAAAAATCATTAAACATTAGACAAGAAATTGGGGATCGTGCAGGAGAAGGGGATTCTCTCTGCAATTTGGGCAACGTATATTATTCTCTAAAAGAGTATGAAAAAGCGATTAATAATTACTACAAAAAAGCCCTGGGAATTCTACAAGCAATTGGTCATCGTGAATTTGAAGCCAAAGTTTTCAATGGCTTGGGTGATGCTTATCATGCTCTCAGGCAGTATGAGAATGCCACTAAGCGGTATGAGCAGGCGTGGAAAATTTTCCGGGATATTGGTAATGGTGGCAAAGCAACGCAAGCTCGGCGTAACCAAGGTAATGCCTGTTATGCTCTAGGGGAACAATACTATGATCTGGGTCAACAAAACCAGAATAGCCATGTGCTGGAGTACTATAAGAATGCTGTTTATTTGTATGAGCAAGCATTGACGATTAGACGTGAGATTGGCGATCATGCAGACGAAACAGATATTCTGGATAATCTCGGCAATGCTTATTATGCGTTAGGGGAAGATTACTACTTTCAGAAAAAGTACCAGGATGCTATCAAGTCATATAAACAAGCATTAATAATTAGACATGAGATTAACGATCATGCAGGGAAAGAGGAAGCTGAGTTTGCTTTAACCACAGCTTATATCATGTTAGTACTTTCATTAGTACTTTCACAAAAAGTAGTTCTCTTCACGGGTTTAGCTTTAGCTATATTAGGGTTGTTGGCTGTAATGTTGAAGCCATCCTTTGATGGCTCCTACTCTCGATTCAATAAACAACCAGAACCTACATTTCAAAACACACCTGTTGCATCACCAATCTCAACTCTTACACCTCAAACTCCACCACCCGAACCTCAAGCACCTACACCATCCAGCTACCGAGTCATTTGTTCACCTGATTCCAACCGTCAAGCATTGAATGTGCGGCAATCCCCTAGCTTATTTGCACCAGTGGTTGCAACAATCCCATGTAATGCTGTTGGTGTGCAAATCACTGGCGAAGGCATTACAAGTAATGGAGAGATTTGGGTTCCAATCCAGTACCAAACTATTCAGGGATGGTCAGTAGGGCGGTTTTTATCAGAGCCATGAGCAGGTAATAATAGCTAGAACAAAGAAGCACCCCCATTATTAAATGTAACTAGAGGCACAACCAAGCTAGTAAACATCACGAAGATTATCACTAATTTAGTGCCACAGAAAAACTAGCTAGGTATTTTGTATATTTTTTATCATATTTAAATTTTTATTTCATGGTAAATTAGCTTAAATCAACAGCTATCTAAGTGTAATTATAAATTAATAGTTATTTCTAATACGCGCTAATTGCAAATATAAATCAGAAAATTGTTGAATGGATTATCAAGATAGAGCGAGTAAAATCGAACTCTAAAGGTATTTTATTGCCAAAAAGTAAAAAAATTATTTTTAAATCTATAAGTTTAGTTTTTTATACATGGCAATTCAAGCTAAACATTTTGATACTAGATTAAATCAATGGATTCATACCGATGGTGATAGTAATGAGCCAAATTCACTTTTAAAAGAAGAACTTAACAATACTCTACTAGAACATTTCTTTCCTGGAGTAAACTTTTCGTTTGGGCATATGGACGAAAAGTCTACTGCTGAACAATTAAAAAACCATCCGTCAGGACACAAATTATTACTATCATCTAAAACTCGGTTACTATACGGGCCAGAAGAATGTCTGGAAACAATTAGACAATTATGCCCCGATAACAAGGATAGAGGAGCTTACGGGTCTATTTTTCTTGGTGAGTGTGAAAATGCCATCAACCGAGAGTTAAACATCTTAATTATTGATGACAGTAACGGTGAAAATGGCGGCATCATCAACAACAACCAAGCATATCGACTAACAGGCGATTGCTACGGACAGATCTCCACAGAGTTGTATCATGAATTAACCAACCATCAAGAAGGTGATAAATATCGCGTTATTCAACATCGCTTCGGTTGGACTGACCAAGATGGAGATGATAATAAATATCGTTTTGGTAAAGGTACACTACGCCCTGCAAACCTCGACCAAATTCTTACTTATCAAGACCCCAATAACCAAACTAAAGTTGACTTAATTCTTCCCTTATCTGCATTTAAGGGAACCGATAAAGACAACCCCAATGGTCCAACCAAGCCTCAAATTAAACCTGGGCTGTATAGGCAAAAAATCTGGTTGGGGGAAAAATCACAGTCTGAACTAGGTAAAACAGCAATATCTCAGTTACTCGCCTCATTCCCTAACGGAATGAAAGATTTTACCGAACAACTGGAGCTTGAAGCCAAAAAACTGAATGTTGCACAGGATGATCCCCGACAGCTAGCTCAACTTTACTGTGAAAAATACGAGAAGCGGAAAGCCTTCCTTGAAGAACAAGCAACCACACTTGAAGAACAAGCCACAGAAGATCCAACAGTTGCAGAGGAATTAGAAACACTGCGCTCGCGCGTTGCTACTGACTCTTTCATTTACAAACTCATCAAAGCCGACCTGCAAGGGGAAGGTCAACTTCTGGAAACCGAGAAAGTACAGCGAGAACTCGCTCGGTTCGTCCAAAACGAGTGGAAAGAAATCGCCATTGGCAAAACGCTCACGTTTGAACGGGCGATGGTGATTCCCTCCAAAGACCTGCAAAATAGCGAAATCTGCATTCCTCATTACCAAGACAAGGAAGAAGTCCTTAATTTTCGCTCACCCTTCCTCAACTCAAATGGTCTGTGTGTCTCAATCAACAAAATAGTAGAAGACATACTTGGACCTGATGGCAAACCTCTTGCAGGTGTTATCGCCGTCTCGGATGAAACAAGCGATCGCATTTACAACCGTCTCAACAAGCAACTTTTATCTATCCTCCCAGAAGCTCAAGAGAAAAATGTTCAGTTATCAGGTATTGAAAATTACTTAGACCAAAATATTAACAAGCTCGAAACTAAAGACAAAATTGAGTTTATTAACAAGTTTAATGAGTATATTAAAGAACTTCAGTCTGCTGATTACGAGTTAGAAATTCTTCCTCAAGAATCAGAACAAGAGAGGCAGGCACGCGACTATGATGGTGATTGCATTGGGTTCGAGCAAGCAGCTAAGTACCCTAACCTTACAGCAGAGGCTCTTGAGCGTAACCTACCCGAAAACGCTTACGACCCAACTGTTAAACTCAAGAAACAGTCATTTTATCAGGAAGACGGTAGCCAGCCGGAGTTTGAGGAAATCGCCATCCACATGAGTGATGGCATTAGCGTCGGTATTATCAACAACCACCTTACCTCAATTGAAGCGTTAGAGTCAGAAATTACGATTCTGAAAAACTTTGGTAGCGAGAAAGACCAAATTGAGTACGTACAGCAAGTAGCCAAACACTACGAAGATTTGTTCAAGACAGAAGCATGGGCAAAGTCCAAGGGTATCGAAGGTAAGGAAGTTCCCGATAAGTATCGTGCTTTCTTGGAAGAATTTGTCGGCAAAGAAGAGAAAGTAGTACTGTACAAAAACTAATTGATACGGGTATTATTCGCCCGAATCAACAGAGGACTACTATTCCTGTACAAATTACCAGTAATGAAAGCACCTGTAAGATAACTATTAACCCAGAAACCGTACAGTATCCCGAAAGATGGATTAAACGCAGTCAGCTTGTTAGTAACGAGCAACATATCAGGAACGAACAACTAGATAAAAGTAATGAGTTACTTACTAAAATTAACGAACGTCCTACAATAATGTTCCAAGATAAAGAACAAAAATTAGTAGGATTAATAGGACTAGCAGTTGATGAAAAATTAGCCGAAAGAACGAAAGAGTATTTAGAAAGAGTAGGAGTATTATACGAACAGCTTTCTACTTCACAAGCTCGGTTAGAAACTAAAAAAGGTATGACTGTGTTCATACTTGATGAAAGTACTATCGGTGATGAACTAAAACAAACTTTCATCGAACGTGGTGGCGGTAATATCAAAAGTGCAGATACTCCCGAACAACCCGTCCCAATTATTCCTGAACAAACTGTATATTTCTATAACCCAAATCAACAGTATAGTTCACCAGATGCTTCGCAATTAGAGACTCAAGAAGCTGTCGGATTAGTCGTACCTGCACAAGATGCTATTACTGTGAGCAACTGGCTAGAATCAAAAGGGTCAAAGGCTAACTATTTTGTTGAGAATAATACAACCACTTTTATTATTGCTAAAAGTGAGATTACTGAAAAACTAAATGAAGAATTAAATTCTTTACTTGGGGAACCAATCAACATTGGTGAAGTTGATGGATTTGACCTTTACGAACAATTCATCACAGAATTAAATTTAAAACTTGAAACTGAAGGTAGTCTTTTACCACCAAGTCAAACCTTAGATAGTGAATACAAACAAATACTAAAAGCATTACCTAACCGTCCAAGAGAACTTAATCAGGAAGAAACACCGATAGCAATTGCTCCTGCAAAACTAAAAGATACATTAGTCAATAACACCGAAATCATCACCGAACGCACGGTAAGTCAAGCACAACAACCCCAAAACGTCACAGTTCAAGGTGATATTCTCAACCTCAAATCAGGAATTATCGTCCAACAAGTTAACTGCCAAGGTAAACAAGGTGCTGGACTTGCGGCATCAATTGCCAATAAATGGCCTGTCGTTAAGGATGAGTATCTGAAAAAGCAAGACTGGAAACTGGGAGACGTACAATTTGTTCAAGTCTCCAAAAATGGAGAACCTCCATTAATTGTCGCCAATGTCGCCGGACAATTTAACTACGGCACACAGAAACGGCAAACCGATTTTAAAGCCCTCGAAACCGGATTAAAAAAAGTAGCTGAATTTGCCCAACAGCAAAACTTACCAGTCTACGTACCCGACCACCTGGGGTCTGGACTTGCAGGCGGTAAAACACCACAAGAGCGCGAAGAAACCTGGGGTAAAGTCAAAGAAATTATTACCAAAACCCTGCCCCAAGCAACCATCGTCAAAAAGCAAAATACCCAAGCAGCAAGCAATACCGTCCAAAATCAAAACCAACAGCCAGGAATCGCAGCACCCGCGCCCACTGCAACTAAAAACGAACCAATCCAACTCCCATCTGCAAAACTTGCCGATCCCACACGCGCCATCGAAATCCTCGGCAAAGTTAGCCCCGAAAAAGTAGAACAACTGCGATCGCATCTCGAAACCCACATTAAACCAATACTTGAAACCGATAAATCAAACTACGCACCTGGTAGACAAGTAGCCTGGGTTGGTGCCAAGTGGGACTTAAAAGACAAGGATTTCAAAAGTGGGGTACAAGACAACAACTTGATGCAACTTGTCAAGCAGATTTACCCTGATGCAGATATCGTGCTAGTGACTTATTCGCAACAACCCGGCGCTGGCATTAATTACCACCGCGACGACTCCTACGCTGCAACGGAAGCCCGCAGCATTAATATTGGTAACTCCGAGTGGGGATATCGCGCCGCTAAAGAGCAAATGGCATGGACTAGGGAAGAAAATAAAAACGCGACCTACCAGGAATTTAAACTCGAATCTGGTACAGTAACCCGATTTAACTGCAAAAACGAACACGCCGCCATCAATACTGAAGCTGGCAGATGGTCTATCAACATCTGGTCAATTAAAAATGACCTGGGGCGAGAAAACAGCGTTCGCCAAAAGTTTGAGAATTTCCTCGCCTCAAACCAACCCCCTCGTGCGGTAGTTAACAGTAACAATGACCTGACTATCAAGAGTAACGAATGGACACCTGGCGGCGAAATAAAAGTAGAGCGTAGTTACGCCAACCTCAAAAATGCCACTCGAAACGCACCACTCCCCAATACCCCAAAGCAGCCAACGGTCGAAGAACTTATTGCTATTGGCAATCAAACCGCAGCACGCGCTCAAAATCCCCAGATTCCAGAAAACCCTACTATATCTGGAAAACCAGTACCGATGGTGTACTCGCTACACCTGCACGGCGAGGCTTCCAAAGTACCAGTCAACACAACCATCGATGCCATGCGCGGGTACGGTAGAGTACACACCACCAGGGGTGTGGACTACCAAAAAACTTATGGCATCAAAGAGGGAGATATTGCGATCGCCCTTGGTAAAAATGGCGAACAGGTCGCATGGAGGGTGGGCAAGCAGTACGAAATTACCCCCCAAATGATTCAAAACCCAAGTTACCAGCAAGCCTGGGCAAATTGGGAGAAACACTCAGTAAAAGAACTTACCCAAAATCAAGCACAGAAGAGTAAGGTATATGGGCTATTCATGGAACCTTTGGGGGATTACGTTAACGGTAAAATTATTCCGTTTCCATCCGTCCAAAAGCAAACTGCTACTCCTGTAAACATCAGTCCAGACTCAAAAGATGGACTTGGTGCAGCACTCTCAAACGCTACAGCACTAGCCAAAGAACAAGGGAAACTACAAAACGATTACCAAGTTTCATTCAATAACAACCCAGAAGCAGCAGCCAGACAGTATGGAGTAGAAACCCATGTCCAAAAGCCTGCTATGTTAGCATACGCATCTGCCGAACACGCATTTAATCACCAAAAGCAGTTGAATCCATCAGCCTCGGAATACAAGCTAATGATGGAGGTACTTCAGGCCAAACTCGAACAACACCCCCAGCTAACTGAAGCGATCGCCAAACGCGGAGGGGTTGAGTGGCTGGAAAACTGTACAAGTATAACTAACGCCCAGGATAAACAGTGGGAGGGTAAGGGTAAAGAATCCGCATTTATTCGGGCCCTCGCCGAAGCATACACCAATGTAGTTGAAAAATCACAACAAAGTACAGTACAGACCCAGCAGCAAAAGTCCGAACAGAATTCCGAACCACCAACAAATCCACTATCCCAACTCAAACCTATAAACGATGCTGTCGCTGAACACATGAAAAAAGACATTGCGATGGCACAGATAGCGACCCAGTTTATCGGTAAATCAGCCGCGCCACCTGAAACACCTTCAAGCACTCGTAATTACCAGCAAGCATGGGGAGAACGCGCTAACACAGGAAATTATTCATTTGACGACATTATTATGGTATCGGGGTCTGGTCCGTGGCGCGGAGTAACAAACTCCAAAATTGTTCAAACGTTTGAAAATCACTATAAACCGTTACTTGATAAGGCAATAGAAGCGAAAAGCTCGTTTGTAGTCGGAAATGCAAAAGGAACTGACCAATTAGTTCAAAATTATCTTCAAGAAAAAGGGTATAAAGTCGAACAAACTTCCGAGGGTTATGCTGCATTTAATCCTGTAGAAAATACCAAAATTAACAGCAACGCTATTTCTGCAAATACACAAGTATCACGTAACACAATTAATACTGAAAATAATCGCAATTTTTCTACGCCACAAAGCCAACAACCAGATATTGAACAGGCGCTTGCATCGCCTTCTCAACCCAGAACGCAGCAGATTGGGGCAATGGACGGCATTATCGAGCGGATAAAAGCAAATACAATTCAAAACCTTCAAGACTGGTATGTAGCCGCGCAGAAACTCGGTAAACCGGAAAAATATCTATCACGAATTCAGGAGGTAACTGATTTATATGCCAAAGAAAATATCAGTCTTGAAAGTGCTTTTAAAGCGATGGAGCGAGATATTAAAGAACTTGAAAAAGTGAACGAAATGACAAGTCTTGCTCAAAGTGTAGTTAAAACAATTGGGCAAGAAGATATCAACGGCATCATGTCAGTACAAACTGAAAATTATCAAATTGCTACAAAAGTTCAAAATCAAACTTACTTAGTTAAAGATAAAAATGACAATGTACTGTTATATGTCAGAGAAGGTAAAACCCAAGTAAATAACATTAATGATAAAACATTACAAGATTTTCGATTTATGAGCTTACGTATAGAAAATGCACTCAAAGATGTCAAAAAAGATTTAGTTGAAAGGTAATTTCTTATGAAAGAACTAGTTAGTATTCCATCATCAGAACAAACTACTGCAATGAAGGCTAGCACCCTTAGAGAACTCATCAAACAGCTTAATATTCCTGCCGAAAAATTTGCAGAAGCAGTACTTAACCCTCCAACTGTTGAAGAACAAAAAGAGGCTGCCTTAAATCTTAGTACAGAACTAAACAAAGTCAGTCAATTAGCACAAGAAGAATCAAAAGTAAGTTCAGTAGAAATTGAGCCAATTACTTTGATTAACCAAGTTAGTCAAGAATTATCACAAGCAACAGACAACCAAACCGCAGAAAAAACAATTCAACCAGATGAACCAGAGATTCCGATGAACCCTACAAATAAAAATGATGACAGTAATGGAAACCCAGTAGAAGAAAGTCCAGAAGACAGAGAACAACCTCTCGCCACTTTATCCCAAATTCAACAGTTTGTTATCCCTGTAATTGTAGACCGCATAAATAAGTATGGAAAACCAGATAAAGACACACAAAGTATTGTTTATAAAAGTGAAGAGTATACTGCTAGTGTGCGACTAGAAAAAGACTCACAAACCCTGAGCCTTGATAGAAATTCTCCTGAGTTAGAAGACAATCAAGAAGCACTCCTCGCATCTATAAATGATAACTCGGAAGAGTACTCTATCATCATAAATAACCTCACCAAAGATGAATTTGAGCGCTTTCAGGCTCTATTTGAAGAACAACAAGCGCGTCGGGAACAAAATCAACAGCAAACTCAAACCAAGCAATCTGACAATGAACTTGGTTGAGCTGGTTAAGTTCTAAATTAACCCCATCCAAATTCCATACAAAAAAGCTACCATCCCAAAAACCAGCTTTTTATTAATATGGAGGGGTGTCTTGGGACAAACAATCACAGCAATTGTGAAATAGTATAAAGAAGACCCATAATCAACAAAACTTGTCGGGTTAATAGGCATACTGCCTAACCCGACAAAACATAATAATCCCACTAAAGACCAATTACAAACTTTTTCAACCAAATCTAAAATTTCACTGCCTTTCATACAAAAATTGTATTATCGCCATAATTTACTTGTAATTATTAAAATTATAGCCTTTACGTAAGATTACTAAATAGTTACTCAATTTTAAAAAATAAATACAAATAATCTTCATAAAAAATCAAAACAATTAGCTAATTTTCAAACACTTACTTAACATTAATAAAATATTAAAAAGAGTATAGTAAAAATACTAGAGTGGTTATCAGTTAGGTGCAATACAACAGCCACAATGTTTCTATGAAGCAAATCAAGGTTGTCATCATTGAAAGTGAAGATGTGTCCAGAATTGGTGCAGCAACAATTCTGTCTGAAATTGATAAAATTCAAGTATGCGGAGTAGCAAAATACGGTAAAGAAGGACTAGAGATTATAAACAAACAACAGCCAGATGTTGTGATTGTCAATATCGATTTACCCGACATCAGTGGTACTGAAATTATTAGCATACTTAAATATAAACATGAAGCAATTAAAATAGTTATCATGACTGCAAATAGCAATCGGGAAGTTATTAGTGCAACACTTAGTAATGGTGCAGACTGCTACTACAGCAAAAGCTGCGCTAGAGAAGGAAAAGGGGAACGACTGGTTGAGGCGGTGTTGGCTGCATATAATGGCGAATCGTGGATTGACCCAACCATCAATCGCATCCTGATTGACAGTCTTAGGTCAAAGGACTTCCTAGAAACCAATCAGCACGAGTTACTAAGAGAATTCTCTGTCAAAGAGATAACAATTCTCAAATTGGTTGCCCAAGGTATGAAAAATGACCAAATCGCTAACAAAATATACTTATCAGAAGGTACGGTACGGTCGTATATGCATACCACGTTCACTAAACTTGGGGTCAAAGATAAATTAAATGCTGTCCGCGAAGGAATTCGCCTTGGAATCTTGGACTTCACAGATATGAAAATTGGCCAAGAAACTACTGAAGAACCTTACAGAGAAGTCAACAAAACTAAGCAAAAAAGTGAAAAAACAAGCAGTAGGCATAAAACCTGGGCTGCCTAAACAACTCTTAAAAAAGAAGCTGATAAAATAATGAAAGTTGGTCTAGAATCTCTATAAAAAAGCTGAAGAGATAAGTTTTATGACTCACAATCCAGGTGGAATTTCACAATCTAATACTGGTGGTTCAATGGGTGGCGGTCAACAGGCCGCGATAGGTAATAATAACTCACAGGCAATGACAAGTCAAGCAGATGCACCTGCTGGTCAACAATTAACCCAGCAACAAGTCATCCAGATGCTTGCACAGATTGAGGACATGATTCGTAGTGCAAAACTACCACCAGATACCCAAAAAGAAGCGATCGCGTATCTTAGTGCAGCAAAAAAGGCAACTGAAAAAGCGGAACCAAAAAAACAACTAGTTGCAACCAACCTAGAAGGCGTGGCTGAAACCTTAAATGATGTCAGTCAAAACGAAGGTGAAGGCAAGACTCTTTGGGAAAAAGTAAAGCCTATCTTGTTGAAAGTGACTGACTGGTTGGGTCAAGCAATAGCAGGTTCTCTTTTGGGCATCCTGTTAAAGTAAACGGCTGTCTAGGTTTATATGTCTCTATGCACTACAACATCTAATAATACTATGCGTATAATTGTGCGTATGGCTGCATCATTGAAAAAAGCTCAAGCAATTAATACCGTTAGCAGCTAAGAGTCTCAAACGCATAAGTAAAACAGTCAAAACTACAAGTGAAACTAAGGAATTAAACTAGGGTTAGGTATGGCTAAGAACTTGTTTGGATTCTAGTAAGGCAAGCTAATGAATCAACCTGTGCCTCCCGACTCTGATTCCAATGAACCATCAACACCTAATTCAGGTATTCAGCAATCGAATAAAACGTCAAAATTAGATGGTGGGCAGCAGGGTATTCAGGGAAACGATAATACCCAGATTCAGGTAAATAAAACATTGTCAGACAACAAATTGTCTGACAACATCCTTGTGTTTAAGTTTTTGTCTGACAACATCCTTGTGTTGAACTTGAACATTGTTTTGATGAAGTTGCCTTGGATGCAGGACACTGCTTCAAGTAGGGATGAGCAAGAGAAGGATGATCGCCTGAATTTTCTCGATAAGGTAAACAATAGCTGGATCAAAGGCGTATTGAAGAACTCCTTGCAAGATGAGGTAGAAATTGAACTGGGACTACAAGAACGACCTGACGCTGTGGATAGCCCTGCGAGGCGGGTTTGTGAAACCCTTGGACAAGAGCAAATCCTGCCACCAGGTACGAAAGTAATTGACATATTTAACAGTTTCGGTTATAATCCCGCCCTCCTGATTTTAGGAGATCCAGGATCAGGCAAAACTATAACTCTGCTGAAACTTGCCCGTGATTTGATTGAGCGTGCCAGGGGAGATGTCAATGAACCGATGCCAGTAGTATTAAACTTATCTTCTTGGAAAGAGCAAACTCTTGATGATTGGCTAATTGAAGAACTAAACAATGAATATCAGGTTCCCAGGAAAATTGGCAAAGACTGGGTAAACAAAGATAAACTACTCCTACTACTGGATGGCTTAGATGAGGTAAGAAATAAAGATAACCGAAATGCCTGCGTTCAAAAGTTAAATGAATTTAGGAACAGATACAGACGCACAAAGATAGTAGTATGTAGCCGGATTGAGGAATACGAAAAGCTAAAGTACCATTTAGGCTTTTCTGCTGCCATCAGCTTGCTACCACCGACACAAGAGGAAATTCATAATTATCTTGAAAATCTTGGTGGTCAGAGGTTGGCAACAGTTCGCGAAGCCTTGAGAAAGAATACTGACCTACAAGAGTTAGCCAAATCGCCGCTAATGCTGAATATCATCATCCTCGTTTACAAGTCATTGCCTAATGTAACAACCCTGCCAGGGGAAACAATACTACCCTCAAATCCCATTACTGTCGTTTTTCAATCCCTTAAAGGTTTGATAAAATCTCTTTTCCGTCAGAGCAATGCTGATAGCCTGACTCCAAAACTGGAACAAGCATTGGCTAACCAAGAAGAACTACACCAACAGCTGTTTAATAAGTATATTGAACGGATGTTCTCCAGACGTGGGAATGAAGAAAATTATAAGCAGTACCCAGACGAGAAAGCAAAACACTGGCTCAATTGGTTAGCGAATAGAATGGAAAAGAACTCTCAAACAGTCTTTTCAATCGAGCATATGCAGCCAAGTTGGTTTCAAACAGATTCTCAACAGAGAAGATACCATTTTGCAGTCATGCTAATTGTGCGGTTACTGTCTGGGTTGTCTGGTGGGCTAATTGCTAGTTTATTCAATTATAGTCCTCAACCAATAAATTCTTCACTTCTTTACATATGCATGGGAGCAATAGCTGGATTGATATCTGGAGTGATAACTGAGCTATTCACACAATTCAAGTTTGGAGTGATAAATCAATGGAGAAATCGTATAGACGTTATAGATTTTGTTGGCATATGGCGATTGACAAGGTTGAATTCCATAGTAGAAGCTAGAAAATTAGACCTAAAATTTAATTTAGTTGAACTGTTTATATGTATAGCAAGCCTGTATTTAACAAGTTTTATATTCTCCATATTCTCAAAAACAACAATAATACCTATTCTAGAAGCTCCCCTTTTTGTATTCATTGTTTTGTTCATAAGTCAGCGTACAGACATTGAAAATATAAAGCCAACAGATAGTAGGAATTTGTCATTATCAGAAGCAAAAACAAAGTTTATTATTGGAATGACTTTGGGAATAATTTCTGGTATTATATTACTAGCTTTGGGAATAATAATTACGTTTATTAATCCAAAATTTACAACAAATAATGTTTGGATTAATGGTTTTTTACAAATTGCTAAAATGCTTGATCCTGAAATATTTAATGTACAAATTATTATTAAAATATTATCTGGTTTACTAATGTTAGGTTTGTTTGTTGGGCTATGGGTCGGCTTGGTGTTAGGAGTAGAAAAAAAAGATTATGTAGAGAAAGATAATAAAATTCCTAACCAAGGAATTTGGAACTCAGTAATAAATTCTATCAATTTAATAACGGTTGGTGGATTGATTGGTGCGTTGATTAGTGTGGTAGTATGGATTTTTTTTCATATGTGTCCAGGCATAATTTGGTGGGTTCATTATGGAAATGATCCTTTTTCTGATGGACTAGTTTTTTCACTAGTAGTTGGCTCCATAATTGGGTTACTTAATGGTCTAGTTGGTGGAGACAATTCAGGTTTGGTCTGTATTAAACACTTTGTTTTACGTATTATTCTTTACAGAAGTGGTAATATTCCTTGGAAATACGCTCATTTTCTTGATTATGCAACTGAACGCATTCTTTTGCGAAAAGTTAGTGGTAATTACATTTTTATCCATAGACTACTACTAGAGCATTTCGCCCAAATGCCTTCCGCTGATCAGTCAGCAAGTGAGTGAAACTGTGATTTTGCTTGTTTTATTTCTTTGTCTTTCTCTGATTGGACTGATTACCTACTTAGTTTTTTTACGACGTGCGATCGCCGATATGCAATTAAGTCCATCAAAGGACGTAATACTTAGAGATACTCTTAATTTTAGATTACCAACAGTTTCAGTGATTATTCCTGCTTATAACGAAGCAGATAATATCCAAGAATGTGTCATGTCTGTTTTAAACAGTACTAGCTTGTCAGCTGATAACCTTGAAGTCTGGGTAGTAGACGATCAATCAACTGATGAAACTCTAACAATCTTGAAACGACTTCAGCAAAATCTTAGTGATTTACGGTTGAAGATTGTATCTGGACTACCTCGACCAGAAAAACAAGTTTGGACAGGCAAAAACTGGGCTTGTGCTCAAGCTGCTGAACGCTCTTGTGGAGAATACTTACTCTTTATTGATGCTGATGTCCGATTGAAACTAGGGGCAATTGAAACCGTTATTCATAAAGCAGAAATAGAAAAGACTGACTTACTGAACTGTATACCAGCGCTCGTTTGTGGTTCTCTCGCAGAGTGGTTAGTACAGCCATTGATATTCATCAATATGCTGGTTGCTTTTAACTCTACAATTGTAAAAAACCCTAATACAAAGACAGCCTTTGCAGCAGGACCTTTCATGCTGTTTCGGCGTTCAGCCTATAATCAAGTAGGAGGACATTGTGCAGTAGCCAGTAAGGTTGCTGAAGATGTTGCTCTGGCACGACTTATGAAACGCAGTGGTTTAAAGTTGCAATATGTACTAGGGGCAGATTTAGCTACATTACGAATGTATCGCTCTTGGACAGCACTCTGGGAAGGTTGGACTAAAGTTTTGTACTCAGGTGCTCAACGGAATTTTGGGCTAATGTTGTACTTAGCTTTGGTGATGTTAAGCATTTACTCGATTCCCTGGCTAGGATTGGTAATTTTGCTTGGTAAAAGTCTTTTGATTGGATGGGGAACGCTTGACTGGCTTGCAATTTGTCTAGCTTTGAGCGCGATTCTCCTTCAGTACAATTTGCGAACCCTAGCTTCCCATGCATTTTACAGTTCTTCAAAATACTGGTGGCTACATTGGTTGGGAGGTTTATTGGTTGCTTTCATTGCTATTGTTTCGGTTATTAAGACTGAAACTGGCTGGGGTTGGACTTGGCGAGGTCGATCACTCAAACAAAAGTAAATAGGGGAGACTGTGCCAAAATGAACCATCTCCTGGGAAAAGGCAAATAAAAATATAATGATGCCTAAAACTAACAGAGTCGCTAGGTAATGTTGTATATGCGTTGGACAAGATTCTGAACTTCTCACCCGGTAAGTATTTTAGATTTAATAATCAACATATCTATAACACTACTCAATATCTAATCTACTGCAATTACACAACCACCAGCAAATTTTTTCTGCTGACGACAAGTTTTAATAATGGCAGCATTCTTAGAATAAATATGGCGTGCTACCTTACCTTCATCTGATTTTGCCCATTCTAAAAGCTTTTTATCTTGGGGTTGCAAAGTTGCGGTGTGTGTTGAACTTGCACTACTGACGACCGTCATATGTGTAAAAACACCAATTGCAGTTCCCAAAGCCAGTACAAAACCCAGTACCCCTGCAACTTGTGCCAATCGCCAATTACTTACACCTAGTTGCAGCAATCCTGCACCAGCATCCTGCTTAGTCATCTTAACTAATTCCTTCGCCGCCTGAGCGATCGCATTCTTTTGTTGCTGTACAGCCACAGTGGAAGCATCATTCAGCTTTTGGTCTACCATGTCAGTCCAGCCTACAACAAGCGAGTCAAGCCTACCTGGTAGCTGCTGTAAGGCAAACTGAGTTGTACCTAACTCCGCATACAAATTAAACAAAGGGTCATCAGGTCGAATGCCCAATTTCAGTATCCAATCAGTAACCTCAGCTTTTTTCTCCTCAGTGTAGGTTGCAACAACTTTTTCAACAACCTTTGCAATATCAGTCATAGGTCAATTCAAAAATCTAATTCTCGATTCAGGAAAGCAAATACTTACCATTTCTCTGATTCAATATCTTCAGTTAAATTAAGATTGGAAGGAGTTTGTTTACTTACACCCGAAAGTGCTAATTCCACACGATTAGCACTCAAACCTAAATAGTTAGAAGTAATGTCGTTAGAAACAATAGAACTGTGAAAATTCTCCATCCAGTTGAATAGTATCGAACGCTGAATGGTATTGAGAGGCGAGTCAGTTTGAACTGCCTGAGCATAAGGTAAACTTGTATCCTCAAGCAACTCGTAAAAGTCGTTATGCAACCCACCTAGAACCAACTCCAAACCGTTTAATTTTTTGATGTCAGCTTGGTGTTGACTGCCATCGTAGTACCGAAATTGCTCACCAAAGTAATGATTTTTGACAATCACATAATCAACCTGATTACCAAAATGCTGGTATAAATCCTGAAGATACTCTTCAACGCAATCTTTACGGTGAGATATTGGGTGCAAGAAGGTAAGGCGATATCCTAGACAATTGAGATTTTCTATTAGCGAAATATCTTTATCAAAAAACTTAAATTCTGGTAAATTTTGACCTGGCATATCAGTCAAAACCACATCAATATTCGGAAACATTTCTAGGTCAAGTAACAACCGATCAGAATCACCTCTAGAAAAACCCAAATGGTTTATATCAAAACCTTTGGTTTGATACATCGATAACTTGTTACGATATCCGTGATAAAAAACACGCGCATTAACTTGGTTCTTCAAGTACAACTCTAATAGAAGTCTGGAAATTGTTGATTTACCGACACGGGCATCTCCAACTGTAATAATAAAACGCTTTCTCAGCATAATCAGCTAGCAAAAATTAATTAAGCAGCTTTTTGTTTTTCTTTCTTAGCATCTTCAATCATCTGTTGATAATGGCCAGAAATTGACTGTTTGTCAAAACCTAACAATTTAGCTGCTGGTTGAATTTTCGCTTCAAAATCATTAAGCCAAGAAGTTATTCTTGCTCTCATGACAATATTTGATTCTGGATGTTTTAAAGCCTGGGTAAGCGTCAAACTATAACGGTCAAGAAAATCATATAACTTGTAAAACATATCTGGCATTCCAATCTCTATCATACCTTTATTTTTCATTTTCTTACGAAAGGGTGAATCATGATAACGTTCAAACTTTTCATTTTCACCGTAAAATAAGTTTTTAACAACAACATAGTCAACTTGGTCTTTACAATAACTATGCATTTTCTCCAATAAATTAACTGAGTCAAGAACTCTACTAATCACAGAAACCATAGTAACTTTACAGTTAAGCTCTGATTTTAGTATGTTAAAAAAGGCTAACTCTTTAACATAATCTTCAAAAAAGCCACCCGATTGTGCGGGTAAATCTAATAGAAAAATAGGAAACTGTTCTTGCTCTAAATCAATCAATAAACCATCACCACCACCCTTAGTAAAAATATCAACAAACCGTACTATACCTTCGTGAAAGCCCTTGAAATATCGATTTAGCTGAGGATTTCGAGTATCAGCATCATAAGCTATACAAGGTAAATCTTTATTAATGTAAAGCTGAAGCAGTCCTCGTGCAAAAGTAGTTTTACCTACACCTCCTTTATCACCTGCAATAATAACCAGTCTTTTTTCTGGAGTTGGATTATTATTAGTAGACTCAGAACAATTAGGATTATTATTATCAGTTTCTGAAGCTTGATTCTTAGTAAGAGAGTTATCAAACTTAGTATTATCGTCAGACATGATTTTTTTACCCTTATTGTTTTTATTTTGAGACATGATAATCCTCTACAAAGTGGCTTCACTTTGCTGTCTTGTTGAAAAACCAAATTGTTGAAAACTTCAAGTAGAAGAAAGTATTTCTTCTAAAAGAGTTGCCAACCAGTTAAGATAAGCTACTTTCAAAGAATAAACTAATTGATTATCCAGGCTGACAGTCAAACCACATAACTCAAGCGCTTGTAAAAAAACACCCCCCTCCAAAACCCGTAGAATTGGAAAGGTTAAGTGTTTTTTAGAGTAGGAAAAAACTAAAGCTATATCTAGTTCTTGTGCCAAGAACAAGTTGTCAGTGTCAGTAACAAAAGCAAAGTATAAATCTGAGTAAGATATATTTACGTTTTCCAATACCAACTGACAACAATCTAAATAGCGCTTACGCAATAATTTGTTTGATAAGTCTGTGTAGGAATCAAATAAAGGGATATCAAACCGTTTGTATAAAAAGCTCAGATAAATAGCTTCTAATGCCGCAATATCTAAATTATCGTTCTGTAAAGAGTATTCCTGAATAGCAGGTACAAGAGTTGGAGGCGCACCAATTAGAGAAAAGCGAGAATTCAGATACATATCTGAAAGCGACAGCAACTCACAGTTGGTTATGATATTAAACCAATGGAGAGAATTTAGCTTGGTTACAATCAGTTCTGAGACAGGTAAACGTGCAGCTACACTAACATTCTGAACTGGTAAAATTTTCGTATGCCTATAGCATTGTACAATTTGACCAGTATTAACTAATTGCTCACCAAGATTATTTGCCTTTGTAGAGGACAAACCCAAACTTATATTTGCAGTACTACTAGGCGCAATATCTTGACGCAGCCAACGTACAAACTCACGGTGTTTCTCATAACCAAATAAATTAAAAATATACTTCAGTGCTAACCAACATAAAGTATCAACTTCTTGCAAACTGCTATCATTTCCAATAATTTGACGCTTGCGCCTCAATTTTAATGGTAGTACTTCGATAAATGACTGTATTCCATTAATACACCCAGGACAAACAAGCATGAGTATATCTTCTGCAAAAAATTCAATGCCTGTATCAATATCCAGAAGCCTAATAAAATTACTCTGGAACTTGACTGTTCGAGGAAGCCAATAAATACTCATTACCTAATCTAACCTGGCTACTCCGTAATAAAATGCATTTAACTCCTAGTATTTACCCTTTCAATTTAAAAGCCAATTAACAAATTTCTGGGATTGAATCAACATTAGTTAGTTATGTAAATCAGTAGTTTATTTCATAGAGTTTACCATTTATAAATCCAATTACAATAAACAATTCTCGACGAGTTTATATACAAATAATTTCAGAGGAATATTTTCACTAAACAGTTTATTCAATGTTTATTTTTTTGAGAAAACAAGCGAAAACTTAACATTACTTTGGCAAGTAATAAAAGATAAACAGTTTTTAATTTTACTCTTCAAAAGGACAATTATCGAGCTTACTAACCAGAAATCTATCAAGGTGACAGATTAATCGTTTAGTAACAAACTGGATCACTACACAAGTGTCCTCCATAAAAAACTGCCTTAAAAATGCGAACGCCCCGATGCCAATCAAAAGCGTTCGCCTACATCCCAACGAAATGGAATTGTGTCATCGCCGCAAAAAACGACAAGAGTAATTATGACAAACAACAGCGTCAATCTTTACGCTTTGGAGTAGTACAAGAAAATAAATAAGTCAGGTGAGTATTTATCCTCACTCCACACCAGAAATAGATCCAGAACACGTCCAAACCAGCCCTGCGTAAATACGATTCATCGACTCTTGGGAGAAACAACAAAGGAAACTAGCAAAAACTTATGTGAGATTTCACTCATAACATAAAACAAACCAATACAAATACAATCACACAGTTTGTGATGACGGCGGCGGTAATCGTCAACAAGCGTTATTCAAAAATGAAATTATCTAAATAAAATTATTAATTTAGTTATATTAATAACATTAACCACAATTAATATTGTCAATTTTTAAAACTGAAAACATGGAAAATTAAATAAATATTTATTTGAAGCAAAAATAAGCTTTTAACAAAATTAATAATTTTATGAAAATATATAAAAGCAAGTTCATCACAATGTTGAACTAATATAAATCTCTCGATTTGTATGAGTTAATAGTTATTAAAAAAAGCTCTAATCTAAATTTAAGCAATCAAAAATTCCAGTATTTGTCTTTCACAAATACTGGTTGATAGTAAATATTTCCGTTTGATGCGTATAAAAGGGAACGGGCAACAGGCAACTCTTAACAGAGAGGTTTGGGAGGGGGACTGTTACCCCAACTCAAACTTGCAACTTATATAAGATGGGGTTTTAGACCCCCATGGGGGAACAGAGAACAAGGAACTGTTAAGAGTTTCCTTCTTCGATACAATTCTCAATTATTGCTTACTGGTTAAGAAGAATCTTCGTTAAAAAAGTAACTTACATCAATGAAAATAGAAGCTATATCTGGAGGGATAATCGATAGTAAATACTCTAGTAGATTAGCTTTAACGTCAATGACAACTGATTCAAGAATTTGACGAAAGGTATGCCAGCCATAAGCAGATATTAACTGAAAAACCTCTCTAACAGCTTCAATTGGTTGAATTTCGCCTGCATTGACAAGTAACGGCAGATATACGTCTCTTATCCAGGTTTCCTCTTCATTGAACTGATAATTAGCTTGTAACTTAGTATTAGTGAAACTAGATAGTAGCTCAGTAATTATCCTACTAAAAATCAACCATCCACCAAATTCTTTAGCAATTTGACTAATTCTTCCTTGGGTAATATTCCTATCTTCAGCCTTAGCTAATTGCGAAATTTCTTGTTGAGTTGGCTTCTGATTTTGAGCAAAGATACGCGAAAAAAATCTCGAAACTAACCAGATTGCTCGCTGTTTGGTTGTACCCGATAAAGGAGATATTTCTACTGCGGCTTTTTTTTCTAACTTGATACCTGGTAGGATATCAGATAAAAATTCTAAGTCATAATCTCCTACAAAGTAATAGACTAATCGTTCGTCTGGACGCAAATGCGCCCGTAAACGTCCAGATTCCTGAATAATTTCGGATTGAACACAACTATCAACAAACTCTTCAAAAGTTATATCTTCTTCTACCAAAGAACCAGTCGATAGTTGAGTGAGGGCTGAAAACTCACCGTCATATTCATCTTCATAAAGCAGTGCGTTACTGGAGTCGAGAGAGTTGTAGCAACTGCTGTCTAACACTTGCGGTAAATTAAAAACAACTGGCTTACCTGTCAATACTTGGTATTCTGCTGCCAACTCCCCAATATTTGGGTATGGTATCCCCACACTTGCAACGGCTGTCGCATCTTGAAAGCGATTAACACCTCTACTGTCCCGAAAGTGATAACCATCACCCGGTTTAGCGTAGCTTTTGCGTTCGATAAAAGCTATCCCCGGCGATAACTTTTCAATTTTTTCTCGCAGCACTTCCAAGCGTTGGTGCATTGACTCCCTGCGATCGCGTCCCAAAACGCCCATGTCGGTGATTTGCACCACTTTTAAATTTTCATACTGGGGAGTAACCTGCTCGACAACAAGAATATTTTCAACCCCTACTCCCAACTTCAAGGCAAGATACCGCACATCGAGCGTACCATCCAAGTAAATATTGTACTGCGCGGCGTTCGCTACATCTCGATGGCGAGTATCCTGCTGATGTACCGAAAGTATTCCCCGATCAAAGTGTAATGCCCCACGGATATATCTCCCCCAGACTTCTAAAAGTGGAATCAACCAATTAAGGGATACCGCTTCAAGAGCTTGTTTCACTTCTTGGTAAGCAGCCGAACGTAATAGTTTATTAATTTGCCTTGAAGCTGCACGCTCGCTTTTAGTACCTACACTCGTATCTATACTATCCGCACTTTCGACTAAAAACCTCAAGTCGGGAGCAAGTTTGACCGTCAGTTGGTTAATAATATCCGCAATATCATCAGGCGGTTGTCCAAGGAGTTGACGAATAGCAGCATCATCATAGCCATAACGACCACAAGTTGGTAGTTGAATATCTGACGCTGCCCACAAGGAACCTTCCCGTGGAAAAAAACCGCATAAATCGCGCAATCCTTTTGGCTTATTGCCTTGCCAACTAGATTTTGGGTAAGGATTCTCAAAACGAGCGGGATTTTCGCAGTAATATTGAGAATCCTCGCAGTAAGCCCGCTCGTTTTGAGAAGGATTGCGCGATTTATGTGTATTAGTGCGTCCCCCAAACTTCCCACCCCAAAAAAGAAACCTTAATCGCTCAAAAATAGGCTGAAGTCTGGTAAACAATTCAGGTGCAGTAACGGCTAACTCACCAGCAGTTTGATTAAAATCGCTGATACTAATTTCGATTTTGGAGCGCGATCGCATTATCTGTGATGCCTCATCCCAAAAGATGCCACAATCTTCAAATTGGTAATCTCCTGGAAAGGGAAGGCTATCAGGATGCGCCCTCACTTGGGGGTATTGCAGGACAGAGTATCGTTGCTTGCGATAACCAAATCCTCGTCCAATACTATTGCGGCAGGCATTATAAAGGTGGCAGCTAAGACAAATCGGGTTGTCAGATTCTTGAATATGGTTAATATTTTTTGAGGCAAGTGCGCGGAAAGTACCCGCACGGTGACAATTACCTGGAGTAGTAGCGAAATTTTCCTGGCCATTTGGATGAACTAAAAAAGGTTGTCCAAGGGGTGTCAGTCGAGTTGTATCACGAGCAAAACCACTATGGCGAGGGGGTAAATCAACAAAGTTGGTTTCAACTGTTAAAGTAGTTGGGTTGCGATGGTCAGAGGCAAGATACCACAGTTGGCGACTCCCAAACTCTTCTGCTGTCATACTCCCAGCGGTGTGAGACTTGCCCAAACCAGGTGCAGATTTATCTAAAATATGTTGCCAGCCCTTCTTCACAGCTTCTTTCCAAATGCTTACCCGTTCGTCACCCAAATAATTAATCTTGGGACACCCCAGTTTTTTATATTCTTCGAGAGTAGGTAAATCATCTGGGGTATATACCGATATCGGTTCTGGAGTAGAACGTTGAATAAATCGAGGCAGTCCGTTGCTCTGGTTCCCAGAGTTATAGGAACTGCCGTGCCTTACCCGTCGTGCAAAACCCCGCCTTGGACGTAACAACCGCTTAATTTTATCTAAGGAGCGTGTAACATCATCCCAAAGCCGAAGAGGATTGCGCGATAAACTCTCAAACTGTGTCCAGGTGAGAATTTCAAACTCACCAGCGTACTCATCCGGGTCAGCACATGATTTATCGAGTTGTCCCCACCACGCCACTTTTAAGGTGTAACCCCAGCGAGTAACCAACTCATAAGTACGGCGGTACTGACGCATCACATTTTTATTTGCGATCGCACCCGCATCCGCCCATAAAATTAAGTCTTGAGTACCACCCAACCGTAATGAAGCCGCAGTAAGATAGCGCTTTAAGGTTTCAGGACTGCCCGCAAAGTTACCACCCGCCGCACCAATAGTTATTTGGTTTCTGAGTTGGGCAATAATCCAGGGTTTGAGGATACCTTCGGCAAGCCCTATATATTGTGCAAGAATTCTTGTGCTATCAATATCTTCAACCGGACTACAGAAAGTAAGCGGCAACTCGCCATTTTGTAGGTGTGCGGTTGGGCCATTTGGACGCTTTTTCGTGCGGGAAGATGCCCACAAGTATTTGGGGTTATCGTCTGCTGGATCATCAACCCGAAGCTGCCAAGCGATAATTTTTCCTTCTGGGTTCCACACCGGGCAGAGAAACCCTGTTTGGAAATTCATTAACGACCGTCCACCAAGGGTGACACCTGCAAGCTTCCATGATACTTCGATATCGAGACGCTGCCACCTTTCAACACTGCGGAACATTCCTTTAGCGATTAGCTCATCAGATAGTCCCCGTTTCTTTAAGTTGTCGCGGTGAGGGGAAGACAAACCTAACTGTGTCAGGATTTTACGAATATGGGTATCACGAGTAGGTTCATCAAGGAGTTGGGCACGGTTCGCGCGTTCAAGTTTAAGACGTTCAACACGTAATTGCCGCCAATGCTGTAACCATTCCTTACGGGCAGCTTCATCAACCTCCCCAGTATCGCGGATAATAATACCCCAAGTGCCATCTTTAGATAATCCTTGAAATTTGAACCCTGGAGGAGTTGAAGGAGCATCCAACACCTCCATGCAAAGGATCATATCGGGATGATCAGAAAACTCACGACAACGACCCTTAGTATCACCGCATACAACACAAGGATTGTTTCGACGGGTAGGGATAGGTTTGCTTTGAGTCACACCACACCTCCTTGTGAGATGCGATGTAATTCAGAGAAACTACAGTAGTTATCAGTAGCAAAAAAAACAAATATTTCCCTCATACGAGTTCACCACCTTGAAAAAATTTGTGAACTCGTACTGCATTTTCACGCCAAGGATGCTAACCTAAGTATTAACAAATATTTCTGTTCGGGGTCTTTCTCCCAAGCTCATCGGTTAGCAAGCGGCTACCTATGCAGCACGAGAATCCCCGGCATTTTCATTTTTGGACAGCATTTCCAGTTCAGTCTTGCGTTGCTCAACCATCTCTTCAAATTTGCCGCTCTCCAGTAGTTTTAAAAAAACTTCTTCCTCCATAGTTAAGTGCGGAAATTTTAGCATCTCTGCCAACACTACCCGCACCGGATAAATCAAATCGGGATTTTGTAATAGGCGAAATATTCGCGTCCTTTCTTGCATTGAAGGCTCCTCCACTAAATCAGCTTCTACTTGATACGGTCGCAAATAAGCCGTATCCAGTTGTTTTGTCTCTAAGTTTCTAAAACTAAACTCTACCAGTTCATCTGTAATTTTGCTCACGCGACCACATATTTCTAAACCTGGGCGCAGGTGTTTCTTAAATTGATAAACCTGACCAACCTCAAAACCTCGGAAGGGATTACGAAAACCTCTACGTACCAACCCCAAACCTTCTCGAATCGTATTTACCTCACCCCTTTCAATCACATTTATGACTTCATTGCGACGCTCGTCACAAATGAACTTGTACGCTGCGTCAATACTGCGGTTAAGTTCTCGCTCTAGCGCGATCGCAGCTTGTAACTTGTCAGCCTGCCTTAGTTGAGAAATCAACTCAAAAACTTTTTTCCCTTTGTGATAACTGCCAGCACTCAGTTTTATCCTGTTTGTAACCTCTTGTAAGACTGAAAATTTCTCAAATTCTTGAGAATTAGTTTCATTTAACGAAGTATTCAAATTTGAATACTTCGTCGAATCATCTCTCAATTGCTCATTCAACCGACGAGCATTCTCTCGCTGGCGTTCTTTTGCCTGGGGCTTAAATATAGACTCCCAGTATTTACCCTCAACTAACTTTTGCGAGTTAGTTTTTCCTTCACGTTGAAGATTCAGCGCAAAAAGTACATCAAGTTCTTCTTCCTCACAAGAGTAATCACCCAATGTAACGGGGACATCCGCAAAACCAAGCTTCCTAGCTATTTGCAGGCGACACTTACCCGACAGTACGACTTTTACCCCGGTGCGTGTCGAAACCTCTAAAGGCGTAATAATTCCCTGATGCCGAATACTTGCCTCTAACTTAGGACGATTTTCGTTTTCACCATAAATTTCTATCAACTTTTGGTGAACAACTAAATCATTCAAAGGGATGTGTAAAACTTGACGATGGTCTGGAGAATACATATTTATACACAGGCATTCAAGAGAGGTATATTTAGAACACGACTAAACCTTTGCATCTGGAATAATTAATTCCTCAAAATGCTCAAAGTTAGACTAGACAAGCATTTGCAGAATTAAAATCAATCCAAAAGCTTAAAATACTAAGTTTTTTTGATAACAGTAAACTTGTTTTGTTAAGACTGCAAAATAAGCAAACTTTTGCAAAGATGTATGTATGTCAACCCGGAAATGGTTAAATTTTTTTAAAAAATTTGTAACGTACCAACAGGCAGATAAAAACCACCTATAGAAGAGAAGAGGTACACAAGCAAGTAAATTCATGATATTATTAGGATGATTAGGTCAATTTCTAGACAAAAGTAACTGTCCAGCCTGCCGTAAACAGGTTGGATTGGTCATTCACTTAAGAGCTTGTTTACCCAAGCTCTTAGGTGTTTAATCAGAGAGTTACTATAGTAGAAGAGTATATCATATATATATTTTTTTGGCAAAACTTTGAAAGGATGTGGAGTAGGTAAAATAATGCCTGGTCCTAAAGCAACTTCTGTAGCAATAACAGACATAGAAAGAGCGGCGCTCATACATATAGCGGCCACAGGGAACGAATCTAGCAGCACTAAAGCCAAAACTTTGTTAAAAGCGGAAGCAGGAGAGACTACCGCAGCAATAAGCAGAGAGCTAGAAGTAAGTATTGGCTCAGTAGTAAGCTGGAAAAAGAAGTGGAATTCAAGTACCATAAAGGCAAAAACTTGGGAAGAGGCAGTTGACAAAGTTGAAAAAATTCTGGGAACAGGTACAGGAAGACCTAAAAAATGTCAACAAGCCCAAGTGAGTAAAATTATCGAAATTGGTACTCGGAACAACGGAGCTTATCGTTCGCGACACGCCCGAAATGAACTAATTGCCTCCGAAGCGGTACGTAGAGGAATCGTTTCGGACATATCGCCTCGAAGCATAGGACGTTTACTCGAACAATACGAAACACAGACGGCAGCCTCAAATTAATTAGCCGTCTTCCTGTAAAATATAGCGCTTATTGGTTATGTGCAATATGCTGCGTCCCAGACATTACATGTAATGTCTCTACATTGTTTGTGGCAGTGTATTTGATTTAAATGAGAACCGCTATATTTTATTTGACAGGTTACTTCTTGTTGTAAAAATCAAAACATCCAACAGTTTGAGTCATCCATCGTAAAATCTTCAAAGCAATCAGTAAAACTGGCAAAGTGAAAGTATCTTAGAGGCAATCTAGAAACAGTAAGTACACTGAGATTATCTAGTTCAGCAAGCATTCTCAATCTGGATAAATATAAAAGCAAAATTCTCACTTGCCACGTGAAGTCTATCAAAATTATCCAGCACCAAGCCATTGCCCAGGTGAATTTCCATCTCTGTCTAGTCTGTTCCCCGATTTTTGAAGAATCGGCTTGATCACTCCTCACTCCTCCCATTGCCCGACTGACGAAAGAGGTATTCCAAGATTTGCTCTATCCGCTGATTGTTGTTGGCGATCGCTCTAGTTTTTTCGGCAATCTGACGGCTGTTGTCAGCAACCGGACACATTGTCTCAGTTGTACTAGTTCTCACTAAACCAGCCAACTGATCCATACGTTGCTCCGATCCGTTCTGTGTCATTTACTCCCCTTGTCCTTTTTGGGTGAAGGGGAATCGTTCTGTTGTCTGGCCTTAACTGCTTCCATAATTAGGATTGCTCCCATCTGACTAAGCGATCGCATTTCTGTTTCTGGGCTAAACAGACAAGCATGACAAGCTGCCCAATGTAAAGATGTAGCTCCTTTAAAGGGGGTATGTTCTGCTGCTGCAATTCGCATTTCTTGGATGAATTCTTTAGGATTTTTGCGGAGTGTTGAAAATACTGTTTTTGGTAATTGTATTGGTACTATTCGCATAAACTTTTCCTCAGTTTATAAGATTAAATAAATCCTCCAAATAGTAAAAATTGTGTTGATTATATTCCAGATAATTTTATGATTACTATATTAGTAGAAATTTGGGTGGAGTTAGTGGCTTTTGACAACGTTTGTAAAATATTAGCAGAAAAATATCCAACAGATTTTGCGCGTTGGCTGCTAACTGATGAACCGCGAAAAATCAAAGTATTAAAGACGGAATTAAGCATTGAACCAATTCGAGCTGACTCTGTTACATTTTTACAAACAGAGAATCGTATTTTACATCTGGAATTTCAAACAACACAAAAATCTGAAACTCCCATTCCCTTACGAATGTTGGATTATTTTGTCAGGTTAGTGCGAAAATATGATGTTCCAATAACGCAGGTAGTGATTTTCTTGCAAGAGACAAGTAAGGAAATCGCTTTTACCGAAGAATATGTAAATGAGATGACAAATCATCGAAGCGCGTGTTGTAAGAATGTGGGAACAAGATTCGGCGTTATTTCTGGATAATCCTGCATTATTACCGTTAGCACCCTTAACACAGACAGATTCACCCCAAAGGTTATTATCGCAGGTTGCCCAGAGTGTTGCTAGAATTTCAGATAGGGAGACAAGGCAGAATATTGCAGCTTACACAGAGATATTAGCAGGTTTAAAGTTTGAGAAAGATTTAATTCAGCAATTTTTAGGAGAGGAAATTATGCAAGAGTCTGTAATTTATCAAGATATTTTGCAGAAAGGAGATAAGCAAGGTGAAGAACGTACAATTATACGCCAGCTAAATCGGCGTTTTGGTGAAATAGATTCATCATTGATTGAGAGAATTAGAGTGCTATCTGTTGAAAAGCTAGATTATTTAGCAGAAGCATTACTAGACTTTTCAGAAGTATCTGATTTAATAGCTTGGTTAGACGAACAAGAAGGAAATTAATTTCAGGTGTTGATAAACAATTGATTTAGAGGTTTGGTTAAATGAATATGAACATGAAAAGGATTGGAAAAATCGGTTTGTAAAATACTTGGTTCACAATCCTAAAAAGGTTTCCCATAAGCGTCTGTTAATGCTCGGACTCCTGAGTAAGCATTATTTACCAACACCTCAAGGCATCCATTCTGTTGCGAATGGATGCGCTCTTCGAGCGATCGCACCTGCTCGTCGTCGCTATCGTCTACCTGGATGGGAATACATACACCCCCAACTTCCTCTACAGCTAACTTGGTTTCAGCAAGACTGCCTGAGATATCATCGCTAGAATTAGAGTTATTGAAGCTGCGTCCTGTAGCGTACACAGTTGCACCTGCTTCACCGAGTCCAATCGCAATTCCCTTACCAATGCCCCGTGTAGCACCTGTGACTAATGTTACTTTACCCTCAAGGTGTTTCATTATTACTCGTTTGTAATTATTATTCTGTCATCAGGACTATATTTTTCAACTTAACATTAAAATAATCATTATTAACGGTTGAATTAATAGCTGCACTTACATTCTAGTTATTTACTGTGAAATAATAATCAGTCAGATGCCGAATCATAGTTCAAATAAATTTAAGGGGGAAAATCTCAAAAAACGACATAAGTTTTTTCTAAACCCCTACTCCGATTGTGCATTCACCAAATGTCCGAAATGTGAGACAAAAACGAAAATCCGCAAATTTCCCTTGGTAATTCACATCGAACCACAACAGCTTTTTTTACTAAATAAGCAGTGTAGATATTGTCCAAGCTGTGACCTGATAATTACCAAAAAGCAGGAAATCGAATCATTTATGGCTGCTGGAATGAGCCAATCGAATCCCGAAGTGATCGGCAATAACTATTTGGTGATGGGAACAGTTGATAGAAAAGATTGGAAACAAGGTAGCCAAGACTCACTTTCTCCTTCAGAGATAATAAAGCGCATGTATGTTTTCAAAGATGTATGGAATTTTGAAGTCATTCCAGCAGGGTGGTATCCTGCCGAAGAAAAATAACACCTAGCAATGAAAATCAGTGGATTTAAAACTTTCACAAGCTGACGGAAAATAAGGTTGTCCGAAAGTATTTATTACAAAAAATTTGCTATTCTCCATCAGTACCAAAGGTCACACAAGGACTATCTATTTCTTGTGCGCTTTGAAATGAATTACAAAAAGTTACATTAGCACAATTTACATCACATTCGTCAGGGTGAATGCATTCTATCGCTTCTTCTGTCTTGACATGAAAAGCACAGTCATTGCAGATGGAACGACATGGCAATGATTGCTCATATTCGTTGCTCAACTTATGCTGCCTGTTGATTAAGTCTGACATAGATGCTAGCAATTAACACAAATACTTAAATAAAGTAAAAGACACAAAACATAAACTTTACTAGATCAAGGTTTTCACTATGCTATCAATTTGAGACTGCATCCATTTCCAAGTTTTACTAGCTCGAATGGATTGAATAATAGCAATTACAAATAGAAATTGCAAAAACAAAGACGCTTACGGTTCAGTTGAAGGAGGTAAGGCAAGGAATTGCGCCCCGCCAGGTAGCTTGTACTTACCGGGAGCAACATTTATAGGTTTATACTTAACAAGCAAGACCGTTAAAACTGGTAGCAAAAACGTAAATTTGTGACCCACGACAAACCAACCGATTACGCCGCCATTATCCGCGCCGCCAACCAAATCATTCCGGAACCTCCCGAATGGCTGACTGCCGGCAAACACAACGCCTTGGGTTAGGTTATTTAACAAGCAAAGTGGCAGTGTTCTACAGTTCGTTGAGGAGCGATCGCCTGACCAATACGCTTGAGAATTTGCAAAATTTCGTACAGTTCTCTTTTTGATGTAAACAGTGCAAAAACCCTTGACAGGTCGTATTGAGGAGTTTCTACTTGCGTCAATTTAATAAATAAAACATCATCGCCATTAGTAACCACACCAAACACAGGTTTATCGGGGTTAGGGTTAGCCATCAAATAAGCCAGTGCTTGCGGTAAAGCTGACCAAACTGAAAGCGTAGTTTTTTTTTTTGGACTCTAACACCACAACCCAAAACTGATTTTGCAGCACCAACACGTCAATCCGTCCACGCAGCACTTCCTCCCCATCATCTAGCACCAGATCTATGGATGATTGGGCCTTGATCCTAAAAGGAGGGTCGTAAAATCCTGCCAGCGCCAGCAAGGGGGATACTACCAACAACATCACTGTCCTCTCTAATAAATCACCTTCGCCACGGTGGTAGAGATACCTACGCCGCAGAACGTCCAAAGAAGCTTTTTCAGCTTCCGTAATTTCAGGTAATTCTCCAAACCATTCTGTAAAAAATTGCTCGTCTTCAATACGGGCTAGACCAAATCGGGTTTCGGCATCCGTTAAACTGGTAATCGCTTCTGTAATTGCTACTGCCTGTGTCATAGCGTCTTTACCTTCGTAGTTTCTTCTTATCCGTTACTTTTTGTATTTGGCAAGTAAACTAGCAATCACCAGGCTGACAATTGAGAGCTTTGTAATATTTTAAGAGCGTTTCTCTCTCCAACCTTTCTGGCATAACTCGCATATTTTTGTGTTTGCTAACAGTGACCTGATGCATACCTGTCATTTTAGCGAGTTCTCTACTCAGTCCCAGAGATTCGTTAAATGATCTACTTGTTTTATTGCCAACCGATTACCAATTGCGTTCTCTAAGCTTTTCCACACCTTCCTCCCTTTCTATATTTATTTGAAGCGATTGAATTACTCGTTGAGCAAACAGTTTAACTTGAAAATTATCATCTGTTAACCAAGGTGATACTTCTTCAATACGTTGCCTATAAAAGTTAGACATTGGTCCCACAACTACATTAGAAGTAGAGTTGATGGCACAATAAATATATGATGTTACATCTTCATCCTGTGTCCGCAGAATAATCTCTCGACTCAAGTTATAAAAATTTTGCCAAGAGTTGAATTGACGAATAATCTTGGCTACGGCTTTTAATTTATGAATATCTCCAGTGTCAATCCACTCCATTAAAACTCGATATAGTTCACCTGCTAAATTAAGAGAAAGTGCTTGCAACAACGCAGGAGCTTCTAAACATAGTAAAAATTCATCCTCCAACATCCAATTTCTTACACGTCGGAGAATATCAGAATACTCTGGTTTTGATTGTAGATAATCAAAAGCTATAGAAAAAGGTTTGGGAAATGCTTCGTAGAAATTGCCAATTGAATACTGGTTATGTTTAGCTTTAATTCGCCGTTCTATAAAATCTATTAGCTGCATTGGAGAAACATCACCAAGACGCTTTAAGCATTCTTCCGCATGATAATCTAAGCAAGACAGCCGCTCAAAATTATGGATAATCTCTACCAAATCTTGTGAGTTATTAAATTTAACAGCATACTCATTGTTGCTACCAATCTGCCATGATACTGTCTCCGCTACATGGTGCAGAATATTTTCATTACCACGAGCAGCTAAAGCCTTTAAAAGTTCTACCACTATATCTGAATTGTACGGTGCAAGTTGCTGTAGACTCCAGAATATTGCTGGATCTAGTACAGGAGATTCTTTAGCTACCAGTTGGCTGAGAATATGCCATTCTTCCTGTAGCTGAGGTTGACTCCAATCAATAAAGCGGTAACTAATGGCGATCGCCACCCAAAGAACGGGATCATCTTGTTCAATCCATGACCTTATGTATGTTCTAGCTAATTCTTGGTTGCTCAGACGCATTCCTGCTAAAACAAACCCAAGATGGTGTTTTAGACTATCACTGTTAGTTATTACCTGCTCTATAAAAATTTGAGCTAGTTCAATTTGTGTTTGTCCAAGTATCCTCAGCAGATAGCTGAGACCAAAAGTGTCATTTTTACCGATACTTAAAGTTTGGTTAGCGATAGTCTCTAACTCTTGTATAGATTTCTCTAGGTTTAATCTTGAGATCGATCGAACATATTCATTAATTTTTTGCTGCTTTCGCTCTTCTGCTTTTCGCCATTTCATTTCTGATTGCTGCACATCAATCTGTTGTAAATCAAATTGATTTTCTTCATCGTCTAATCTGTGGCTACCAACCAGAAGACGGTACAGTTGATAACCTTTATGGTCTTTTAAGTGTTGCTGTAGAATATCCAGTTTTGCTGACTGATATTTGTGAAATTTCTTAGCTTGATTTGACCATTCAGCCAGTTTATCTAAAATAGGTAACTCTGCATTAGGAAGCACAAATTGGGAGAAGAAATCTGCTGTTTTTGCACAATCGGAAGATAATTGCTTTAGAGCTTCAGCAGCAGCTTGCTCTCTTGAACTTAAGTAAGGTGTTGCGCCACTGCACAGAACTTGAGCAATTTGCAGGCGAATTGGTAAATCTTGTACCTGTTGATATGCCGTATATAATATTTCTAAAGAAAGTTCACGAATCTGTTTTAATGGGTCAGATATTTCTATATCACCTTGATAAATAACAATATTACCTGCCTGAATATGATTAATTTCAGCACTATGACAATCCATTTTTAACATACACTGGATTAAAGACAGGCTCAGAGGCAGGTTGGTGATAAAGTTTTGCTTTAACCAGTTTGAGATAAATTCAATTAATATAAGTTGTACTGCATAAGGCTTGTTTCTCTTAAATTCGGCAATCTCAATTAGTGCCTTTCTTGCATTATCTCTAACTAACCAATATTCTTGTGCTTCTGGTTGATATATGGCAAGTTTATGTAAGTAAATAATAGAATCACGTAATCCACCTTGATATATAGTGTGTTCTAGAAGTTCAATAGCACTTCTCAACACCCATTCATGACTAATCTGGAAATTTCCCCACAATTCGTCTCGAATATTTTGTGGTGGTAGTTCAGGTGCATCAACAATCAAAGCGACGATGGATATAACATCGTCTGGTCTCAAATATGCTACATCTCTTAGCCAGTTTAAGATATTGAAGCGAAAAAAGTTACCTTCTTGATTTATCAATCTACGAAATTCATTTAATTTATAAGTTAGTAATGAACCTGCTGCCGAAGATTCTCCTTTAATTTCAACCTCAGCCAAATTACTGAGAATTTCTTTTGGTTTCAAATTAAAGAATGGTTCGATAATCTGCTTTTGATAATCTGCTCGTTTAGTTTTAGGGTGAAAAAAGTGGGAAATTAGAATATGGTCAGCTAAAACTTCAGAAGCAATTTTTATAGTTTTCCAGTATTGTTCTACAATGCCTGCTTCTACTAAACGAGCTATTATTCTTGGTTCATCAATCGGAGAAATACCAGTAACTTCATAAATCTTTGCCTGTAATTCCCCTTCACCAAGATTGATATTTCCAAGAGCAGCTAGTATTTGTAGATAGCGAATGTAAGTCTGGTAAGATTGGCGATCGCTGTTCTCCCCTTCAGCTAAATCTTTAATGATTTCATCTAGGTAATTCGTTAGTATCTGTTCACGAGAGAGATTTGATAGTGTTCTTCCTTGCTGAACTAGGCGAGCTGCAATGCCAGCAAATAGTGGATTACCTTCAGCAGTTTTAACTATGGCATAACGAACATCTTCTTCAGTAATGTTGTAAGGAGAAGATTCTAGAATTTTGTTAATATCCTGATTTGTTAAAGGTTTAACTTCAACAGTGGCAAATTGATTATCTGGTAATGTCCCTAACTGATAAAGGATTGAGTCTTTGAAAACGCTACGTGTAGATAAAATTAGGGTAGCTTTACTTGCAAATTCAGGATTGACGAGAACTTCACGCAACTGAGATAAAAGGTTAAAGCGGTGAGCATCGTCTACAACAATGATGTGCTGGCGATCGCGCTCTAGTGATACTAAATCTAGTTCTATTGACTCGGCTGTATTGCGAACGTACCACAGCGATTGCCCTTCAGGAACAATTTCTGGCAATGACAATAGCAGACGTGTTTTGCCCAGTCCACCAGATCCGTGTATGACAATAACCCTACTGCTTCCAACTAAAAAGTCTTTCAACTCTTGGCAGATATTTTCTCGTCCTACGAAAAGTCCTTGGTAATTTGTTAGAGCTTGCTCTACTCTGGCTGCAAATTCATTGTGTGTGAGCAAGCTACGTAGGCGGCCAGCTTCAAGAACTTCCTGAAATACTTGTCGTATCGTTTCGGCACTTGCACCTTTGTAGATGCGATCGCCAATTTGGATATCTTGCCCCTGTCCAATTTTGACGTTATACTTGCCCAACTGCATGAGTTGTTGGTTCTTGCCCACAATTAAAATGTGTCGGAGCAGTAGCAAATCAACATTAGTGTGTTTTCCTGCAACAATGCGGTCAAGGATGGTCAGTGGGTCATCAAATGTGTTGTTGGTTGCCACTCTGAGGTTAGTCACCAAATGAAGCAAACATTTGAGCATATGTCAAACTTTACAAAATATGCTCAGTATTATAACTATTGCAAAAAGCTGGTGATAGCTTACAGGTAATTCAAAAACATCTGCGCCAAACTTTGATGTTACCGCCTTCGCTACCATTTACAAACTTTTGGCTATCTGAACTCATAGTAAGACGATTGATTGAGCTTAGATAAACTTCAGCTAACCAATGTAGCTTGACTTTGGTTTCTTTCATCTATTACGAACACAGTCTCATCCGTCAACTGCTTTTGTTATCTTAGACTGAGAATAATTTAAAACCCCTATTTTTACGTACTTTCTCAATAAGTATTAAGAATTGCGAACTGGGCTTGAATTTATGTGTGTCAAATCCGTCACTTAATCAGCAGTGAGCTTTAATAGAAAAAGTAAAGTACTAAACAGGCTGTCTGATAAAGCTTCCTCAGGCAATATCTTTAAAATTACTTAAATTTTTAATGTCAGGGGCTTTGAATCCGAATTTGGAGGAAACTGTGGTAACTGGAGAATTGCGAACCGTTTTTGACGACATTAAAGTCATTGGGGAGTATGACAGTCGCAGCTTAACCGCAAAGCTAGACCAGATTAGTGGCTTTGATCCCGAACTCTCGAAGGGATTGGATCAATCCAAGAGTGCTGATGAACTATTGCGCTTTTTTGGACTGATTAAACAACAGCCCTGGATGCAAACAACCCATCAGTTTGGCTATATCGCGCTGCGGCAACCGGGATCAACAGAGTCTCAAGAGATTCAATATCCGGGGGCGATCGCAGCAGATGTGTCCTTAAAGAACAACCGTATCAACATCCGCCTAGATCGCCTGCGAGTTCACAAGTATCCAGGCAGCGGCACTCATAATATTATGGTAAACTTTGCTGCCCGTAATCAGGTGGCAGATTCGCAGGAAACTGTAACGTTTAGCCAAACCTACCGAGTTGGGGAGAAACAAACGGCTGGTGTTGCAGGTTACCCCATTTTTATAGGACTGAATGTGGGTTCCCAGGGTGTTGCTTTTGAAGGCTCTACAGTCAATGTTAATAATGAAGCCGACCAAGCAATTTTAGCTGCTCTAGAGTCTCCACCATTTCAGAGTGGGTTGAGCCTGTTAACGACTGCCCAGCCGGCGATCGCCCCTTTTACCGAGATCACGTTAGGAGTGGTGAAAGCGTTGGCTAAACGGACGGAGAATGTCCCCGTCCAGAAGTTCTACCTGGGACTGGACTTTGAGGATGCGCCGATGGGAATTCGGCTAGCTGAGGGCAACTATATTGCCGCGCAGGTTCCCAGTGAGACGGCTATTGAATGGCACAAATGGATGTATAGACCGGATATCGGCACAATTGTGCATAAAGCAGACAGTTCGGAAACCCTACCTTATAACTATTTAGTGTTTCGGGTCAGTCGCTACGAGGCATAACCAACATTTTTTTACTTTAACCTAAGATGTGATTGAGAAATTGTGGATATGGCTGAAACCTTTGAACATGGCTATGCATTGCTGATTGGGGTTGGTGAGTCTGCTTACTCAAAGCTGTCCTTACCAGTAACTGTGAAAGATACTCAATCACTTTATGCGGCTCTCATTGACCCTGACCTGTGTGCTTATCTCGACAACGAGGATCACATTCGAGTCTTGAACGACGATAAAGCGACTCGGAGCGCAATTTTAGATGGATTAAATTGGTTGAAAACAAAAACGGAAGCTGACTCAGAAGCTACTGCATTGGTCTATTACTCTGGGCATGGATGGTTGGAGGATTTCAGCAATCGTTACTATTTGCTGCAACACGATATCGATCCGTTTGATATACCAGGATCTGCCTTATCCTCTGAAGATTTCACTAATGCATTACGCCAGGTTCAATCTGAGCGTTTGCTAGTTGTTTTGGACTGTTGTCATGCGGCGGGGATGGCAACGTCTAAGGAAGGCAAAGTGGTTGTTCCTTCCAAGTTACCGAAGGGGTTTGCGGAAGTACCACCTTCAGAATCAAAGGGCTTGATTGATGCGCTGAAGCAGGGGAAGGGTAGAGTTGTGTTTACCTCATCTAGGGGGGAGCAGAAGTCCTGGATTAAGGATCAGTCCAACAGTATATACACTTACCACTTTCTTGAGGCGCTGCAAGGAGCAGATAACAAGTCAGGTGACACCGAGGTGCGAGTTTCAAACCTGATGCACTATTTAGGCAAAGAAGTACCCGAAAGCGCCAAGAAGCTTCACAGTGCTGAACAGAATCCTTGGTTTGATATGGGAACTGAAGATTTTGTGATTGCTAAACTTCGAGGTGGTAAGGGGTTGCCTGAGAAGGGATGGGAAGCTGTTAAACCTGAAGCGACTCAGAAGATTAGCCAGATTGCCCAGACTATCTATCAATACGGCAAATATATCACTAATATCCAAAAAGCTGAAGGTATTCACATAGGTGATGTCATTCACACAAGCTTAGAATAAAAGTTTTTTACCTGTTATTGCCATTCGAGTTGAAAAAAGCATTACTCATCTAGTAGTCAGATTTTACTAAAAGAAATTAAAGATAAGTCAACGAATAAAAAGTATTTTGCGGAGTTAAGGCAATGAATGAGTACGAAAATCGTTCATTAGAGGATGAGGAATATGTGTTGAATTTGCCTTATCACCTTAATAAAGCAGGCATGACAGAACCTATTTTTGAAATCCTTACTGATTTTTATTTTCTTAATTTAAAAATTAATTATAAGAAAAATCAAGATTTCATTCAAGATTATAATTTTGCTTTGAACTCTAACTCTAAACTTATCAATGAAAATCAAGATGGTTTCAGAGCAATTCAAAATGCTTTACGAAAAAGTGACTTATATTTAATGAAATTGCCTGAGTTATCTTGGGGACAAATTTATGGTCGCCTATTCACTGAAGATTATTTACCTGTCCGCAAACTATTAAGTCAGAAACCTGTTGAACCCTGGCTAAGACCTATCAAGCCCAGCTTATCTTTAGCTCATGATCCTTTAATTCGCACCCTTCAAGGTCACAATGGCTATGTTACTTGCCTAGCAGTGCTGCCAAAGCATAACCAAATTCTTTCAGGTTCTACGGATAAAACATTAAAGCTTTGGGATTTGCAAACAGGAGAATGCTTAAGAACTTTTGTAGGACACGAAGGAACAGTTGAAAAAATATTGCTAGTCCCCAATAGCTCTTTAGCTATTTCTTGTTCGGCTGACTTGACAATTAAGCTTTGGGAACTTAGCAAAGAAGATTGTCTGAAAACTTTTGTTGGACACAAAGCAGAGATCCTTGATTTAAAAATAAATAAGCACAAGCAAATTATCTCAGCTTCAATTGACAGAAACATAAAAGTTTGGGAGCTAGAAACAGGTCAATGTGTAAAAAATATAAATTTTCTTTCGCGACTTAACTTGCTCAGGATGTTTGGGCGCTTTCAAAGAGTGGTGAAAATTTTCTTAAAATATTTAGTCCTGAATCAAGAATTGACAACACGAATTAATTCAGGACTAAGCCCAGTAACAGAGGAGAATATAAGAGATAGCTTTATAAAGTTGATGTCATCAAATCTAAAAACCAAGTTATTTAGTTTACTTATACCCAAGATAGTTATCTTACCAGCCTCGAATAAAGCGGTTTCTTTAGATGAAGATTATACACTTAAGGTGTGGAATATTGAAACAGGAAAAGTTACAGCTATTCTTAAAGGTCACGTATCGGAAATCGTCGATTTTCAAAAAGTAAACTTTTGGAGAAACACTTTTTCTTGGATGGAACTGATATTTTCGTTTGACGATAGTGGAATTTTAAAAATATGGGATTTATCTACAGGTGAGTGTATTCGTACAATTAACACGGACTTCAAATATGTGGAAAACTTGTGTGTTTATCACGGAAAAACGGGCTTCTTTATCGTTTTTACTCGTTTTCTGAATTTCGATAAATTTTTCCCCTGGATGGGTTTTGAAGCTACCCTTACTAGATGCGACCTGAATAGCGATCGCTGCCTCTCAACTATTTCACATAATAACAGATGTACTGCGCTTAATACATTTGCATTTTTAAAAAGTCACTTAGTAAGTGTAGATGGGGATGAGAAGGAAGTAGGAGATTTCGTTATTTCAGCTTCTGAGACTGGAGAAATTAAGCTATGGAGTCTTGAAGATTTAAGTGATATTGAAACCTTTAAGGGACATACTAATAAGGTTAGCTCTCTAATTCCACTTGAAACCGGATTCTTTAATTCTCAATACAGATTATTATCAAGTTCTTATGATGGCTCTATCAAGATTTGGCAGATGCTAAAAAGCGTAAACAATGAGGTGCGTAACGAGCATTCTGCAAAAGTTTCTTGCTTAGTGTTTTCACCTGAAACTGACCAGGCTATTTCAGGTTCTCATGATTTTACACTTAAATGTTGGGATCTAACTTCTGGGCAAATCCTGAAAACATTGGAAGGTCATGAAGGATATATAAATTCAATTAAGTCTCTTTCAGGTAGTGGAAGAGTAGCTTCTGCCTCTACAGATTGTACTGTTAAAATTTGGGATATTTTGTCAGGTCAATGTTTGAAGACACTAGCAGGACATAAGGGTGGAGTTATTTCTCTTAATTATTATCGTGGGATGAATCTTCTGTTTTCTGGAGATTCTTATGGGGAATTAAGAGTTTGGCAGATTGATACTGGGGAATGTATCCAGAGTTTTAAAGGACACCAAGCATGGTTGCGTTCTATTCAAGTTATCGCAGATGAAAATAAGGTTATTTCTGCTTCTTCCGATATGACTATCAAGATTTGGAATTTGATGACTGGGAATTGTTTAACTACTTTTGAAAATGAGAATCCGTTAGAAATACTTGAACTAGTACCGGAATTAAATCTTATAGTTTCTGGTGACTCAAAGGGAATTATCAAAACTTGGAATTTGAATCAAGAGGGTCATCCTTCAACAGTACTCGAAGGACACGAAGCTGGAATTTGGGATTTAAAGATTCTATCGGGTACGAATCAGTGCCTCTCTGCCTCCTCAGATACGACAATCAGGCTATGGGATATTGCGAAAGGCGAAAGCTTAAAAATTTTTAGTGGACATGATTCTAGCGTGATAAATTTAGCAACAATAAAAAATCTTCCTTTGTTCATCTCAGCTTCATTTGATGGAAATCTCAAGCTTTGGGATTTAAATTCTGGCACTTGCTTAACAACTTATGCAGGTGAAAGTGAGATGCTTCGGGTTGTCACTTCATCTGACGAAACAAGGATTATTGCAGGTGAGGAGTTGGGAAGAATCCATATTTTATCATTGGAAAACATCAAAAATTTTAACTGATCTAGTCTGAATACTCATAAGGGTGTTTTTGAAGAGATTTTCGATCTGTTGCAATAAGTATCAGTCCAGCATTGAGAGATGAGTGAGGTAAATAGAAAGTGATTAATCCTGAGGAGTTAAGCTCAATTCTTGAGCGCTCTATTGACGGCAAGCAGACTGAAGAAGATATTCTTACTCTGCGTCAGGTGCTAAGTGATATTGTTTCTGGCGTTGCTTCAGAACAGCGTCAGATTGTCATACAGCTCGGTAAGTACAACATTAACATTGGTGAGGGCAAAGAACTTCGGATTGGTGATCGCACCTTCCGAGAGGTAAACGACGAAACGATGAAGGCACTGACTCGCGCTCTACCTCCCCTCAACCAATTCAAGTCGCTGATTGAAGACAAGACCAAATGGTTTGTCGGGCGCACGTATGTCTTTGATGCCATTCAGTCTTTTATCAACAACAATTCTAAAGGCTATTTCACGATTATTGGCGATCCAGGTCAGGGCAAAAGTGCCATTTTGGCGAAGTATGTCCAGAATACTGGGTGTGTTGCCCACTTCAATGTGCAGTTGCAAGGCATCAACCGAGCGGATCAGTTCTTGGAAAGTATTTGCAGGCAGCTAGTCATCCGGTATGACCTTCCTTACGATCCTATACCTCTCAAAGCAACTCAAGATGGAGAGTTTCTGAGCCAGATCTTAGAGGAGGTTGCTCCCAAAGCCGATGGTCAACCTGTTGTAATTGCGGTCGATGCCCTGGATGAAGTAGATTCAGCCAGTTACCGAGATGCCAACATTCTCTATTTACCTCCCCAATTGCCGAATGGTATCTATTTCATCTTAACTCGACGGCGAGTAGAAGTCCCCCTCACTGTTTTTGTGCCCACGCAATCACTGAGCCTGCTTGATGAACAGTATCAGGCTGATAGTGAACGGGATGTGCGGACATACATCCAAAACCGCATTGATGACAGTGACACCTTACGGCAGCGAATTGATGAGCGGCAGGAATCTGTTCTTGACTTCATCAATAAGCTCGCTGAAAAGAGTGAAAACAACTTCATGTACTTGTACTATGTACTGCAAGATTTTGAAAAAGGTTTATTCACAGATTTAGAAAAACTGGATGAACTTCCTCAAGGATTGCAGGGCTACTACCTGTATCACTGGCGACGCATGGGGATGATGAAGGAGCCAGTACCAGTTCCAAAAATTAAGATTGTTTATATTTTGGGCGAAGTGCGTCAGCCCGTTTCTCGCCAAAAACTTTGTGATTTTTCTGGTGAAGATGCGCTTACAGTTCAAACAGTGTTGAATGAATGGGAGCAGTTTTTGCATGAAATAATCAAAAATGGACAAGAACGTTATAGCGTCTACCACACAAGTTTCAGGGACTTTTTGCATGATAAGAACATACTGAAGACCCATCCTGTAACAATTCCAGGTATGCATCAACTGATTGCAAAAGACCAGTTGAGTTTCTGGGATAAATTTAAGGCAGCAAGGAGGGGCGATCGCCGTGAATGAGTTTGAAAACTTTTCATCTGAGGATGAGGAATATGTCTTAAACACGCCATTCCACCTTAAAGAAGCAGGTATGGCAGATGATTTGTGTAGGTTATTGTTAACTGATTTTGAGTTTCTCGAATACAAAGTTTCCACTTCGGTTCCTCAGCTTCTGATCGAAGACTATGACTTGGCTGTACAGCCTGACATTGAGATTCCTCAGCAAACAAAGAATAGCCTGAGATTAGTTCAAGAGGCAATTCGGCTGTCCGCTCATATTCTGGCAGATAACAAGCACCAATTGGCAGGGCAGCTAATGGGGCGGTTGCTTTCCTGCGAAGCGCCAGAAATTCAAGAAATCTTGCAGCAAGCCCAACAAACCCCAAAAATCTGGTTGCGCCCCCTGACTCAAAACTTAATGCCTCCGGGTGGCGGTTTGTTGCGGACTTTCAACATAGCTGATAGCGCGGGAGAAACTGTTGCTATCACCTCGGATGGTCAACAAATCGTTGCCTCTGCCGAGGATAATAGCCTGAGAGTTTGGGATGTGCGATCGGGACAGGAATTGCATATTCTCAAAGGACATACCGATCTCGTAAGGGCGATTGCACTCACAGCCAATGGTCAACGAATAGTCTCCACGGCAGAAGACAAAACCCTCCGAGTTTGGGATTTACTACCGTCCGCAAGCCTTGTCAAAACCATTAAATCACCAGGGCTATCAGCGTTGACAGTTGCAGTGACACGAGATGGGCAACGGGCAATTTCCACTTCAGAAGAGCATCCTCTAGGAGTTTGGGATCTGAAATCAGGAAAAGTCCTCAAGGTACTCAGGGGACATACGGGTTTGGTTCGGGCGATCGCCCTCACACCCGACAGGCAGAGAGCGTTCTCGATTTCCTGGGATGGAACCCTGCGGGTTTGGGATTTGAAGACTGGACAAACCGTAATGATGCTGGATGAGCATGGTGCTTCAGGAACAGCCATTGCTGTCACGCCAGATGGGCGACTGGCTATTGCTCCTTCGGATGACACCACCATCAAGGTTTGGGATTTGCCATCAGGTCAGGTTCTCAAGGTTCTTCGTGGGCACAGAAACCTTGTCCATGCTGTTGCCGTCACCCCTGATGGCAAGCGAATCGTTTCCACGTCGCGGGACAAAACCGTTAAAGTCTGGGATTGGCAATCGGGACAAGTCTTGACCACATTCAGGGGACATACCGAGGAGGCTGAGGCTGTTGCCGTTACCCCCGATGGGCAACTCGCCATTTCGGCAGATCGAGATCTCAAAATCTGGCATTTGCAGACAGGGAAACTGCTCAGAACCTTGGAGGGACACGCTAATTTGGTCAACGCCATTGCCATCTCACCAGATGGGCAGTTTGTAGTCTCCACGGATGGAGAGTTGAAAGTCTGGAATTTACATTCGGGCATCGAACTTGAGACCTGGGGTGGCCATGCTAAATCTGCACGGAACATTGCGTTTACCCCTGACGGGCAACTGATAGTTGCGGCAGAAAAATCTCTCAAACTCTGTGACCTCAAGTCGGGACGAATCCTCAAAACGATCCAGAGACAGAGCATTTCTGGGGAGGCAGTTGCTGTCTCGGCAGATGGCAGCCTGGTTGTTACCACACTAGAGGATCATCCCCTCACCGTTTGGGATTTAAATTCTGGACAAGCAGTTCAAACCCTGAGAGGCCATACCCGATCAGTCAGAGACATTGCCATTACCCAAGATGGACAACGGGCAGTGACCGTTGCATGGGATCAAACACTCAAACTCTGGGATTTGCAATCGGGAAAATGCGTAAAGACCCTCAGGGGGCATGGCATTTGGGGAGAAGCCGTCGCGATCGCGCCTGATGGGAAAACTGTCCTTGCCCCTGCGGACGAGAACACTGTTAAGGTCTGGGATCTACCATCAGGCAAGATGCTCCAAAGCCTTAAGGGGCATACGAATTCAGTCAATGCCGTTGCCATCACACCCGATGGTCAACGGGCTGTTTCTGCTGCACGGGACAACACCCTCAAACTTTGGGATTTGCAATCGGGACAGGAATTGAAAACCCTTAGAGGGCATACGAATTCGGTCAATGCTGTCGCCATCACCTCGAATGGACAAATAGCAGTTTCCGCCTCCCTCGATCGCACGGTAAAAGTCTGGGACTTAAGCGTAGCGGTTAACCTGAAACCGCCCACAGGTCATACGGATTTTGTCCGAACTATTGCGATCGCACCGGATGGAAAACTCGCTGTTTCAGCCTCAGACGATTCCACACTCAAAGTCTGGGATGTGCATTCAGGAGAGGAACTAAAAACCCTGAGTGAGCATACCAGAGGAGTTTGGGACGTTGCGATCGCACCAGACAGCCAACAGGTGGTCTCCGGTTCCCAGGATTGGACGCTTAAAGTCTGGGATTTGCACTCAGGGAAAGCTCTCCAAACATTAACAGGCCACACTGAAGCAGTTACGGCAGTTGCCATTACACCTGACGGACATCAAGTCGTTTCGGCTTCCTATGACGAGAGTCTGGGAATCTGGGATCTGAAATCGGGAGAGCGACTCAAAACGCTGCAAGGACACACGAATCTGGTTAATTCCGTTGCCATCACGCCTGATAGCCAATTGGCAGTATCTGCTTCCTTGGACAGCACCCTCATCCTATGGGAATTGCAATCCGGCAGAGCACTCAAAACCTTAAAGGGTCATCCTGATTCCGTCGATGCGATCGCCATCACCCCCGATGGACGCTTGGCAGTTTCTGGTGGACTCAACGATAACAACCTGAGACTCTGGGATTTGCAGGCTCGAAAAGCGCTGGGAGTGATTCAGGGAGATTTCAACTCAATCAACTCCATCGCTATTACGCCGGATGGACACTTAGCAGTTTGTGCCTCAGATGATACCTGGGAGAACTTCATTGATGTTTTTGACTTAAATGCCAGAGAGTTTATCAAGAGGCTGCGGGGGCATTCTGCTTCGATAACAGAGATTGCAGTTTCACCCAATGGACAACTGGGCGTTTCCGCCTCAGCGGATCATACTCTGAAGGTTTGGGATCTGAATCGAGGTGAGGAGGTTGCTAGCTTTACCGCTGACGGTGGGTTAGTGTGCTGTGCTTTTGCCCCTGATGAAGTGACTATTGTGGCGGGTGAGGAATCAGGACGACTGCATTTTCTGAGATTGGAAAATCTCAGACAGAAGCCATAGAGGTTTATTACTATTGATAATACGGTTAAATATATTACTTAGGTAGTCATGACTACTCATCTCTTTTCGCGTGAGACCCCAAGTTTCGCTGGCTCTTTGTATATACTTTATCTGCCGACTATACCAGCAATTATAATTTACATTACATATGAATTGAGTGTTGAAAATCTTGTAATTTCATCGATACTTCCAAAATCACAATTTTTAACAAGTCTTAAAATCCTAAAAATCTTAATTCATCCCGCAAATATACAATATACAACGCCAAATATCTTATTGTCTAAAATAAAACAAAAACTTACAAGAAATGGCTAACTCGAATAATATTAATAATATTATCAACCGTATTACCAGTGGTGAACACACTGACGCAGACATCTCAGTTTTGCGTAAGGTGCTTTCTTCTGGCGATCGCCAAGCAGCAATACAGCTTGGCAAGTACAATGTCAACATTGGGGACGGGAAAGAAATTCATATAGGCGATCGCATTTATAATCAGTGGGATGAGCAAGTAATCCAAGCTCTCGTTAAAGCGATACAGGAAGCAACACCTAGAAATGTTCTTACTCAGTTTCAATCTTTAATTGCTGATAAAACCGAGGGATTTGTTGGGCGTGAGTATGTCTTTGATGCTATTGAGGCATTTATCGCCAATAATCCCAAAGGTTACTTTACCATCATCGGCGATCCGGGACAGGGAAAAAGTGCAATTTTGGCGAAGTATGTGCAGAATACGGGCTGTATTGCCCATTTTAACGTTTTGCTCCAAGGCCCCAATCGAGCAGATCAGTTCCTCGAAAGTGTCTGTCGTCAATTGATTGAACGCTATAGGCTTTCCTACGATTCCTTACCCCCCAATGCCACGCGAGATGGAGAATTTCTGGGACAACTGTTGGATGAAGTAGCGCAGAAAAGGGGCGGTGAAGCGGTCATTATTGCCGTTGATGCACTGGATGAAGTTGACAAAGCCAGTTACAGAGATGCAGCAAATATCCTCTATTTACCAGCTTATTTACCTGACGGGGTGTATTTTATCCTGACTCGACGAAGAGGTGTAGAAGTTCCCTTGACCAGCTTTGCACCCCTGCAAACTCTCAATCTGTTGGATTTTCAAACCGACAGTGAGCGAGATGTCAGGACATATATTGGGAATCGGGTTAATAGTAGCGATAATTTGCGTCATCAAATTGATGGACGGGGAGAGACTATTACGGAATTTACAGACAAAATTGCAGAAAAAAGTGACAACAATTTCATGTATTTGTACTATATAATAAATGGATTATTTCTGGCTCATCAGATTTTCCTCCTGAAGTCAGTACTCTCAAAGTTTGGAGTTTAGAGACTAAACAAGAATTGAGTACCTTCACTGGTCATAAAGATGTCATCAGATCAATCACTATTACTCCTGATAGCAAGTGGGTAATTTCTAGTTCAGGAGGTACTTTAGGGATATCAACAACTAAAGGCTCTCTTGTCGGGCCATTTGACAACACAATTAGAGTTTGGAATTTGAAAACTGGTGAAGAGTTATTTAATCTTACTGGACATAGTGACTCAGTGAATGTTGTTGCCATAACTCCAGATAGAAAATCGATCATTTCTGGATCAACAGATCGTAACTTAAAGGTTTGGAATTTAGAAACTAGAAAAGAAATCTTTACTCTTATTGGTCATAGCGATTCGATTGTAGCTGTTGCTATTACCCCTGATGGTAAGCGGGTGATTTCAGGTTCACGAGATAGCACTCTCAAAATTTGGAATTTGGAAACTGGAGAGGAAGTTTTTCCCCTTATTGGTCATACGGAGTCGATTGTAGCTATCGCCATCACCCCTGATGGCAAACGGGTAATTTCTACTTCCCATGATCGAACCATAAAGGTTTGGGAGTTGTTCAGGGGAAGAGAGATTGCAAGTTTCACTGTAGATCATCCACTAAGTTGCTGTGCTGTTATTCGAGACGGAGTGACATTTGTTGCTGGTGATGACTCAGGACAAGTGCATTTCTTGCAGTTAAATGGTATTGACGAATTCCAGGATTAATCTGAACTTCCCCCGTTCATTTGTACTAACAAGTTTCGTAACTATTGCTGTACAATGAATGTAGACGTTAAAGTTAAAAACCCTGTACCCATGTAATTTTTGATTTTAGGGCACATCTGTGATAACGTAAAAAACGGGGGGCAAACGCCTCAAATCCTCATCGCAAGCCCCTTTGGCAATTTGTACCCAGTAAGAGCGATGCGAAAAAGCTGGGAAGTCGCTCTAGGTAAGAGTTCGGTATTTTTGCTTGGGGGAAGTTGGGATTAATCGCCCCACTCAATCCCATGAACAGATTCACTAACCTCTCACCAGAAGACACGGCATACCTCCTCAACCTTCCCTACCACCTTGCCCATGCAAACATGGACGATGAACTCTGCACTCTCCTCACCGACTTTGATTTCATCGACCATAAAATCTCCACTTCCACCCCCCAACCCCTCATTGAAGATTACAACTTAGCCATACAACAGTAAAACCCCTCCATTTGGGGGATTTGGAAACAGGCAAACTAAAATTGTGGGATATAGAAATTAGTAAGGAGTTAAAAACATTTACGGGACATCAAGGATGGGTGGAAGCGATCGCCATTACTCCGGATGGACAAAAAATAATTTCTGGCGCAAATGACCGAACTTTAAAAGTATGGGACATTAACAGTGGGACTGAATTAAAAACGTTGCAGGGTCACAGTCAAGGTATCCAAGCTGTAGCCATTATCCCTGATGGAGAATGGGTAATCTCTGCGGCTGACGACTGCACCCTGAAAGTTTGGGATATTGAAACTGGCGCAGAAATTTGGACTTTAACAGGTCATCAAGACCGAGTTTGGGGGGTAGCAGTAACACCAAACGGAAAAAAGGTAATTTCTGCTTCCTGGGATAGCAGCCTGAAAATTTGGGATTTAGCCAGTGGTCAGGAACTTCGTATTTTGAAAGGTCATAACGGTCAAGTTCTCGGCGTTTCGGTTTTCCCTGATGGTTCAAAAGCGGTTTCTGTTGGAAGCGATCGCACCAAATGGTAGAATAATTGTTTCCGGTTCAGATGATACAACGCTAAAAGTCTGGGATTTAGAATCTGGAAAAGAACTTAATACTCTTACAGGCCATGCTGGTGCTGTAGAGACAGTAGTGGTAATGCCAGATGGTAAAAGAGTCGTGTCTGGTTCAGAGGATAAAACACTGAAAGTTTGGGATTTAGAATCTGGAAGAGAACTCAATACTCTTACAGGTCATGCAAGTCGGGTCAGAACTGTAACAATATTATCAAATCGGCAGTGGATAATTTCTGGCTCTGATGATGCAAGTATCAAAATTTGGGTTTTAGAATCTGGAACAGCGTTGTCTACATTAACCGGTCATTCAGATGCAGTTTTTTCTGTAAAAATAACAGGTGATGAAAAAAAAATAATCTCCGGTTCCTTTGATGGGACTATCAAAATCTGGGACTCTCAAACAGGACAGCTAATAAATACTCTGACAGGCCATACTGGCGCTGTATTAACAGTAGAAGTAACTCCAGATAGCAAACAAATAATTTCTGGTTCATATGACAAAACAATTAAAGTGTGGGACTTGGAAACTGGAAAAGAATTAAACACAATATCAGGTCATACATTTTGGATCAAAACACTGGCAGTGTCCCCAAATGGCAAACGATTAATTTCCGGTTCAGTAGATATGGATATCAAAATCTGGAGCTTGATTGATAAGAGTAAATTTGTTTCTAGTGTAGGTCATAGTCAAACAGTTATGTCTGTTGCATTTCTACCTCATACTAATCAGATAGTTTCAGGGTCGCGAGACAAAAATATTAAAGTTTGGGATTTACAGTCTAGACAAGAAGAGTTTACTTTAAAAGGTCACACTGCTTCAGTTAATACTGTAATAGTAACCCCTGATTGTCAACGAATAATTTCAGGATCTCAAGATAAAACTATCAAAATATGGGATATAAAAAATCAGAAAGACATCTTAACAATAAATGGTCACAATGGATCTGTACACACGCTAGCAATCACTTCAGATGGTAAATTTTTGATTTCTGGCTCAGGTGACAATGAAAATCTTATCAAAATTTGGGACTTAGAATCAGTAAATGAAACTTGCACTCTTAGAGGTCATACTGGACTTATAAATGCTGTATTATTAACACCCAATGATAAACAAGTTATTTCTGCTTCCGAAGATAGGACTATCAAGGTTTGGGATATCTCAACAAAAAAAGAAGTTTCAACCTTTGTAGGTAAAAATATACTTTATAATTTACAAAATTTTCTGGCCAAGCAGGAATTTCATAGCCAGTACAGTGTAGATCAATATTTGTCAACTATGAGCCAAGATTACAATAATACAAGTCATTGCCTATCAGTAAGAACTATTGCTTTTGTTCCATATAAGAATTGGATAGTATCAGGCGCATTAGACGATACTATCAAAGTTTGGAGCTTAAATACAGGAGAAGAGCTATTTACGCTTATAGGTCATACAAACACTGTTTATGGTGTAGCAGCAACTCCAGATGGTAAAAGAATTATTTCTGTTGGAGCTGATAACACTCTTAAAGTATGGAATTTAGAAAATCAAGAGATAGTTGCCAGCTTCAATGGAGATAGCATGTTAACATGCTGTGCTGTAGCTTCAGATGGATTAACGATTATAGCTGGTGAACGTTCAGGAAAATTACATTTCCTTAGATTAGAGGGCGAAAGTACATTTTCTCAAATTAGAATAAACTAAGAAATTAAGATGCTAGTTGCCACAAACATGAGTGATTTTAACAACTTGTCATCTGAAGATGTAGAATATATTTTGAATTTACCTTACCACCTATCTATGGCTGGTTTGGCAGGTGAACTGTGTGAATTGCTGATAGAACTTGACTTTATTGAACATAAAATTTCAGCTTCAGCACCGCAATCACTTATTGCCGACTACGATTTAACTTTTGCATCAGGAATTGAAATATCCGAGCCTAAAAAAGATAGTTTGAGGTTAATCCAAGGTGCAATTCGCAAGTCTGCACATATCTTAAATGAGCCTGACAACAAAACCCAACTAGCAGGACATTTGCTAGCTCGCTTACTGTGTTTTCCAGCACCAGAGATTCAAACACTACTTGAGCAAGCAAAACATCAAAAAAATCACCCTTGGCTGCGTCCCTTAACCGCCAGTTTAACACCACCAGGAGGTGCATTAGTACGTACCTTAACTGGTCACACCCACTACGTTACAGCGATCGCCATTACTCCAGATGGGCAAACCGTGATTTCTGCTTCCAATGACAACACCTTGAAAGTTTGGGATTTGACAACCAACACCTTACGACACACACTTAAAGGACATACTGACCGAGTACTAGCGATCGCAATTACTCCAGATGGGCATTTTGCAGTCTCTGGCTCGAAAGATAAGACCCTCAAACTTTGGGATGTAGCTAACGGAATCGAAATCAAGACCCTGATTGGACATACAAGTTTTGTCAATTCGGTAGCGATCGCCTCAGATGGGCAATGGGTAATTTCAGGTTCTTGGGGAATTGGGAATGCGCTCAAACTTTGGGATTTGGTGGAAAATCAACACTACACCCTTTCTCATAACCTCAGAGTTAATGCACTGGCAATGACACCTCATGGTCAAGTTGCAATCTCTGGCTTAGATGACAATACCTTAATACTATGGGATTGCAGTGGGATTCCATTACACAAGTTAACGGGTCATACAGGAGCAATTGATGCAGTGGCAATCACTCCAGATGCAAAGCTAGCGATTTCTGGTTCTAAAGACACTACCTTAAAACTGTGGGATTTAACAAATGGTGTCGAACTCAAAACCCTTGCAGGACATACCCAGGCTATTAACGCTGTAGCGATAACACCAGATGGAAGATTAGCAATCTCCGGTTCTGCTGACCATACCCTAAAAGTTTGGAACTTGGTAAATAGCGAAGAAATCAACACTTTTAGGGAACATACTAATTGGGTTAAAGCGGTTGCTCTCACCCCAGATGGAAAACTTGCAGTTTCTGGGTCGGCTGACCAAACCATCAAAATTTGGGATTTGACAAATAGTAGCAAACAACCTGGGGAAGCAGGCCACGCCAACTGGGTTAGAGCAGTGGCGATCGCTCCTAGTGGAAAGTTTGCAATATCTGGTTCTGCTGACCAAACTTTAAAAATCTGGGATTTGGCAACTGGTAAAGAACTTAACACGCTTAAAGGTCACACAAACTGGGTGAGAACTGTTGCAATTTCTCCCGATGGGCGAATAGCTATTTCTGGTTCAATAGATAAGACTTTAAAACTGTGGGATTTGGCAACAGGTAAAGAATGTGGGACTTTAATAGGTCATACAAGTACCGTTAATGCAGTAGCTATTGCTCCAGATGGGCGCACTGCTGTTTCCGGTTCGTTTGATGACACCCTAAAAGTATGGGATTTGACAACTTGCTCCGAACTTTACACCTTTACTGGACATTCTGGAGATATTTGGGCAGTTGCGATCGCACCGGATGGACAAAAAGTGGTTTCCGCATCATCAGATAAAACTTTGAAACTATGGGATTTAGCTAGTGGTGCAGAAATCCTGACATTTACTGGTCATACCGACTATGTGACAGCAGTTGCAATTACGCCCGATGCACAAACTATCATCTCTGGTTCTGTTGATAGAACCTTAAAGTTATGGAATTTAGCCAGTGGCACAGAGCTTTGTACGCTAGTTGGTCACAAAGACTATATTAATGCGATCGCAGTTACACTTGATGGGCGCAAGGCGATTTCTGCGGGTTATGACAATGCTTTGAAAGTTTGGGATTTCGAGAGCAGACAGGAAATTACCAGCTTTATTGGGGATAGTGCTATGTTTTGCTGTGCTGTTGCACCTGATGGAGTAACAATTGTTGCAGGAGAAGCATCTGGGCGATTGCATTTTATGCGGTTTGAGGAAAAATAGAAGCTGCTAAAAGTAAAAATACTAAGGTTGTTTTGTGAGTGTTAATTAGAATATACTCTTGATTACTCAGTGTTATTGGAAAAATACAAGTTCTGTTAATTGTAGGATTACTACTGAGATTTTAGTGTAGTTGATTTTAGTAAGTTAGAGAGCGATCGCATCTTTGCTTTGTATGTAAATAGGGAGATCGTAATGGTGTAGCTTGGGCAGAAATTACACCCACTCATTTTTCACGTTTGCGTTTTTCGATTTCGGCGATAGGTAATAACAAAGTTGCCTCAATCTCTTGCCTTACCTCGGAGCTGACCTTACTCTCCTGTTGGTTTAAGCAATCCACTAATAAGTTGTTAGCCATATAGTAATGCCGCAAAATTTTATCTTGAGAATTACTGAATTGACAATCATGCCCAAGATTATTAATCATGATTTGCCGCAGCTGCTCTTGCCAAGTTAGACCATTCACTTTCCACCACTGCCTAAAATTTGGATATTTTTCTCGTGATATTTTGGGTAGCTGTTCTCGGAGTATTTGCAGTTTTTGGAGCAAGTTTGTATCTTTGATAGAAGCTATAGTTAAATCAAGAGCTAAGTTAAGGTCGCGAAAAAGAGCTAGGTCGAGAGCAAGAGCGCTGTCAACATCAAATTCGTAGCCACGGCGGTTAACGGCAAGATCGAAAGAGATAGCAAAGGCAAGGTCGAGAGTAAAGTCACAAACAAAGTTATCTGGTAGGTCATAAACCATAGCCAGATTATGGTCACGAGGTTGTTGTTTTTTCAGCGCGGGATCAAGAACGAGAAAGAAGTAAAAATCAATAGTAGTTTTGTAAGGGAGTACGACTGATTTAGCTTTGTTTTGTAACCATGTGAGAAATTGCTGAAGTTTTGGGTCGGTCGCTAGCAGATTATCGATCTCAGCCTTTATGGTCTGAGCAAGCCGATCAGCATTGCGAAGGGCAAATGCTATGTATAAGACTTCTCGCCAGTTCTCTTGCAGATGCCTAACTATATCTCGCCAATTATTTGGATTGCATAACCATCTTCCCGCAAAGTATTCTTGAAATGTCAGGTGAGAAAAGGAGTAAATCTGAGAAGCTCGCTCCAGCAAAAGTCCATGCTGTGCCTCTATAGACCTCAACACATCTTTACTTTCTTGAGGGGTAATTTTAAGATGATCGGCAATACATATCTGTATTTCTTCCTGTTGAAACAAAACGAACTGCTTTTGCTTAAACTTTCGGATCGCAATATCTCCCAATAATCTCTGTTTATCATCAACAGATAATCGCTGATAAATAGGACTCCTAAATTCTCTTTGAATTCCCCGGCTTTCATCCCATTGTTCTAGCAACAATTCCACCCCACGTCTGTACAAATCTGTCCGTTCTTGGGGGAAGTCTTGTAAATCCTGAAATACCCAACAGGCAAGACTTAACAACACTGGCGTCACAGTAAGTTCGGCAGTTTGTTTATTTTGCGGTTGCTGAAGTTTTTGGATAAAACTTTCTGCTACGGTTGCACCTTCCTCTGGTGATTCTGCCAGTACTGTAAACCAGTTGTAAGCAAACTGTTTAACTTGTTCTGGGTTGAAATCTGCAACTTCAACATACTCAAACCTATCCAAATTATTTTCTGTAACTTGAGTTCGACAGGTCACAATCACTCGATTTTTGTAGTATTTTATGTAAAAATTCTGAATGTGACGTTCAACCTCTTGCCTTGCTAAATCACTGACTTCGTCCAAACCATCTAGCAACAGCAGCACTTTGCCACCTTCAAGAATTTGCTGCGTTGGATCTTGATTTTTCTTTTTATCTTTGTTTTTATTATCAGAGTTAGGTAATCCTAATTCCTGTTGAATAAGCTTTTCCAGCTTTTCCAAATTAAACTGGTTGAAGTTAGCTATTGAGCGCAACTCAATCAACACGGGTATTTGCTCTGGTTGAAACTCACCCTTGCAGCAGGCGATCGCCAAATGTCGCAGAAAAGTCGTTTTACCTGAACCGGGTTTACCCAATACCATCAGCTTGTCATGCTTGTTCGCTACCTCAAACCCAGGTAAGCGTTTCTTTTGTTTCCCCAAAGCCAGTCGATCGTTTTCCAAGTCGAAGGTCTCTAGCAATTTTGGAATTTCTCCATAAGCCGCTCCTGTTAGCTGCTCCAAAATATAAACATCAACATACAATCGATCAACATCTATTTGTTTCCGATTTAGCAGCCTAATTTTGCCGTACAAGTATTGAATTTTTTCGCTACTATGCTTTCTTGCCTCTTGCACTAGCTCATCAAGCGATTTTGTCTGTGTTGTATTCGCTATTGTGGGTGATTTTCTCAGTTCTTCTTGCAACAGTTCCTTAATGGTTTGTCGAATACTTTCTGCATCAACACCTTGGTAAATGCGATCGCCTATTTGTATATCCTGTCCTTGCCCCAAATTTACAGGATACTTACCTATTTGAGAAATATTTTGACCATTACTACTAAGCAACTGCCGCAGGACGACAATATCCGCTTCAGTTTGCTGTCGTTTGGTGATGCGCTCAAGTATATAATTTAACTCATCAGGACTAATCACATCGCCTTTAATTCAAGCAACGAATTTTACGTATATATTAATTACATCAAGGGAATTTGAGCAAAATCCCCAATTACATATTTTTTCAAAATTAAACCGCAGAACCTCAGACCGTTTAACACTTCCTGCTTACATGCACGTAAAATCTACGACCTGTGTAGATGCAAATGAGTTCCAACCAAGACCTAAACGCCATTTTTGACCGGATTGCCAATGGTGAAGTAACTGAGAGGGATATAAAAACCCTACGGCAATTGTTAAGTACGCATGAGGATCAGAATTCTATTCAGATAGGTAAGTATAATGTCAATATTTATGAGGGTAGAGATATTCAGATAGGCGATCGCATTTATCAAGGTGCGGATGCTGAAGCCATCAAAGATGCGTTGCGTTTGGTTTTGCAAGAAAAGCAAAAAGCACAACGTCCCCGCAATGAGAAACTATTGCTGCAAGCGGTGAAAGATGAAGTTATTGCCCGACTCAAGCAATCTTTGCACAATGCAGTACTGATAAATTTGGGGAAAGAAGCGCAACCAGAACAAGTTAAGCGCCCTTGGAGTTCAGATATCAAAATAGGGGATAACAAGCGCGAACCGATTCCCGATGACAATTGATTATGTAGTCGGCATGAATAGTAAGATTGGAGACGATGCAGCGATTAAGTTTGCACTTGGTTTTTATGATGAACTAGGTGCTGGTTGGTCGTATGAGGATGCTTATAACGGTGGCTGCGATGCCATCGCCCTGCAAAAAATCCCAGAGGAACATACCCCAGTATTCAAAAATCTAAAAAAAAAGTCCAATTAAGGGCAGCAAATTCAGTTGATGACTTAGTGCAACAAGTGCGATCGCGCATTCACGACAGCATTCAAAGTTTGCACGGTGTTATGCCATTATGGGGAGTAGACCATTGGGTTCCTTTGGGGGATTTGTTTGTAGATGTAAATATCTTGGAGTCACTTAGCAGCAGCCGCAGGTCGGAACTGGATGATTTGTGGCAGGATTTTACAACGGGTAATTCCAGCTACCGTAGCTTGGATCGCATTGGTTTGGGTAAAGAACAGCAGCGCGTGTCGGGGTTGGCTGTGCTGGAGCGCAATACTAACTTGATGGTGGTGGGTAAACCTGGTTCGGGGAAGACGACATATTTGCAAAGAATCGTAACCGAGTGCAATGACGGAAAATTGCAAGCACAGCGAATTCCGGTGTTGATTAAGCTGCGGGATTTTGTGGACGACGGACGCAAGTACGCTTATAACTTGGAGCAGTTTTTGGGACAACTTTGGCGGTTGAGTAATGCAGATATCGAATTAGTACTAAATCAGGGGCGAGCTCTAGTATTGCTGGATGGCTTGGATGAGGTGACGGGGGAAGCAGGAAAGCAAATCGCCAAGGAAATCAAACGGTTTGCGCGTGCTTATCCGCAGGTGCAGGTTGTGGTAACTTGTCGGACGCAAAGCCAGGAATCGCGGTTTGAGCGGTTTGATTATGTGGAGGTGGCGAATTTTAATGAGAAGCAGGTGAGAGCATTCGCAGCCCATTGGTTTGGGACAGTGTGTGCAGATGCAGGGGAGACGAAGACGCGGGAATTTTTAGAACAGTTGTTTCGGGAGGAAAACAAGCCGATTCGGGAACTAGCGATTACGCCGATTTTGCTAAGTTTGACTTGTGCGGTGTTCCACCAAACGGGGAAATTTTACTCGAAGCGTTCCAAGTTGTATGAGGAGGGGTTGGAGTTATTGTTGGTGCAGTGGGACAAATCGCGGGAAGTCGAGCGGGGTGAGATTTATCGGGATTTGTCAGTGGAGCGAAAGTTAGAGCTATTGAGCTATGTCGCGGTGAAGAAGTTTGAACAGCAGCAGTATGTGTTGTTTGAGCAGGAGGAGTTAGAGGGGTATATTGGGGAGTTTTTGGGGATTGAGCGGCGGGAAAGTCGAGGGGTTTTGCAGGCGATCGCATCTCAGCATGGGTTATTGATTGAGCGATCGCATAAGGTTTGGTCGTTTTCCCATTTGACGTTTCAAGAGTATTTGGTAGCTTGGAAAATTGTTGCCAATTTAGCTTATAAATCTTTAATAAAACATATTTTTGATAAACATTGGCGAGAGGTATTTTTAGTAACTATAGAAATGCTTCTAAAGGGAGATGATCTCGTGTACTTGATGAAGCATAAAATCGATAAAAACTTAGCAAAAGAAGAAAAAATACAAGAGATTTTGAAATTCCTAGATGAGAAATCTCTATCACACAACGAAGAATATAGATTATCAGCAATAAGAGCGTTTTTTCTCGAAATATTCCTCGATAAAGATTTGAGTAACCTTACCTTAGTAAATGATGTTTATAGAATAATTGTTCATATTCCTGGTAATTTGGACACAGCAAGCTCTCATGACCAATTATTGAATCTTTCTATTGCGAATATTCATCACTATTCTTGGTATGCATACCTTGCTAATCAACTTGATAAAAATCTTTCGTATGCTAACCTACTTCAGGTAGGAATATCACCAAAAATAATAGATTGGTGGGTAGGATTTGAAAATCATGCCATAACCCTATGGGCACTAATAACCGAACATTCTGATATTAGTCAAACTTGGCAGTTGGATGACAAGCAACAACAATTATTACAACAATACTACGATGCCAATAAGTTACTAATTGATTGTTTGAATAGCGGTTCTACTGTTAGTGAGGGCGTGAAGCAGGAGATTGAAGATACATTATTGTTGCCAATGCTCGAAGTCGAAAAGTAAAAAAGCCAAAGATAATGAAGGTAATTTTTTCTCAAACTATTCAGTACGACGTTATCAAGTCAGCATGGTTTGAATCCACAGTGCCAAGCTTGATAAAAGTCTAGATATGACATACTTTGGGCACAGTACCAAAGAACTTCATAACAATGTTTATTATTATAACGGTTTCTTTGGTTAAATTCTAAATTTTCAAAATTATCCGATTCCCTAACCTCTAAAATATCATCGCTATCATCTTCAAAAATTTCATCCCAACTATTAAGATTAAAGTTTTCATATAATTGATTATCTAAGCAATTCTTTAAATCAGAAACTACTGTGGAGAAAAACTTTTTTGGGAGAATTTCTATAAGTCTCCAAGCAACATTTTCTCTATTGATAAGTGATTTAACTAAGGTTGCGATAGATAAATCGTTTTCTGGATTATGTTTTCCTAAGCTTTCTGCTGCTAGACAACGCACATGCTCATCAGAGGTTGCGTGAATTTGCTGAGTTAAGAAATTCATAGCTTCTAAATTACCTGGCTCAACCAGTACCATACTATCAGCACTTAAAAGACGAATATGTTCATCTTGACTATTATGTAATAGAGTAAGCAACACATTTATCACGCTTGAGTGTTCTGGATCTATTTTACCCAAGCTTTCAGCAGCAGTAAGTCGAACATATTCGTCCTGACTGGTATTTAATAGATTGGTGAGTGTACTTATAACCTCAGAATTTCTAATGCCTATTCTTCCCAAACTTTCAATAGCTTGCTCTGGAATAGACTGTTCTTGACTGTTATATATCAAGCGAATAAGAGTAGAAATAGCTTCATGATTTCCCAGATCAATACGTCCCAAAGTCTCAGCAGATTGCAGAATTATTTTCTCATCTTGGCTTGTTCTTAGCAAATGATTTACTGCTGCAATTATTTTAGAATTGCCAAAACCAACTTTTTCAATACTCCAAAGAGCATTTTGAACAATTTGATGATTTTCATTAATAGTTAAATCACTAATTAATGTATTGATTGCTTCTAAATTAGCAGAATCTATTTTGACTAATGTCTCAGCTATTTGTTGGCAAGTCAATTTATCTCGTGTGATGTTTAGCAAATTAACAAGTATTTTTATAGTTCGGCTTTTATTCATTTGCTGTATTACTTTTCTAGCTTCTTCTGCAATAGGATGCCAAAGATGCCACTCCAAATTAACATCACCAAATCCCCATTTTATAAGATGGCTTATGATTTCTTCAAATAAGCAGTAATCTTGAACTTCATTAGTTCCACAGGCAGCTAAAAAATATGCTCTATATTTATAAAAATCCTCCCATCCATCCTCAAAACTTACTAATGTTTTAAAAAATTCCTCTTTGTGTTTCCTGCATATGTTTTCTTGCCCTAACCAGAGCAAAAAAACTTCCTTCCACTGCTGTTCAAAAATTCGGTAACTTGCATCTGGATGACTGGGATTTTCCGGAATGTGGTTCAAAAAATAATGCCAATCATCAATCGCCAACGCTGCAAAATACTCCTGAAAAGTCGGATGGAAAAACTCATACACCCCCTTCCTGGGATTCTCCGAATCCACCCCCACCTTATTCAACCAGCCCAATCGCAACGCTAACCCAAACAACGAATCTTCATCATCTGGCTCACCCAAATACTGGCACACAAACTCCTGCCGCAGTCGAAACCGCGTAGCTTCCTTATCAATTGCCTCCCGCGCCAACTCTCCCAACGCTGCATTCAACCGCTTGCGCTGCTCCCCTGTCGTCGCAAACTGCCCCTTCTTCCACTCATAAAAATCCGCTACAAACTGCTCGTACAACCCCGCTTTCGTCTGGGGTAACTTCCCCTCACCCAAATACCAGTTGAAACACAGCAGCGTCAGCCGTAACGGATTTTTCACCAAATCCCGAATTCGCTCCTTCCCCGATTCCCTTAACGCCGCACACAACCATTGCCCTGTCTGTGTTTCTGCTGACGGTAGGGAGCTAAACCAATTGCCAATAAACTGCTCCACCTGCTGGGGATAGGAAAACTCCAGCGTGCGATAATTATCGAAGGAATCCAAGGCGTTACTACCACCGTCCCAAAGATTTAACCGACAGGAAAGCACAATCCGCGCCTGTTGTAGCAAAGTTCCCGCGCGAATTTGCCGCTCAATCTCCCCTAACGAATTGCCCACCGTCGCTTGCATTTCATCAACCCCATCCAGCAACAGCCACACCAACCCCTGGTTAAACTGAGCCACAAAATCATCTTGAACCTGGGTAGATGCTTCGGCTTGTCCGACTTTCCGGACTACTGCTTGCAACCATACCTCTAACAAATATGATTCCAGTTCACGCGATCGCAAATCAGCTAAAGATAACCAAATCACAACCGACTGCACTATCTCCCTCGATACCCATTGAGCAATCTGCTGCAACAGCGTTGTTTTCCCCGCCCCTGGTTCGCCAATAATGGCAATGCGTCTTCCCTGACTTTTGGGGCTTTGTCTGTGCCTCAGTACTTGCTCTAAAAACTGCTGATGCTCAAAAGTTTGGGTAATTTCCGTTTCTCGGTAAAGTTCCGAACCCTGCTCTGGTGATACATCTTCGCGTCGCCGAGTTAGCTTTTTACGCTCTACCAGCCCCAAAGGCACATACACCTGCTCGGTTCGATAGGTAATTCCCTCGCCCGATGTTAGCGGGTTTGTAGTGAGTTGCTGCTGCTCGGACAGCATAGCTTGACTGATATTGTGCCAGTCGATTTCTAATTGTCGCGTGTTCTGGGACAATACCTCCAGGAATATGCTGCGAATAGTCTCCGCGTCGGCTCCTTGATAAACCTTGTCGCCGACATGAATATCCTGCCCCTCACCAATACTGACGTTGTACTTCCCCAACTGTACAACATTTTGACCACCACTTGCTTTGAGGGATTGACGCAATATGGCAATATCCCCCTCATCTCGACAGCCGTTGAGGATGCGGTCAAGTATAGAAACTAACTCATCAGGGCGAGTCATTTATGATCCTTTCCTAACTAGTCGAAATTGTCGTGCGTCTCCAAGCAGTGGAATTTCATCAACAATTTATTTAAAAAGCGATGTCTACGACGGGCTACGCCTACGCCTAATATTGCTTTAGCTATTATCACATTTGCATAAGCACTCAATAACCGATTTTTCCTAACCCCTGCACTATCACTTAAAGTGGCTACTGTAGAGGAATTTGCCCAGAACGAGCCATCCCTGTCTTAAACGTATGCTTTTTTGACCCAGACAACCAAAAATCTATATCCTATTCCATTTTCTCCCATCATCCTCCATCAGTTCGGGCATATTCAAAAACTCTCAACATCTTCTGCTCCCACACCACCGGAGTCTTCCCCAAAAAGCCAGTTGCTATCACTGTCAGAATTTTCTTCGCCATCCACTTCAAGATTTAAAGAAGGCACCAATTGCTCAATATGGCTTTCAAGTCGGGAGAGAGCCAACGTTAAAGAAGCAAGTTGCTCCCTATCCTTCTTAATTTCATTTGAGATCCCCACCCGCAATTGATTTAACCGTTCTTGGAGGGTATGCACTTCGGTTTTAGTTGCAGAAGGGATACTTATTTTCTCTGACAAAGCGGAAAGTTGAGCTTTCAAAGCTTCAATTTCAGCAGCAGTTGCATTATCTACACCATCCGGACTCTCTTGTGCAAGTGCTTGTTTAATACAATCCAGCACAAACTCCTTAAAAGTTAAGCGCAACTCCTCAGCACGCTCCTTGGCCCGCTTCACCAACTCACGGTCTTCTTCAGACAAAAGTTTTATATTTATCTGCGGATAATCAACCATCGCGCGTCCCTTTTGTTGTGGAGAAGTGAGAGGAGTAGGGGAAGTAGGGGAAGTAGGGGAAGTAGGGGAAGTAGGGGAAGTGGGGGAAGTGGGGGAAGATAGGGAGGTAGCGGGAGTAGCGGGAGGAAATGATTAGGGACTTCTAAAAATTAAATTATTCCATTTGGAGCGCGAAGACGATGAATAGGCTCTTTCTCCCCCAGCTACCCCAGCCTCCCCAGCTCCCCCAGCTTGCAAAGAGCGATGGAATAGTTATTATCGGCATGGTTAATGTCCGTAAGGAGTGCGCCTAGTGTCTGAAGAAAATTTACCTTTTGTATACGCAAAACCACTTGCTGTGGAGCTAGTTACTTCGCCACTAGATGATGCCCGTATTGCTCTTGCGGATTATTACTTTCCTAACCGTCAGCGGATAAGTACGACGGAGCAGTTAATTGAACTGTGGGTGCGCTCTGTCACTATTAAAAGTGAACAAACGCAACGCGCGTATCGTCAAATTGGTTACGAACTTGTTGACTTTATGCAGTCGCGGTTTGGGATATCCGATTTGCGCTATTGTACGTTGTTTCACCTTCATACATATATTGCTTGGTTGCAGGATTCTAAGCCTGTGCGGGGAAAGAAGCACACTTATGGACTCAGTAAAAATGCTGTCGCTAAGTACACTGCGGCGATTAAAAGTTTGTGGGAGTGGGGAACTAAGGCTTCGATTGGCTATTTTGCTGTAGACTTGGGCAAGGACTTAAGTATACAGTGGGACGATAAGCTGGCAGAGCGCATTCTGTCGGAACGCGAGATTGCTAAATTGGAAAAAGCTGCGATGGAAGTAGACTTGCAACACAAGACTAATAAGATGCATTGGTTGCTGTTTACTCTTATTTTTTATAGTGGTGTTCGGGCGGGGGAGATTGCACGGCAAACTTCTGATGATGGTAAGCGCATAGTTACGCCGGGGTTGTTTTGGCGACAGTTTAGGGAAGATGGGGACTGTCTACTATTAACTGTGAAGGGGAAAAGGAATAAAGTCCGTACTATTACCTTAGACCCCCAAACGAGTGCTGTGCTATTGGATTATCGAGGGGATGCAAGGGATGATGAGCCGGTGTTCCCCAGTCCCAGTCGGCGGGATAGGGGTAAACCTTTAAGCGATCGCGGATTGCGGCTGATGATGGAGGAAGTCTCCAAAAAAGCTGGAATTAAGTTCAGTGCCCACTTTTTGAGGCATACCCATGCGACGCTGGCGAAGAAAAATGGGGCTTCTGATTTTGACCTGCAAGCAGATTTGGGCCATGCAACGCCTGCGACAACTGCAAAGTACATCCATCATGTTGGGCGTGTCGGCACTTCTCACGCACTGCGTAAAAAAGGCAGCAAACATAAGTAAGCCTTAAGCTCATCCCCCGGAAGACAGCACTCTTGATTTCACGGGTTTTGGGTAATGGGTAATGGGTAATGGGCCAATTACCAATTACCAATTAGGCGGGCGGCGCTTGGTGGAGCGCCCCGCTGGCGGAGCGGGCTGCCATCGCCGTCTTTTTGTGAAAAGTCAGCTCTACCGTATTGGGTTATATAGTCCAGAGGAGGCATCCCAAACACACGCGGTACTCATTGGGTCGCGGTTGCGAGACCAACTTAAAAATTCTTTGGCGCTCTTGGTTTCTCTCTCAGTGATGAGGCCTTGGGGGGTGACACCGAGTCTTAGGGCAAGACTTTCGTTTGTCCTAGGCTGTGGTTCAACTTGTGTTTGTTGATACGGGTACGCCGTTTGTCTTTGCGGTTTGCTGTTGCCCAATCTTCCAGAGGCGATCGCTCGCTCGATTAACTCCAGCTTCTTGGTGATAGCTTCTAGTTTTGTCTCCACCGAGGAGCCTTGAGCAGCAAGATGAGATTCCAGTTTCAAGAGCTTCTCCTCTAGCTGTTTAACTGATTTACTGCCTGCTGTGACATCGATATCATTATTGATATCAAATTCTCTTAGTAATTCCTCTAAGGCTTGCAGCAAGGCAATTGTATGCCCCTGACGATGTAGCTTGGATAGTCGCCGAACCACCCCAATGAGTGGGACGGGCACACGAATCATTTCGCTTGGTGGGGACTTTTGGTCAGGCATTTGATATCAATTTCGATATCGACATGCTGATTGTAAAAGGTTTGGCGTCATGCGGTAATTTACTGAGTATTAATTGTGTCCATAATTTCCAAATTTTTACATTACGACACAATTTGCGACGGGAGCGATGGCGCACAGCGCAGCCCCGAATAGGCTAGTATCGTAGACTACAAAAACTGAGCGCGATCATCCTTGGAGGAAAAACTTTTTGGTTTACTGAAACAGTAGAAAACGGTTGGCAGCAATTTAAGTTGATTGTGGCGATCGCTCCGGCGCGCCCTACTGCCCAACCAGGCGGAGCGTGGTTGCCCCGAATCTCCGATTCGGGGAAGCCTGTTCTTCCAGAACAGGCTTGGCAGTGTACGGGCGATCGCATTGTCGCAATCACCGTCAAGCCTAAAATGTGGAAAAAGCTCACCGATGCAAAGAGTGAATTATCCACAGTTTCGTTACAACAATCAAAAGCTGCATTTTTTAATGTCTCTGAAACAGCCTAAGTATGAAAATAATCGCAAATAAGAGATCGCCGCATCCAGCCAACGCAGTTATTAACGGTAGGGAGCCAAGTATCCAGAACGCGAAAAACACAAGTGCGATACGCTTTGCGTAAAGCCAGAGGCTTATCGCCAAACTCAAAAATCAGCTAGTTCTTAGAGTTGACTGCTAATCGTGGTTAAGATGTCAATACTAGTTTTGGTTTTGATTTACCGTCTACATTCGACTTAGAATTAATAATTTTTCTATACAGATTGTTCAGATAGAGCGACGCACAGGTGTATAGATTTTCCCAAATTTCTTGATTACGGTTAATTTCAACTCCTAAAGACTTGCCAGCAACATGTTCCTTTTTTAGATATTCGCAGAAGTGTTTCTCCCAGAGGTGTTTGATTAGCCCTTCTGAAAATTCCTCAAAGGGCATAATCCATTGATATTCCTTATCCAAAAATACCCTAAATGCAGCTACTACTGGTAGGGCTAAATCTCCGGGCGCACCAAACCCAAAGGAGTATTTACTGTCGCTTAGAAGGGTATTTTTTTTGGTGTCAATGCTAGCTAAATTGTTTATCCCTTTGCGGCGGGGGTTTCTTAGGTATTCGTCAATAATTGTGTAAAGGCGTTGTTCAATCCACAGGGCAGATGGTAGTAGGTGTAACAGGCGGTTAATCCTTTCCTTTTCTGTTTCGTTTATCTCGGTAGGTGTTTTTAAACTGGTTGGGTGTTTTCCTCGCCTTTTGTCGCTATCGGGATTATAGCGGTTGCAGTCTAAACAGTTGAGCAGTTTGAGGATGTGACCTATTGAGCAATGGGCATTTTTTGGTATTCCGCTTTGGTTTTGGTAGTAGCGGATGCGAAATTTTCTTTTTTCTTTTGATTCTAACTGGGCTATGTATGTTTTGATGAAATCATAATCGCCGCGAGTGTTAATGCGCGAACTAGCATCGACTGGGGCGTTGGTATTGGCGGCGAGGGCAATATCTCTTACTTCTTTTTCGGTTAACCCGACGTGGATTGTAACTTTAACTCTGGCTTTTTCTAGGTTGTATTTATAGGCTTGAGCTTTGCTAAACATCGCTACACTGTTACCACCGTTGGCTATGCCGTAGTGGCTGTACCCCTCAGACTCCTCTAGAATTTCGACCTCTAACTCGCATGAAGCTACTTGTGTTACCTTGTGTGCGGATATAATTATGCCACTATGTTTCTCTACAAACTTCTCTGGCGCTACGAATAAACTATCAAGGATTTGCTTGCAAATCGAACTATTTGGGTTGGGTTCTCTGACGTTAGCTGATAGCGGTAAGTCACATGGGAAATTTGCAACCTGCGCTATACCTACTATATATTTGGTTTTTGGCGTGCTTATAAGTTCGGTATGGTTATCTACCAGTAGTTTGTAGATTTTGGGCATAACAGCTTTTTTTCTTATTAAGTTTAGACTGCTTGCCTTACTTTTACCATTTTTTTTTAAGGTTCGGGCTATCTGTATTGCAACTGCGACCTTAGTTATAGATAGTTCTGGGCTACTTAAAAGCCCCTACTTAACGACGAGCAGGGCGCGAGTCTTATAGTCAGTAAACCAAAAAGTTTTCCCTCCAAGGGCGATCTCGCCAAAGATTTTGATGAAAAAGTCAATTTAGAACTAGCCCTTTCAAGGTGAGCATATGTAATATCAAAGTTTTTGCGACATTTCAGCCATAGGCTGGAATTGAACAAAGAATTTATGCATTAAACTCCAAGTTTTTGGACTGTAAATTAAGCGGAAGTAGTTAACCTATTCCTTAACTACTTAGAATACGGTTGTTGTTGTATATATTTTTTTCGAGTTACCATATGTTGTGACCTACGCGGCGACGGGGAAACATATCACCAAGACAACTATCTTTGTGGTAAGAAAACCAGTAGTTTAAGACAAATCAATAGTAAATAATTATAAGAAGGGTCAGATTAATTTCTGACCCTTAATTGTCAGAACTATCACAAGCACTGACGTGCAATTTCAGTAGATGAATTGAAGTTGTATAGACATGAAAACTGTTACTAATTATAACCCAAAAACTAACAACCAATCAGCAAAAACTATACCACAAACTCAACAGGTCAGCACAGTCTTAAGCGAAGCAGATTACTACGACTACGAAGCCAATTTAGCACAAGAAAAGTCAGATTACTTCCACATGCAGTACGGCTACTAAGCTCAATCTCCCTTCAACCATCAACTCTCTCTAGTCAACAACTAGTAGCAGTTACTTGCTACTAGTTTTTCATATCACAAGTAAATCATGACTCAAGCAATTGAACGCGAAATCAACCAACTCACCCTCAAAGAGTTAAGCCTAGATGCTGCTAAACTTTGGTCACAGATAGAAGAAGCAAGCGAGTTAGGTTCAGAAGGTAAAGTTGAACAACTCGTACAAGAACTTATGGGTGTTCAGGATGGTATCGAAACCAAAATCGATGCGATCGCCTGGGTAGTTGACCAGTTAAATCTTGACCTTGAAACCTGGGAGGAAAGAAAAGCGCGAGTAGCTGAACTCCATGACCAGGTAATTTCACGCCGCAAAACTCAACTTGAACAAATCAAGCGTACCCTTATCCACTTACACGAGATTGGATTAATCAATGACAAAAATATTGGTAAGGAAAGGGTAATTGAAATCAGGGATAACCCGCCCAAAGTGGCTAACTTACTAGCAGAAGTAGATGATGAAGATTTTCCTGACGAGTTTAGAATTATCAAGTACCAAGCTAATAATAAAGCAATCCTTGAAGCTTATAAATCTGGTAAAAATATCAGCAATGTTGCTGAGGTGACTATCGGAAAGCAGGTACGGTTTAAGGTGCAATCAGGTAGTAAGGCTCGCAACAAGAAAAACCACAACTAATGGCATACGCCCCAACCACATGAATCAAACATAGGTACATCCCATCATTTCACAATGATATCATCAAATGGTTAAGATTTTACTCTTAATCATTTTTATTTTTTCTAAAAACTATAGTTCAATTTCAGACTTATTAGCTGTAATACCAATCCTATTTCAATTTACACATAATGAGATGGCTGAAAGGCTGATTAAGCAAGGAAACTATTCTGTGCAGTGTCAAATTAAATTGGGATAAGGGTTGGTATATAAAAAATCATTTAAAAAACAACCATAAAAAATCATCAAAACTTTGCCTATATTTACACCTAGTGAAGATATACTCGATGAAATTAGAGGCATCAATAACAGCAAGATAACTATGTCTGCCTGGGTAAAAACATCGTTACGATAGCTGGTATATTTAACCTCATTTAGTCTGAATAAATAGGTAATTACAATTAATTAGGTAGTTTCTGCCTTTGAACTATCAATATATAAATAAAATTACTCCTAAGTTGAAGTTTAATCTGAAAGTACGAATGTACTCACCCTAGATGAAAACTTAAATATTAGCTATCGAGAGCCACCTTCAAATGTCATATCACAAGAACCGAACTTTAGTTATTCGTAACGCTATTATCGACAGTTTATTTATCATTTGGTGCCTAGTTTGGCGCACTGGCTTGGGGCTAACCTTTTTCATTATCTATGCTTCCCTTGGCTACATATATAGCTGGCCCTTCTACCTGACGATCTCGATTATTTTGGGATTTGTCCCTTGGGGTTGGAAGGTACAATCAGAAAGGAAAGAAAAACAAGAAGAACGAAAAATCAAAAGGTTAAAAGACCAATTAGGAGATGGTTTTATCTATGCACGAGCCGAATCAAATATTGAAATAAACTATAGAGGGATTATCTTCCTCAAATCGGTATTTGGTATATTTATTAGCGGCTTTTGGGGGGTAATGCTAGGCTGGAAAGCAATTTTGGATTTGGTACTACAATTAGTAGATAATATTAAAACAGTAGTTAAGTGTATGTAAAGATAAAAAATATTAAAAAAATTAAAATAATAATTAATTACTTATCACCCAATCTTAAGAGTTATTACTAATCCAAGGGTATATCTCCTCGCTTATCTTTTTCCAGATGTAAAAAATAATAGGTAATAAATTAGGTAGTTAGTTTATTCTGTGGAGCTGGAGGCTTAGACTTGAGATTTGAAGCTGTTGGGTTTGAAATTGCGGTAGCTATTAGCAACTACAAAAGCTAACGCTTAATGTAAATAGAAAGCTGGGATATCGCTTCATAAAATAGCTAGTTACTATTTATATCAACAGGAGTTAGAATCATGGAATTAGCACAGTCTATGCTGACGGGACTTCTCTTCATTCTTATTTACGGATTCTCTAGTCTCTTTATTTTCCAATTTTTGCTAGAGATATCCGTCGCTTTTGAAAAACACTGCAACTGCACTACATCCATAAAACATAATAACTTTGTCGAATCAAAACAGCAACGGGTTGCTATCTTAACCGGGTAGTGATGCATAGTAATGATAAAATAAGGAAGTGTCGTTCAATACAGGAGCTATGCACTGCCCTAAATGCAACTCGAAGAACATAGTCAAAAATGGACGCACTCACTACGGAAAACAACGGTTCAAATGCCAAGATTGTGGACGACAATTTGTCGAAAGTCCAACGCAACAACCGATTGATAACTCAACACGTGAGTTAATCGATAAACTCTTACTTGAACGGGTTTCATTGGCGGCGATAAGCGAAGCTTAACGCCTAAAGGCGTATCGCCCGCGTCACTGGAGTCTCACCACGTTGGCTTCAACACTACGTAAATCAGAAATACTACCAGGTTCCTAAATACGTTGAAGTTACTAAAAAAAAACAGGTAGGCTAATTCTCCAAATTGATGAGATGTGGTCATACGTGGGAGCGAAAGCGAATAAACACGCTGATTTGGCTTGCAATTGACGCGACAACACGAGAAATTGTTGGGGTATATATTGGCGATCGCCAAGCGCCAAGCAGCAAAACAATTGTGGCAATCTTTACCACCAATCTCTCGTCAATGTGCAGTTTGTTACACAGACTTTTGGTCAGCCTACGAACAGGTTTTACCTAGTAAACGGCACGCCCGCAGTGGGCAAAGAAAGTGGTAAGACGAGCTACATTGAAAGATTTAACAACACCTTGCGGCAACGAGTTGGTCGGCTAGTTCGTAAAACATTGTCATTCTCTAAAATGTTGGACAACCATATTGGTGCTATCTGGTATTTTATTCATCACTATAATCCCTCTTTTGTTACTACCGGGAGAGTATAATAATCAGGGACGAAACCTGAAAGCATAAGTAATAAGGATGGTCACACCACGCAGAACGGCGGTCAGCACAGTCGCCTTCATAGATAACTATTGCCAGCACTATTGTTCATTATTTGAAGATGTGAGACATTTTGAAGCGTTCAAATTTTTACATTTGGGAATGTTGTCAGAAATACCAAGGAAATCTTTACCAGCGATCGCTAAAACAGTAGGGCTAAAAGATAGTCAATCACTGCATCATTTTTTGAAAGATGGGTTTTGGGATGTAAAAGTTGTTCGAGAAACCAGACTTTGGCTAACAAAGTTGTTCATCGCAGAGAGAGAAATAATTTTATGTATTGATGAAACAGGAGATCAGAAAAAGGGAAAAGCAACTGATTATGTGGCACGCCAATATATTGGTAATTTGGGCAAGACAGAGAATGGAATTGTCTCAGTAAATGCTTATGCGATAGTGGATGAAATTACATATCCGTTACTCTTTAAGATATTCAAGCCAAAAAAGTGCCTCAAAGAAGGAGACAAGTATCAGAGCAAACCTCAATTGGCAGTTGAAATAATTAGAGAATTAAAAGAATGGGGTTTTAAAATTAAGCTAGTGCTTGCAGATAGTCTATATGGGGAAAGTGGAGATGTAATTGAAATATTAGAACAATTAAAATTAGAATTTATCGTAGCAATTCGCTCTAATCATGGTGTGTTGATGCCAGCGGGAAGCCGGAAACGCTATAACCGATGGAAGGCTTATGAGCAAAAGCTTTCGCATCGTCAACCAGAAACTCGCTACATCAGAGAAATTATCTTTGGACAACGCCGTCGCCTGAGGTATTACCAAATCAGTAAAAGTGATACTCCAGACCCAACTGGAGACGAAAGTTGGTATATCATGACTAACTTAGCAGTTGAACTTCAACTGACAGTGGCTCAACTTTACAGTTTAAGAAACTGGGTTGAATATGGCTTTAAACAAGTAAAAAATGAACTAGGTTGGGCTGATTTTCGTCTCACAGATTATGCCAGTATTGAGCGGTGGTGGGAACTTGTTTTTAGTGTCTACCTTTTAGTAAGTATTCAAGCGACATACTTTCAATTTGAATCCCAAGCGAGTCAACAATCTACTCCTGAATCTTCCTCATCAGTCAAAGAGAGTGTTTCTCAATATAACCAACATCCGTATTGGGAGTTAGGCACAACATGGAAGAGCGCTCTTAACAATTTAAGACTCATTATTCAACCTTATATTTTTTACTGTTTAATTCAACCTTGGTTACAGGTGTTCAATATTCCTGGGATGAAGCGCTGTTTTCTTAAGTTAATCAACTTAATGAATGATTTTCGCGCCTCTCCTGTCAGCTTCCCTGTTGCTAGTTAAGTTACCTTTGTTTTTCTTTCCCTAAAGTAACAAAAGAGGGATAATGCTAATCTACGAAGTTAAATCATTACTATGCACTACTACCGACCTCTTTTCTAAAGATAACTGGCAAGAGCAAGAGAAACGTATCCAAAACATATTATCTGCTGTTGTTAAAGAGTTTTTGTCAAGACATCCAGATGCTAATGAAGGGGTACGCATCCTTAACGATAAATTAACATTTTTCCAAAGGAGAGCCGATTCCAGAGGATGTTGCTTTACAAAATCAGGCTTTGGCTATTGCAAAACAGTTTTCTACAGGCTCACCTGCACACAAATTTTATAGTTCCTTGGCTAAATCTGCTAAAGCCACTATCGAGTTTTGGCAGAAGCATTGGGAGGAACAACTGGATTAATTAAATATTAGGTGAACTTGTTTACTAATCACGTCGCGCGCGGATATAACGATAAAATAATATGCAGGTATAATAAGCTCAAAAATGGAAAAGTTTTCAGAGAAAGAATTATTAGCCATCGCTCTTACCCTCAAAGATAAAAAAATGTTCCCTTCACAGGAACTATTTAGCCTAGAAGTTAAATACGGAATAGCATTTAACCAATTAGATGAGAAATATCAAGTAGATGAAGTTGAACTCGAGCAAAGAATAAGCCAAATAAAAGAAAGCGAACCAGCAGAGTTTGAAAGACTCTATCTAGCAATGGAAAAATTCTGGTCGGTTGAAGTAGTGAATCTCCAAGAACGATTAAGGGAACTAGGACTGGTTCCTTAGTTTTTTCTCTTGAGCAGATAACCCTGGCGGTAGTCTTTCTTCTTCAAACTTGCAGCCTGACGGTACGACCATTGCTTCATAGGAGTAACTTTTTCTACATGAAGTAGCTGATGACGATAAGTATTATTACCCGTCAATTGTGCGATCGCACCAGCGATAAATCGAGCGCAGCGTTCTGGTTGAGACGAAACTTGCTCTTCCGCAAACCGGATGACCAGCCAGTTCGCATCGACAAAACATTTATTCCTGTAGTCATCATCTCCAATACAGTGGGTGGGCTTTCCAGTCGCAAAGGAGATAGGCTCGTCAACTTCCAAATCTAAATGTAAACCAGTATTGGGTTCGACAATAAGAAAATCTGCGGTATAGGCAAGCTCATGCCCCAAAGGAAGCATTACCTGTTGCGGGAAAACAATCTCACCAAAATAATGCTTGAGAACGTTTTCAAATAACCCCTCACTTGCTCCAATTGGTGCATCTCCCTGTCCAGAAGGAAAAACTAAAGGGGTAAATTGTTTTTTCTCTTTAACTAACTCTGGGATAACAACAATTGGATATTCTGGTGTCTTTGCCATACTTGCACTATCTCCTCATACCGCGTGGCGAAGATGAGTTATTACAGTCAGATTGTAAAATCTTCATATTGATTTATGAAAATCAAAAAACTTGGAAAATAAGAACTTTCCGTAATTATCTGCATTCATAACACCAATATACAATCAACAAAATACTGAGAATCAACCAACTTTTTTCTAGTTTTTTTACCCAATAATTGGAAAATTATCAGCTGTCATTCACCATTATTTCTAGTTAGGATTGCGTCTGAGTTCGCTACAAGCAACTAAAATGAAATCCAGCTTTGATTATCTAGAAGACCTCTTGGGCGATAACCATCCCATCATCGCCTGCGAATCCCCCCTCCAAGAACGTCAACGCCTCCTCAGCAGTATCACTACTTACTGTCAGCAAATCGGTAAAAAAGCTTATATATGGAATCTAAATGAGGACAGTATTAAGGAACTAACCATCAACACGGAAGGAAATCTCTTTCTGCGGGAGTTCAATGACTACAAACCAACCGCCAAACAAAATTATGTTGACTATTTTCAAGTACTCAATTTCTGGAAGGGTTATTCTGGAAAAGGGATATTAATCGTTGAAAATATATTTCCCTGGATCAAAGAAAATACTTCTAAAGAAACCGATTTTTTGATTGTATCAGAATGGATTAAGTCGTCGCTAATTAACCTCAAGCTTTATAACCAAAATAGCGGTAAAACTACTATACTACTAGGACCAAACGCCGAGATAGCAAGCGAGATTGTAGCTGAAATACCCCTGTGGACGCAAGAACTGCCAGATATACAAGAAATTATCGATAATTTAATTAATAGTAAAATTATCCCTTCAACATATACAGACCAAGACTGGTTAGAAGTAGCAACTGCTGGTGCTGGTTTGTATGTTTCTGATATTATTTCATACCTGAAATATATTAATATAAATCACGGTTTAGGAAATTCTCGCTCGACAGCCAAGCTTTTACTATCAAGAAAAATTCAACTACTCAATCGCTTGTACGATATTGAGTTTTTACCCCCACCAAAAGTTCAGCTTGGGGGGTTGGAACTGATGCAGCAGTCATTTAAAAAGTTCAAGCGATTGCTTACCCCGCGTGCTAAACAATACAATCTGCGCGTACCCAAGGGGATTATGCTTGTGGGACCACCGGGGACGGGGAAATCACACTCAGCAAAAGCCTGTTCCCAAAATATGGGAATCCCTTTAATCATGGTTGATTGGGGCAACTTTAGAAGTTTTGGCGATCAAGCAGAAATGAAACTCAAACGCTTGTTGCGACTGGCAGATAGGCTCAATCAAGTAATTTTGTATTTTGACGACTTTGACAAAGGCTTCGCCGGGGATGATGATCTCGCCAAAAGGCTTGCTGGTCAACTGTTGACCTGGATGCAAGAGCGCACGTCAGACGTACTGGTCATTGCATCGGTCAACCGGATGGAATGGTTGCCCCCGGAACTTACCCGCGCTGGAAGATTTGACTATCTGTTTAAGGTAGACCTGCCCAACAATGGGGAAAGGTATACCATCTTTAAACTTCATGCTGCCCGGTTTGACAAGCGGTTCCGCAATGGCGGCGACCCCTGGAGCGAGGACGAATGGCGGCGTATCCTTAAAGCGACTAACCGCTGCGTGGGAGCTGAAATCCAGACGATTGTTGAACGCGCTGCTGCCAGTATTTTTTGCACGATGACAGCAGAAGATACCTACACCTCCTCAGAACTCCCACCCCTGGAATTAACTATCGAAGCATTACTCGAAGAACGTCGCCAGATTAACCCGCTTGCTATCCGCGAAGCCGATAGAGTCGAGTCGATGCGTAATAAAGCTGACCAACAAGCTTTACCTAGTAGCCCCCTTGATGAAAGCAAGTTTGCTGTTGGAAACATCGATATTTTCAGCTAGCGAGCATCATAAATCAGTTCAAAGTTCCATCATGTTTAGCCTAAAGCAAACATACCCAAAACATTTCAACAGTTCATAATGTTTGCCATTTCTAACCACTTTACCACTTTATTTATCTAAAATTATGGAAGTCACAAGACAAACTACTCAAAAGGGCACTCAAACAAAAGGCGCACAAACTTCAGAAAAAAGCCTATTCTTCAAAATCCTCAGTATCGTTGGACCAATTGCCGGTTTTACTGCTGCCCTTTCACCCCTACCATACTACTTTTGGACTCGCCAGCCCCAGTATCTACCTATTGGTGCAACCTTTACCAGTAACAATCAAATAGTTCAACTTGAACTAGCAGACGATAGAAAAGAATATGTCCACGGACTCAAATTTCGCAAGTCTATTCCTCAAAATCAGGGAATGATATTTGTCCTCAAAAAACCCGAAAAAGTTAAACTTTGGATGAAGGATATGCATGTTCCCTTAGATATGATATTCCTCCAAGACGGAGCTATTAAATCAATCGTAGAAGCAGCTCCCCCTTGCAAAACCAAAACCTGTCCTAAGTACGATTCAGTCTATCCTGTCAACCAAGTTATCGAACTACCTGCTGGCAGTATCAAAACTCTAGACCTCAAGGTGGGCAATAAAGTTAAACTCAATTTTATAGAAACAAAAGAGCAGAAATAAACTGCCTTTTTTACGAGGATACGGCACTTGCTACAACCGCAAAAACCCCGGTAAAGCAATACCTCTGCATATATCAAAGCTTAACCCTCGGTATGATAAGTACCGAGGGTTAAACATTCTGAAATAAGTCACTGATTTAAATATTGTAATTTGTCAATCAACATTTTTCTAATTTAGATTTAACATTTTATGGCAAATAATAGTATCTATAATTAGAAAAATATTAGATGCTTTTACGGATGTTAACCTCATAAAATAGGTTTACAAACGAGCAGCATAAAAGCTGTAAATAACTTCTTTATTACACCTACAAAGTTTCATCCACATATTCCGAAATCATCTACTTTTTTATGAGAACATACTACGAATCCGAATTTGAAAAAGAATACGGATATCCCACTCAGACTCACCGCAAAAAGCGCAATTGGAAAGAAAACACCAGCATCGCCGGACTGATGGTAGTTGGTACTGGCTTGATGATTGCAGATATTTCCATCCACCACATGATAATGGCATCGCTCGCGTTTGCTACTGGCATTGTAGCTCTACTGCCCAAGGAGGCAAACAGCCTACTTTCCAACTTCGAGCGTATGCAGCGTAAGTATGGTATCAATATTTATACCGTCCTGTTCTGCTTGGTAGGTGCAGTATTTCTGTTAGATATTGCCGTTGCGCCCGCAAACGCCCAGTTCATGCAAAACGCAGAAGACTTTTTCACCGAATATTTTACAGGTGTTAACGAAGACATAATTAGATACGTATTCGCAGTCCTGCGCGGTTTGTTCCTAATTTACCTCGGTATTGGTCTGATTCGGGTCGTTCAAGCAGCCAGAAACGACGAAGATTGGCAAACAATCGCCCGTACACCAATTATCGTTGCTCTCACAGTTGTAGTTGGAGATTTACTCGCAGGACTGGTAACAGGCTGATACACCACTCGTCAAAAAAGCCACCACGAGTGGCACACTTCAACAAGTGCCACTCATCAAGATTTCAAAAACTGACTTTTGCCCTTCGTAATAATGACAAGAGTTCGGGAATTTCGTACCGTCAACCGTGTATTAGGAAACCAACCGCGCCTCGGGCCGTTCCCAGCTGACCAAATTGTTCCTTGGAGTGCGATCGCCTTAATTTCCTACATGGTAGTCAAAGGCTTTATGCAAGCTTCCTGGCTTGCAACCGGAATCGTAACCGCCTGGGGATGGGCAACCTGGTGGACGGTAAGTTCCAACAAAACCTTTTTCGGTAAGTTTGTCGGCACACCCCGCATCACCCGTGGCTACAAACCATTTGTCTCCCTTGTAAATCCTCCACAATCTCAACCCAAGAAAAAGCGCAAGCACAAAAAACGCTTCCTAAGCTTCTCAATTAATAAATATCACTGAACGAAACTACACGCCATGAGTTCGACTGCCTCAAAACCAAAGGATAAAATTGGCAAAAAGTCCCTTGATACTGAACAATTAGGCGTTGTCAAAAACCTGACACCGTTTGAGGACATTACCCATCTAGCCGGGATTGCAAGTATTTCGCTTGCTGGTCGCACAGATATCGGCGCACTCATTCTCCAGAAAAAAGAAGATATTCAAATTAAGTTCTGTTTCGACGTACAAGGAATTCACCCGTCCTTGCCCTCTGAACAGATTATCCCAATTTTTGAAAATATTGAGGGCGGACTCAAAGAACTACCCGAACGCGAAACCTTAACAATTCACCTTGGCTCTTTTACTGATGACTTCCTCCGGCAGCAGGAACTCAAAAAAATAGAAAGTAAATGCGACAAGCAGCAACTAACCTTGTTAGTGCGATCTGAACGCCTACGAGTAAGAGAACTCACCCAAGCAGGAACCCGTAAAAATAAGTTTTTACGCTTCTGGTGTACCTATAGCGTCCTTGCTTCTCTTGACGGCCGCTCAAATGATGCGATTGAAAAAACTATTAAGCAGTTGCAAAACGCCTGGTTCCAATTTACTGGTCAAATTCACGGTGTCCGGCAAGAACGAATCGAAACAATTCTACGCGATAGTTTTACCTCCGGGTTCCAACGATGGGAGCAACTTTTTACTAACTCAATGGGACTTTCGGTAAGAGCAGTCACAAGTGAAGAAGTATGGTCGATTATCTGGAACCAGTTTAACCGTAGCGATGCGCCTAAAGTTCCCAACCCCCTAATTTTAGATGAAGAGGGGCTTCGAGAGATTCAGACCAGTGACTTTCACATTCGCCACCTGATGCTGGAGAACGAAAAATCTGTTCCCTTTCTCGACCGCAGTTGGGTAAGACTTCAAGATAAATATATCGGTGTTCTTCAGTTCAGCGAAAAGCCCCAAGGTTGGGTAGACGAATACGCACAACTTCGGTATTTATGGGAGGTAATATCTAAAGAAAAAATCTCTGATACCGAGATTATCTGTCAGCTATCTAAGGCAAATCAAGGATTAGCAAAAACTGCCCTTCAAAGAATTACCAAACAGTCAATTACCTCCAGCGCCATGTCTTCTGAAAAGGGGTCAATTGACGTAAAAGCTAATATGAATATCGAGGAGGCAGTCAAGGCACAAGAAACTATTTTAAAAGGGTCAATCCCAATTCATACTGCTGTTGTATTTTGTGTCCATCGTCACAGTCGTCAAAAACTCGATGAAGCTTGTCAGTACCTTTCTAGCTGCTTCTTGCGTCCTGCTGTAGTCGAGAGAGAAATCGAGTACGCCTGGAAAACTTGGTTACAATGTACACCTATAGTCTGGGAAAACCTACTCACTAAACCTTTTAACCGTCGTTTACCCTATTTCTCGTCAGAAGTTCCTGGACTCATCCCCCTGGTTAGAACCGCAACGGGAGATAAATCTGGCTTCGAGCTGATCGCGGAAGAAGGAGGAACCCCCGTACATCTCGACTTGTACAACCAGCACAAAAACCTTGCAGTTTTTGGCACTACCCGCGCAGGTAAATCAGTACTTGTAGCAGGGTTATTAACACCAGCTTTAGCTCAAGGTATCCCCGTAATTGCGCTTGATTATCCGAAACCCGATGGTACTAGTACATTTACCGACTATACCAAATTTATGGGAGAAGAGGGAGCGTATTTTGATATTAGTAAAGAGTCAAACAACCTATTTGAATTACCTGATTTAAGGGGATATGAACCTGAAGTTATTAAGGAAAGAATGACTGATTTCAAGGAATTCTTGAAATTAACCTTAATGACAATGGTATTAGGGACAAATCCTGTAGGCGTAAGTCCCACAATGATATCAAATATCGAAAGTATTATTACAATCGCAATTGAAACTTTCTTCAGTGATGAAGATATCAAACTCAGGTATAAACTAGCGCTAGAAAATGGAGTAGGAACGACCGAATGGGCAGATATCCCAACTCTGAAAGATTTCTACAATTATTGCTCGCCTGGGTTTATCAAACTTGATTCCATTACCAACAATAGCCGCGAGATTCTTGAAGCGCTCGACCAAATTAGATTGCGATTAAAGTTTTGGTTAAATAGTCGAGTTGGACAGTCAATTGCTAATCCATCTAGCTTTAGAACTGATGCTCGATTGCTCGTATTTGCGCTGCGATCGCTTGGAAGCGAAGCCGATGCCGCAGTCCTTGCCCTCAGCGCATATTCGGCAGCATTACGTAGAGCTTTATCTTCTAAGGCATCAGTATTTTTCCTAGACGAAGCACCAATTCTATTTAGTTTCGATAGTATAGCCGAGCTAATTGGTAGACTCTGCGCCAACGGGGCTAAAGCTGGTATTCGAGTAATTTTATCTGCACAAGAACCTGAAAGTATTTATCAAGCTAAAGCTGCACCAAAAATATTTGCTAACCTTACAACTCGTCTCATTGGTCGGATTCAAACATCAGCAGTAGACCCATTTATTAATAGATTTAAATACCCTTATGAAATTATTTCTCGTAACAGCACAGAAGCTTTCTTCCCGAAACGCGAAAGTATTTACTCGCAGTGGTTACTCGACGATAATGGCAAGCTTACTTTCTGTAGGTATTACCCTGCTTATTGCCTACTTGCCGCAGTAGCAAATAATCCGAACGAACAGGAATTACGTACCCTGTTCCTCAATAAATATGCTGATAATCCAATGCTGGGAATGGTGAGATTTTCAGAAAGCTACATACAGATGATTCGGGGAAATGAATTAAGCTCAGAAGCAAAACAATTACTGGATACAAATAACAATAAGCAATTAAAGCCAACACAAATTATAGAAGAAAAACTTACAGAAAATCTGAATTATAGAACCGAAGAACAATCAATAAATCATAAACAAGTGGCTTAGTGTTAATTGCCACGTTGGTTATTTTATCCATCAAAAGTATGAAACCAAAGTTCAAGTTTACTAAAAAGGGGTTAATAATTGGGTCAGCAATTGGTCTGGTTACTTTACTCGGTGCAGCCCCCAGTTATGCCTTCTCAGTCGAAGATTTCTTTAATGAAATTTTGGGCGAACTCAATAGTTATTTTGAGGAAACCAAAAACGAACTCACCGCAGCAGTTAATGAATGGGGTGGGATGAAAAGCGAAGCTAAAACTGCTATTGAGACTGGCAGTATGGATATGCCTGACTCCGTAGGGAGTGCCGACAAACTCAAAGACCAACTTAAAGGTAAGGGTAACTGGAACGAAAGCAACACCGTCGAGGGTGCAGTATCAGCAGCAAACGAACTAGAACGCGAAACCACCCGTGCCACAGTTAAGAGTGTCCTGGGAGAACAAGGCCAGGAACGTACCAAAAAGGAAATTGAAGCAACCGAACAAACTGTAGCCGAAGCGCAAGATTTAGCGACCGAGGCACAAGGGATGGATGCTTCACAAAACATCCTCAAGGTAATTGCTGCTCAAAACTCACAAATAGTATCGATGTTGGGACAATCTCGTACTGATGGACTGCAAGCACGACACGATGCACAGCAAACTAACCTGATGCTGAGTCAAATTGCTGAACAGGGTGCAAGCGATCGCCGCCGTCAAAACCTAATGATGGACGGTATCAATGCCCAGTACATGGAAATCACCGGGTATAGCAGTCTCAAAACTACCGCAGGTGAATAATTAACCCTAATTAACTAATTAATAGGTCATCTCTGCAATCGAGATGACCAAACCTTCATGCCTGTTAACGAAGTGGTATGTTAGAACATCTCGTAATTGCAACCGACCCATTTTTTGGACAAGACATTTTAGAAAATGCCGCTGCGGGAGCGCAGTTAGTAGCTGAAGGGTTTAATGAACTTTGGCAAGAAACACTTAACGGCAACTTATATGGCTCGATGTGCAAAGTTGGTCAGTTCTTTGCGATCGCCACCCTCACCCTTTTTATGGTTGAGTTAGGCAAAAACTGGATAAATCAAGAGGACATGAAAGCCCTTTCCAGTTGGATATGGCCCATCCTAGTTATCGGGTTACTAGCTAACAATGGCACTTTGCTCAGGAGTGGAACACTCGCCATACGAGGATACATTAATACTGTTAATAATGACATCCTTGAATTTACTGCTGCCGGAGCCAACCTAGAAGTAGCATTTAATCGAGCAGTCGGCAACATTGCCCTACAGCAGCAAGTAGGGGCGGCAATGGAAAGATGCCGCTCAATCCCTGGTAACACGCAAGATTCAATCACCTGCTTGCAACAGGCAGAAGCAGAACTCACAACCTCTGCACCCGACCTATTTAAAGGAAGTGCCCCCGATAGTGGTAGTTGGGAGTTTAACCCACTTAAAAGTCTGTCTGACGCTAAAGATGCACTCTTAAACCTCTCACCTGGTCAAATCGCCGAAAAGATTGGTAACTCTATCACCAGTACAATCGGTTCGATGATAACCGGATTTGTCGCAGTCATTCTCCTCGCCCTAAACAATGCCTACCAGTGGGGAATCGAGTTCACTATGCTTCTAACCGCCCTACTTGGTCCACTGGCAATTGGCGGTTCGCTACTACCCTTTGGCGCTAAACCTATTTTCGCCTGGTTAACTGGTTATTTTACCGTTGGAATGGCGAAACTTTGCTTCAACATAATTATTGGTTTGTGCGGACAACTTATCGCTAATTCCGAACAAAACCAACCTATGATATTTCTCATTTTTGTTGGGTTGGTTTCTCCTATCCTTGCATCTGCATTAGCTGCTGGTGGTGGAATAGCTGTTTGGACAGGATTAGGTAAAACAGCAGCATTTGGAACTGAAATTGCAGCAGGAATTGCCACTGGTGGAGTAAGTACAACTGCTATGGTTGCTGTCAATGCAACCAAATTTGTTAGTGACAAAATCAAAGTTAAAAAGTAATTAACGAAGAATTATGCTTAAACCTAAATCTAAATCTCAGCCAGCTCGCCTCCTCAGTTACGGTCAATCTACCTCCACACCTATCGCAATGGCAATCACCGTAACAGCAGGAGGAACTATCCTATCTATACTCTTACAATTTGTAAATTTTGCAATTAATTCTGGTACAAATCGTTATGTCAAAGGCATGACAGTTGTTCAACTCCAAGATGGGTCTATTTCACCTGCTAAATTTGTCGCTCCTTACGAACGCGATGATGAAACTATCAAAAGATTTATCTCAGATAGCATGATTAAAATGTTCGGTTGGAACGGAATAATTGAAGCAATCGAAAATGGTGAAAACATCACCAAACCCGATAAGGGAGTAGATATTCAGACAACAAGAAATAATAGGAAAAAAATTCCAACTAGAGCTTGGGAATCTGCATTTGCACTATCTGAGAATCAAGACTTTCGAGCAAACTTTCTCAAAAAACTAGCAGAAATCGTTCCCAGTGGTGTATTTAACGGTGAAGTTCAAGTCTCGCTCGTAACTCGCCACATCTCCGAACCCAGGAAAATCAAGGATGGAAAATGGGAAGTTGATTATATCGGTACGCTCGTAAGCTTTGATAGAGACGAAAACCAAGGAAAAGGAATCGCTTTCAACAAAACAATTACTGTTGAAGCTATCGATACTCCCAAGTTACCAGCCAAACCAACCGAACTCGATAAAAAAATTTATTCAGCTAGACAATCAGGTTTGGAAATTACTCAAATAGTTGATTATAACCTCGGTAAAAAATAAAAGTAATTGATAATTAATAATAACAAAATGTTACAGATACAATCCGACACTTCAAATAATCATAAAGTTTCTGATGTAGACAGTCTTTTACCAATTGATGAAGATAAGAAACCTATAGAGGATGAAATTGAAACTTCGGAAGATGAGGTAGTTGAAGATTCGGAAATCGAAGTAGAAGAAGACCCCGCTCTAGTACAAACTAAGCATGATTTTGTCACATCCCCTTGGTCAAGATTAGGAATTATTGGTGGTGCGTTTGGTGCTGGTTTCCTAGCTATATTTGTTGTCCTCAACGGTATGATGAATGGAGGTGGTAAAAATGCAAAAAAACCAGAAGTAACCCCTACCCCCACTCCCACGGTTGCCGCATCTGATAAAAAAGATGGGGATGTTTATGCCAAACTTGCCCTTGCCAAACAGCAAGAAGAACTTGATGCACTAAATGGTAAAAAAGGCGAAGACAAGGAAGAGAAGAAAGAAGGTATAGAGGAAGAAAAAGAGAAAACGCGCCCTACCCAACAACGAAGGGTAAGCCAAAGGGTAGTTACTCAAGAAACTCCCCCTGTATCTAAAAGGCGTGTTTATCGGGAACCAAACCCCGAACTAGTTAAAACCAGACGCAGGGAAACAGTAGCCTCCCAACCCATACCAACATTTCGTCCTAGCGCTCCCACCCCAAAAATTCCTCGACAGAAGAATTCCGATCTTGTAAGTTCTCTACTCGCAAAAGCTATAGCAAACAATAGTCAAATCACCGCCAAAGATCCGCTCGCCGAACTCGAACGCCTGCGGAATATAGGTTCGGTTGGTCGGGTTGAGTATGCAGTCGCAAGCAACACAGTCGAAGCTACAAGTACAAGCGTACAAGAAGTTGCTGCTACTGAAGAGATCACACCCACACAAGAAAGTACCACCCGCCCCAGTCGCCGCCGTAATCGTCGCAACCGTCGTAGTCAAACTGAAAGTACCGAAGCAATTAACAACACTGCTATTGAAGAACTGCGCCCCCGTTGGGAACCATCCTCAACTAATACCGATGATGAAGAAAACAACCAAGCCGTACCAGTTGCATACAACTTCTTCTCAGTAGAAACGCAACCTACTTCAGAATCAGCCGACACTGAAGAAAATATCCCGTCAGATATTTATGCTGGTAACAAACAAAACTATGGCGCAAATACGGTTGCGTATGGGTATTTAGCGGAAGAAGCCCAAATTTTAGAAGAAAGACAGCCGCAGTATCTAGTTGTTGGTTCGTTTACAAAAGCGACCCTGGTAACTCCTTTAATCATGTCCCAGACCAGTAATAATAGCCGTTTGCAGTCGGGAGCAAACACGTTAAGGTTTGTCGCTCGGTTGGACGAACCGCTCTACAGCAATACAGGCTCGGTCGCTATCCCAGCAGGAGTGGAGGTTGCGATCGCTATGATTTCGGTTGACGAAGCTTCTGGCGTACAAGCTGAGGTAACAGCCATCCTCAAGAACGGAACTGAGTATCCAATATCACCTGGCACAATATCAGTCTTGGGAGAAGCAGGTTCACCCCTGATCGCTCGACCTTATGATGACAAGGGGTCTGAAATTGCCAAATACGATGCCACCCTGGGAACAATTGCTGGTATCGCAAAAATTGGAGAAATTATCAACAAACCCGATGAAGAGATAACAGAAGATTTACCCCTGGGTGGAACAAGAACCCGCAGCCGCAATAACAACCGGAACATGGGGGCAGCTTTTATAGAAGGCTTCTTTGGCAAGTTAAGCGATACAGTCAGCAAACGAACTGAACGCGCCACTGATGAAATCACTAAGCGCTCCAATGTCTGGTACGTACCCAAAAATACCAAAATCACTATTCAAGTTTCGAGGTCGATGAAGCTGTGAAACGTAGATATATAGATGGGTTAGGTTTAATAAAACTCTGTGCGATCGCGAAGCGCGCACGACGGGGGCGCAAAATCTTTCAGATTTTGCGCTGGCGGCGAAGCCGCCGCGACAACAGCGAAGCTGTTGTCGCCATCCCCGTTTGTGCGATCGCATTGAGCGCATCTGTAATTCCACTGAACCAACCCGCGCTGGCAAGTATTATTCGTCAAGTGGCAGCATCCCAGGTATCGGGAGAAAATGCCCAATTGCAGACAGTTAAGGTTTGGGCCGGACATGGGGTATCGATTTCGTTTTACCGCACGGGGGAAACTATCAAGAAAATCTGGCTGGATGACCCCTCAAAGTTTGTTTTTGACGTAGACGGATGTCTGGAAGGGTTAGGCAGATGTTCTGGGAAAAGTATCGGCGCTGGACTAATTCACATCCGCCGCATTGAAAAAGTCAAAATCTCCGGTTTGCCAGAAGCCCTCGAAGGCGCACACATGACGGTAATTACAGAATCCGGTGAAACAAGGAAAAGCTATCACTTCCGGATTGTAGTAGGCAGCGGTAAGCCAGAATACAGCCAAATTGAAATTATTGGCGATACCCCAAGCAAACCCGAACAAGTAAAACCAAAAGTCAGTTACACAGCCCTATCCGACAGCAGATATATTGCCAAAGGAATGCAAGTTGCCCTTAAAAATCAGTGGGTGACGAAAGATGACAAGCTTTGGAAGCGACTTAATCAACTTGTTGAATTGCGATCGCAAGGAGAGGAACTTGTTGTTGCCGCCAGCACCGCCGGGGTATCGATGCAGTTGGTTGAAAAACTCATGTCGCTAGGAGGAAAACGCCTCATAGAAATGCCCCCACGTTCCCCCAACCCCCAACAACCAGTTGATACAAATAATACCCAACCCACACAAACTACACCGTCCAATCTAAGAGATAGCTATGGAAACCAGAGATTCCACAACAGATAATCAACCAACAGAAGTAGTATATATTACAAATAAAGAAGTTAACCCACAGAAAAATACCATCCAGGTAAATGACGAAATAGTCGCAATTGTCCCGGTACAAACAAAAGTAGCCACCAAACAGACAAATTTACCGAGTAAGGGATACCAATGGCGAGAACAAAAGATGAACACGTGGCGGTATCTCATGGCTGCTGGGATGATAGCAGGACTCGTCCTTCACGGATTAATCAAGTACGGGGGTAACTACAATATCGGCAGTCTCCTATTCGAGGATAAAGCAATAGCAGCAACTATTCCATCTGTTGCATCGAATGATTCAAATTTGAATCATTCGGTTAATTTTACAAAACTTGCCAAAACCGCCAAGAAACAACCCCTTGCAACTAAATACGTCAGTGGCGCACCTACTCCCGATTGGAGCAATATCACGTTCAAGAATATGAAATTTGGGGAAGCGGGTAGTGTCGAATTCCCCAATATCAACAATCCTGGTATGAAGGAAAGCCGCACCTGGAGTGCCGGACAAAGCCTTGCCGAAGTCATGGAATTAGGCGATTTTGAAGCAACTGAATTTAATATTGAAGATTTCACACTTGAAGATATTGCCGACATCACGGGTATTAATCTCAAAGACCTCAAACTGTCGGATTTTGAAACACTGGAGTGGCAAACACTCGAAGACCTTGCTGAAGCAATCCCCAAGTTTGAAGATTTAGAAGTGGGAGCAATCCCACCAATTCAAGAACTAGTAACCAAAGTTACAGGCAGTACCACAGGCTACCAAACTGTTGGTGAGGTGCTGGACAACTATCCCGAACTGGGAGAAGCCGAACTCGGTGAGTATGTCATACTCGATAAGTATAAGCTAACCAGCATCCCCGGCATTGAAGATGCACAGCTAAAAGACTTTACCAACTGGCAAAACACGACAATTGGTAAAGTTCCAGGACTGGCAGATGTACCGTTTGACCAGTTCCCCAGTGTACCAATTCCCGATGTTAGCTTTATCGGTAAGGTAGATTTACCTCTTGGTTCGTTTGAAAGCGGACGCTGGAAATCAATAAGCGGTAGCTATCAAGCTGGGTTCAATGTCCCGTGTGAGAAAAAGTGCGGTCACATCGAAGTTTCGGGTAGTGAGACTATCGTCGGCGCACAATGGATGTCCGGTAAAGACCAAAAAGTTAAAGGCGGATTCGGAGTTCTCGGTAAACTCAACGGTGGGAAAGAACCCACCGGACGCCACCCCTTCGGCAAATCATTCAAACAAGTCATCTGGGACATTAACGAAGCGGACGGCAGTATCACCACCGCGATATTCTTCCGCATCTGCAAGCGCGGCGGGTTTATTGATTTAGGCTGCTCCCCCTACTTCATCGGTCCCGTTCCCTTCTTCACCTACCGCGAGATGGATCCAATTATTCTTGGTACTCCCCTCACCGTACCTAAAAAAGTAACTCCTTAAGTACAACCGCAGCACAAATTCGTAACGAATTAAATTCAGAAAAACTCTGCGTTCCTCTGCGCTTACTCTGCTACAGGCGTGCGTTTAAAAACGCTACGATTTTATGCAAAGCTGTACTAATTTTCCTCAACACACCAGATACGTAATGCGTATAAATATGCGTTGAAGTTGCATATTTATTCGATTTACTTATGCAAAATAACGCACATTAATTATGAATAATTATATTTTTGCAAGCGCTAAAACTAAAACGATTAGAGAAGTAAAATCTGATAATAAAACTAGCAGTCAAGACTTTAGTAAGTATACAGACAAGCTAATGTCACCCCAAGGTTTGATGCTTGTAGGTGGAATTGGCTTAATATTACTTTTACAGCTTTTTAGTAATGGTAAAAAAGGCAAACTTGCTACTAGTTATTGGGGTGGAGGAAAGGAAATCGCCCGCGCCAAGAAAAAAGCTCTTAAACAAATAACCTCTCCTAAATGCGATAGCGCCAGCTTGTATATTGGAGTACACAGGTACAAGGGACAAAAACTACCCAAGGGGAGTGGGGGAACACCTCTGTACGTACCCGACATACAAAGAGGAACTGCCGTAATTGGCGCACCTGGTAGCGGTAAATCCTTCTCAGCAATCAACCCCATGCTCTATTCGGGAATTAACCAAGGTTTTGGTATCGTACTATACGACTTTAAGTACCCCAGTCAAGCCAAAATCGCCAGTTACGCCAAATCAAAGGGGTATGACGTACACGTATTTGCACCAGGATTTCCCGAATCGGAAGTATGTAACCCCATCGATTTTTTACGCGACAGTAGTGATGCTGAAACTGCACGGCAGTTAGCTACAGTTATCAACAAAAACTTCCGCCTGTTAGGAAATGCGTCTGAAGATGCATTCTTTGGGCCCGCCGGCGACCAGTTGACACAGGCTATCTTAATGTTAACTAAGGAGTTTGGCGATCGCGCTGATATTATGACTGCTGCGGCAATACTTTCAAGCGAGAAGATGGTCGAACGCTTGATGGCAGCTTCCCTAAACCCTTGGATTAGGATAGCCTTTGGTCAATTATTTAGCTCAGCTGGAAGTGAAAAAACCGTAGCAGGTATCGCCGGTTCTGCCTCGTTGATGTTCACTCGATTTATGGCAAGGGGTACGCTGGGCTGCTTTGTCGGTAAGACTACCCTCCCCCTGGAAGTAAAACGCAAGCAAATGATTATCTTCGGATTAGACCGCGAACGCCGCGATGCAGTTGGGCCTCTTTTGTGTTCCATCCTGCACATGACCGTCGCCCGCAGTATCGCCAAAAAGCGTAAGGAACATGGCCCACTAGTAGTATGCCTCGACGAGTTACCATCAATCTTTCTTCCAGATTTATTCAAATGGCTTAACGAATCCCGTTCGGAAGGTTTTTGCGGTCTGTTGGGCTGGCAAAACATGGGACAACTCGAAAAGTTCTATGGTAAAGAAATTGCCCGTGCCATCCTCGGTGCGTGCGGTACAAAGTTTGTCTTCAATCCTGGTGAAGAAGAATCTGCCAGATTATTTTCTGCATATTTAGGTGATGAAGAAATTAAATATAAACAAAAATCTCGTTCCACTGGAAGCGGTAAAGCCAGTACATCTATCAGCGAACAAGAACGCACTCGCAAGCTATTCGAGCCTGCCCAATTCCTCAAATTACCACCTGGTAAATGTTTGTTTATCAACCCTGCTTATAGTAATAAAAATGAGGGTTCAGTTCCATTATTAAAGAGTATTAAAGTCCCGAAATATATCATTGGACTCGAACAAGATAACGATGAGAAATGGGATAAGGTTATCAAACAGCTTGCTCGAAAAAGTACCCAGAAAAAACCAACACAGGAAGATTTAGATTTGCGAGTATCGGAAGTAAACAAACGCTTCCCAATCCCACAAGCACCTATACAAGCAGGTAATGCGCCATTACCAGTTGATGCATACAAGAGCTTTTTCTAAGGGCTTTTTGAGATGATATCACCTCAGCTTCAGTCAGAAATTAATAAATACAAATCCTTCCCGCGCTGGAATCACCTGTTTCCTCCCTACGTTGAAAAACACTACTTCGATAACCTGCTAGTTTACCATTACGACCGCACAAATCCAAACAACATTTACTGCGACAAATTTTATTCGGATGGTGTCCGTCCTGAACTCATAATCATCAGATTTGATAACCAGTTAGTTTTTGTCAAACAAAACCAGACTGTTTTAATTGATAGATTACCCGCTCCAAATTAAGATATGTTTGACCCCAGACAGACTCAAGTTAATGAATCGTATTTAGGTATAACTGATACTACAATAAAAACAAGTCGGGAATTAAGCAAGACACTTATTAATGCCATTACTGCGATAGCTAAAGTAGTTCTCGAAAAACTCAAAGAAGCTCATGAAGCAAGTAAAATAGCAGTAGAAGTTGGTAAAGACATCTACAATCTCGTACCCGATGAATCTAACAAGAGCGCATATAAATGGGAGAAGGTAGATTTAACCAATCAAGGTACAAAAAGCAATGAAGAGACTGATATTGTATTGATGCCCGACCTCTTTATAGAGGGCAAATACACAATCTTAACTGAACCTTTTACTGATTATCAAGCACAAACAATTGCTGCCAGATTAGTAGAAGATGTACCTGATTTGGATACGGATGATCAGCAAATAGGTGAAAGCGCTCTCAAAATTACAGCCTATTTTGAGTTTGAGGGTTCAGAAAAACAAATTGTCATCTACGAGCAAGATGGCGAAGGTAAGTGTACAACCAATCTCGTTACTGAAACACTTACCCAAGATGAAATTATGGATGTAGCAAGCGAACCACTCGTTAAGCTATTACCTCCATCTTCTGAAATAATTAAAAATTATGAAGAAACGAAAGAATCGCTATCTAATCTTGAAAATTCTACTGCTAGCCAATTAACAGATAATAGCGAAAATTCTCTAATTACAAATATTTTAGACAATAATAATGAATTTCAACAGGTAGATTTATCGGTAGTTGCAGACAATATATTATCGGATATATTACCTGAAGCAAGTAACAATCAAACTAATTTTGAGGGTGAAGAAACACCAATTGATTTGATTAGTGAAGATGATGCGGAGGTATGTTTTCTGGGTGATATTGATATTCTTCATCCCCCAGAGATTGATTTACCGCCAGATATAGACTACTATTATGAATTGCCCGTAAGTGAAAACCAACCTGAAACTGTAGAACAGCAGTCAAGCGAACAACAAGCAGTATCGCAGGAGTTAGTTGAAGCCGAAGAAGTTGAGAGCGATTTACCTACTTATCAAGAAAATAAGCTGGTTGCTGAGAATATAGAATCAGGTGAAAATTTTGAAGATTATTTAGGGGATAATTCTCAAGAGGAAATTGTACAAGTTGAAGAAATTCCTCAAGTTGAAGAAACAGCTATTAGTAACTACCAATCTGTAAGTAAAACTGAAGAAGAGGCAGAAGAAAATCCAGTTCGCAATCAATTTTTTGCACAAGAACCAGAAGAGTTAGAAACCAACAATCAGAGAAGATATGCACCTGAGTTTACTTATCAAGAAGTAGCTAATTCAGAAGGGGTAGAACCAGCAGCACAGCAGTGGGCGCGTCAGGTAGAAGTACCTATTTATAAGATTAATAACAAGCAAGCACGAGAGGAACGCTACAACGGGGAAAACAAGGACATTGCTGAAACTGCGACGGCAATGTTGAAAAAATACGGCATTATTGAACAAGACGGGTCGCGTGTTTACCGCAGCGATGCGTTTGTAATTCGGCAAGAGGGAGTTAACATTAGAATTCACCGCCGCAGTGATGAACTATCTGGATGGAAAAACTCCTTAATGGAGTTCAAACTCAACAAAAAAGAGGAACCTAAAATAACGAAAAAATCCACTGAGATGTTACCTGTTGAACGTCAAGAATTTCTCATGGTGGCAGAACATTTAAATGATAATGGCAAACTGCCCGACCTCAACAATGCTGATATCCGCGATGTAGCAAATTCACTGGGGAGTTTAGCGCCTGCTGGGACGATTAAAACCCTGGAAGTGTTTAAACAAAACGAGATGTTGCACACCCTCAACAACCTTCTTATCCAGGTTGATAGGGAAGAACTGACAGTAGGTGAATTTACAATCAAGCGATCGCGTGACCCTGAAAATAATCGAGCCAGCCTACAATTATTTAAAACTACTAAAGAAAAAGGTACTCAGGAACTTGTCCGGTTTGATCTGACTAAAACCGAAGCTGGCATTACAAAGGAAGTAGCCAAGATAAATATCTCTGACTACGACATCAACCAAGTGAAGTTTATTGCCCAGAACGCCCAAAAACTAAACTTGGAACAAATCTTCGGTAATGAACAAGCTGTCACTACAGCCGCATCCCCCAAAGAACAACCAATACAAACGGCTGGCGATATCCCCGTCAAAGTCCACCCCTATATCGCTGAGGAATGGGCGAACATGGTCAAGCATGGTGGCCTTGACTGGGGAGGGGCAATGAACCAGGGTAATGAAGAAATTCTCCAACGCATAAAAGACAACGAGGGCAAGTTACCAATTGTCGATCAGCGGGAGATGTACTTCAAGATTATGACTTATAAGGCTACCGTTGCCGAAAAGCAGGGGGAAAATACTATGGAGTTTGTTCCCCTCAAAGAAATTATGAAAGACCTACAACAATGGCGAGGGAAGGAAATTAAGCAGCATTATACTCCCACCGAAAATATACCTTTTCCGCAACGTCAAACCGTCGCTGCTACCGCTGTACCTAAAGCTAAGTCAGGAGGAATGGAACTATGAAGTTAGCTATTAATACCTTAATTGTAGGCATCATAACTCTGTATTAAAAGCATTTCTTTAGTAATTTTACTTAATGGCTAAAAGTATTTATGAAGATAAACGATAATTACCTCACCTAATGCTTTAAGCTTTGATATCAAGAGGTGGACAAGCTGGTGGAATTATGGGTAAGCAGACCAAACAAAAGTTTTTTGGAGCGACTCGATTAGGGTTAATAGTTTTCCTACACACAGCCACTTTACTGAACTTTCCACTACTTGTAGTAAAAGCACAAATAGTGACTCAATCAGAGCCAAGCCGCGAACACTTCGTGTCATCCACTCCAAGCCAAGAAGCGAAACCAGTCTATGTTAACCAATTCGAGTTCATAGGTAACACAGCATTCAGCGATGCTGAATTAGCCACAGTTGTTGCTCCTTACTTAGGACGACCGATCTCATTCGCAGAATTACTTAAAGTTGAGAAAGCTGTTACCCAGTTCTACACTGACCACGGATACGTCACCTCTGGTGCTGTTATTCCAGCAAATCAGGTATTTAATCCTAATAACCTAGTAGTACGGATTGCGATTGTTGAAGGGCTTCCAGAACGAATCGAAGTAAAAGGAACGCGACGAATAAATTCAGATTATGTTAAATTTCGGATACAATTGGGCGCGAAAAAACCTCTTAAGGTAGACCAAATTGAAGATCAGTTAAGGCTGTTAAGCGCTGAACTTTTTTTTAAAGATGTACAAGCTACTCTAAATGCTGGGACTCGACCAGAACAGAGTATTCTCGTTGTTCGTGTAACTGAAGTAGATTACGAAAAGATTGCCACCCTAATGGAGCAGTTAAAGAATAAGGATAAAAATAAACGTTTAGAAGCTCTTGAGGGTTTAGTAAAAATCGGTGTGCCAGCAGTTATTGCTGCTGCTGTGCAGAATGTTCGTGCGGAAGACAAAGCTACTGCTGTGCCTGTTCTCATTGCTAGTCTCAAAAATCCAGATACAAAGGTGCGTAGCAGTGCTGCTTTGCTCTTAGGAAGAACAGGTGCAGAAGCTTCTGCTGCTATACCTGACCTCATTGCTGCTATTAAAGAATCGGATAACAACGTACCTCATAATGATAGTATCATTGGAATAAATGTGCGTGAATATGTTGCAGATGCTTTGGGAAAAATAGCTTTCAGTCTTCAGGACAAGGCAAAGGCAAATGCGCTATCCTCATCCGACTTAGATAAGGCAATATCAAACTTGGACGCAGCTGCAAAAATCCTAGAAGACCCTCAAAACAAATTCTCAAAAGAAAACATAGCACCTGTAAGTCTGTCCCTCAATTTCCTCAAAGCTAAAAGGAATGAGCGCCTATTTGTCTATGGAATTCTCAAAAATCCGTGGGCATTGGGAACTACGATTTACATTATCTTTGTCCCAGCATTTTGTTTCGCACTCCTACGACTCCGTCCCCTTTGGCTTTTACGCATCAATGATGCACTCAAACCCTATACGGATTTTACATTACCTGCGTCCCTTGGCGGTATGAAATTGCCGCTTCGCTTCGTGCTATTTGTTGGCTTTTTCCACTATCATCCTAGAGTACTGGATGCGTGGGTATCTGCACGTATCGACTCAGCTAAAGAGGGATTTCTTAAAAAGAATACAGTAAGCGATCGCGCTGTCCACATCTGTGTCCCTGTTATCAAAGACGGCAACACCATAGCTCAATTCACTGCCAAAAATATACGCTCTAGCTTTGAAAAAGAGCGTGCCTGCTTGCTAATTTGGGGCGAAGGTGGAGCGGGAAAGACAAGTCTTGCCTGTCAAATTGCTAAGTGGGCAATGTCAGACTTGGAAGCAGAACGCCTGTGTAAACACCAGATGTTGCCAGTGCTGATTGAGGAAGAATTAGATGTTGACTCGACGGCAAGTAAACCTCCTCTCATAGCAGCAATCCGTGGACAGATGCAAGATTTGACAAATGAGATAGAGCCAATTTCAGAGGAACTTCTGGAACGTCTTCTCAGAAGGCGGCGCATTATAGTAATTGTGGATCACTTTTCAGAAATGAGCGAAGCCACGCGTAAGGTGATTCGCCCTGAGTCTCCCGATTTTCTTGTTAATGCTTTAGTCATCACCTCCCGCTTTGAGGAAAAGTTAGGTCAAGTAATCAAAACTACCCTCAAGCCTCTCCGCATTGAAGGTAATCGTTTGTCGTCCTTTATGGAAGCCTACTTGACGGAATGTGGCAAGCGCGAATTCTTCACGGACACGGAATTTTTCAATGCTTGTAGTCGCTTAAGCACAATGGTGGGAGTGCGAAACATCACAGTGTTACTTGCCAAACTTTATGCTGAACAGATGATTGCTGCTAAGGAAGGAACAGCGGCTGATTTACCAGATAATATTCCAGATTTAATGCTGGCGTACCTAAATGAACTCAATCGGGATGCAGCAGACAATGAGCCGGATAATCGCACTATACAACAAGATGCCAAAGCCATCGCTTGGGAATGTCTCAAACAAACCTTTCGCCCCACAAGTGCCAAACTCGATGATGTTCTAACCTCAATGGATGCATCCGATGACGCAGAGGTGCGTCTTAAGCATTTAGAAAAACGCCTACGCCTCATTCAAATTATCAGTCCAGCACAAGACAAAATCCGCTTTGCTATTGTAGGACTTACGCATTGACAGAAAACTGGCTATGCGCATTCAAACCCACCTTTTGTTTTAGGTGTTCGAGAATGAAGTCACGAGCGACTTGAAGAGATAAATTTCTTTGGAGTTCATACCAATTTTCAATTAACTCTTCAGAGCGCATTAATTCCAATTGTGTAAACGCTCGGATTGCACTAAAAAAGTGAGTCCTAATGGCTGAGGTTGTTCTTACCATGAATCGCTCAATCCCACAGACTTGCTTGATAGCTCTGTGGTAACACTCAATTCCCCAATGGGTCGAATGTAATTCCTTAAATTCTGTTCTTGAAATTAATAAGAGTGCATCTTTTTCAGGTGTGTACATAATATAATATCTAGAAGTTTCGTTTTTGAAACTTTTACGAAATACCTTCACCTGACCAAAGCTTTTCAGATACACTATTAAACCATCTTCTGGAATTTCCAGGTTTTGGACTTGGGTAAAATTCTTGCCATCAATTGAACATGAGCGATTTTTAGCTATGCCAGTTAAAAACCTCAAGTCTTTGTCTTTAAAGAACTTCAGATTATTTTTACTGGAATACCAAGCATCGGTTGTTACTGTCTGTGGCTTTAATCCCCAACCCAAAACTTCAGTAATCATTTCTAGTAAATAATCATTTTTTGTCTTACCTTCCTGTTGATTATAAATCCGATAGTTTACAGGTACAGATTTACCTGATTCATCTGTGTAATACAAGGTAATTAACTGAATTCCCTTAACTGTACGATGATGTTTTCCTGAATAAAAGTATCCGATTAATTCTGTTAGTTCTGAGTCACTATGTGGTTTGTCAATTATCGTATCATCTCCACTTAGTGTCCCACCTGCGCGCGTTAATATGAAGGCTTATTTCATCAAACAAGTCCTTTGGTTCATACCGCTCGCGTAATAAAAACCTATTGACACTATCATGCGACAAATCTCCCATAATTTCTGCTAACCTTGTGCATCCTGGATATAAAGATTGCTGCCAGTAAAAACAAAGTATAAGTGTTGAGATCACACTTGGCGGTGGATGGCTTAGTAGTCGCTCTGATTGTCCGAATCCGCTGAGACGCTCTGGACAAAAATTATCTCTCCTTCTAGTTCTCTATAGACTAGCGATCGCCTGTTTTTTCCTGATCTGCTTTACTACATATTTTGTCTAATCTGTCAATGCGTAAGTTCTAATTATTAGTCGTGCTGGCAAATTGGCTGGGTTAGCTTTATCGGTACATCCGCATATGTTACGTCATGCCTGCGGGTTTTATCTAGCATCTAGAGGTCATGACACTAGAGCTATTCAAGCTTATCTGGGACACAAGAATATTCAACACACTATTCGCTACACAGAACTAACGAGCGATCGCTTCAAAAATTTCTGGCTCGACTGAACCTAAAATCAATGGTTTCAACCGGATTTCTTTACAAAACTTTACAACGTGTCCCATTTTGCACGTATCTTATTCAGCCTTTTCTACAAGGTGAAAAATCTCTCCAACTTGAAGCAGAATATTTCAAACGATGGCTTCCTAGTATCCAAGATACCGCTCAAATTATTGGTATATTACCTCGTACCTGGCAAACAGTAGCTAATCAGGTTAGTGGAAGGATTACCTGCAATGTTTCATACCCTTTAAGTGAGTATCTTGCTGGTGCAGATGCTCAAATCATCGCTGGAAATACTCTCATCGATGTACGAACATCAGCCAAGAAGCGCCCCTTCTCCCTGGATAATTTTTACCAGCAAATAAGTTATGTGCTACTTGATAGCAACGACACCTACGGCATAAATCAACTCGTTTGGTTTTACAGCCGCCACCAGGCGGCACTTTTGCTCAAATTGTGCGATCGCGCAGCGTCTCTGAAGGAGAATCGCACAACGCCTCCGCCCACATACACGTATTTGGGCTATGCTCTCCTCAATATGCCAAAGCTTTCCTCCAGATGCGACTATCCTTCGATGGCTCAACCTTTATCCGGGAAGGACTAGGCGGAGGAATGTTCATCAGTCATGAAGAAAAATTAATTCGGATGCCAGCCCACTACGCGCCAAGATGTAACTGTCATGTTTGCCGGGTTCTTAACCGATATAGAATTGACCCTCGGCTGATAAACAAGGGTCGCAACCACACTATGGGACGAGTGGCCCACAACCTCAATCAAGTAATAACTACGTACAGAAGGTTCACGCCTAAAGAAAAAGTATACCTGGTAGCCGGATGTGGCAAGCAGCTTATCTACCCTGCTGCCGCTAAAGAACTATATTGTTCGCAACATTTTCAAGCTTGCCGTCGCTATGTAGAGGAACAAAAGTCAAAATGGTATATTATCTCACCTTTACATCAAGTTCTTGACCCAGAAACAATCATTGATCCTTATGATAAATCGCCCTACTCGCTATCCCATGTAGAACGTCTCATCTGGGCGCAACAAGTAGCCGAAAGGCTTATGCAAGTTGCCTCTCCAGAAATAGAGTTTGTATTCCTGACAGGCAAACTTTACCGTATTGAGGTAGAACCCATCCTACAAGCAAACGGATACACAACAAGAATACCGATGAAACACCTAGCAATTGGGCAACAACTTGCCTGGATAAACGAGCAACTGAATCAAGAAAAACAACTTATTTTAGATATATAATCAGGCAACAATAGCATCAATTATAAACCTGAATTTTTCTTAACACTCATCAATCAACAATGAACATCGGATGTTTGAGAACTGCGCGTGTCGCCAACAATAACTCGATGGTCTTGATGAGTAGAAAGCCTGAAAAGCAGTATATATGAAGAGATAATGGCGGTTATTTAATTATTCAGTTAAAATACTGCCATCTCTCTTCCATCAGAAATACAATCGTGAAATAAATAATTTTGTCATAGCAAAAGTAGGTAAATTTTAAATAAATAAGATTAATAATATTTTCATAAAGATAATATAAAAACTTTAATGATTATGGAGACAAACAAGAGAGTAATTGATATTGGTGAAAAATTTGGTAGTTGGACTGTATTAGGTAAACAAGGAAAGCAAGTATTATGTCAGTGTGATTGCGGAACCCAAAAACTTGTCTACAGTCATACCCTCACCAACGGTCGGTCAACCAACTGCGGTTGTAAGAAAAGAAAAGAATCTATCCCGGTTGGGACAACTTTCAGGAGACTAACAGTTATATCCGATGTAGAAGCTAAGGGAAACAGGGGTGAACTGCTACTCCTTACCCGGTGCAGTTGCGGAACCCAAAAGTATGTCAGCAAAAATAGCTTAAAAAGAGGGCTTACACAAAGTTGTGGATGCTTGCAGCGCGAAAGCCTCAAGACCAATAAAACTGTCCATGCTTGCTGCAAGAGCCACGAATACAATTCCTGGCTGCATATCAAACGTATCTGCTATAACAAAAACCACCATCAGTACAAGCATCATGGCGGATGTGGGATAGAAGTTGACGCATCCTGGCGCAATAATTTTACTCAGTTCCTAAAAGATATGGGACTAGCACCCGAAGGAACCGTCATATCACGTATTGATGCAGAGGGTAACTTTGCTCCAGGTAATTGTTTGTGGATATCCAGAAAAGAGCGTTATCGTCAAATACACTTATTAAAAAGGAAAGAATTGCTGATTTCTCAAACTTTACCCAAACCACTGGTTACAACTGATGAGGTTAATATTCCACCAAATATTATTCAGGCAATTATCAAAGCTCATGCAGCTGGTGAAGCCAATATAAATAAACTTGCTGCACAATATAAAATTAGCACCCAAGATGCAATAAATATTATCCTTCAATACATTTAAATCATATACTTATTAGTAAAAAAAGTGTGTATACTTTCAATAGTACACATTTTTTTAGATAAAAATGTAATCGAAAATTTGAAATAAGCAATTAGTTAATAAATCAATCACCACATTTGTTACACACAATATAAAGGTAATTAGTTAATAGGAATAATTCAGCAAAAAATCAGCGAAATATGTGTCCTATATGAGTAGAAAGCTTACTGCACATGGCTACGAGTGGCGATTTTCAACTAAGTCTTCACATAAGTATGAAATACTTATCCAAGGAGAAATAGTGGTTAAGTTTTCTACCACAGGCAAAGTAATCAACTGGCTAAGTAAACAGTCAGTTACAACAGAAAAATCACCAGATGCATAGTGGCTTTCCGTCAGGTGCAGCGATTTTCGAGCCTCCAAAGGAGATACCCGAATGGTGAGCAAAATTTCAAGTCAAAATCATAAAAAATACCCATGATCATACATAACGGTTCTTACGTCTACTTCCACGCAGGACAAACCGAAAGATGGGGAACTGTAACAGCAATTAAGCCATTAGCATATCTCATGATTGCGTATCAAATTGATGGACATTGGTACAGTGATCCCTACTTTTTAGTATCCAAAAACCTGCAAATAAAAACAACAATTGCTATAAGTTCAGCAATGGTTAAAATCCCAAAAACAACAGTTGAATTACAACCAATTGTTCAATTGTGTGCAGGATTTAGCAATAAAAGAATCCACAGCATTTGGATAACTGATGCTCCAGAACAGGTATTGAAACATATCTTCAACTGCAAGCGGTGGGACAGTATATCCCTTGATGAACTATCAGAAACTCTGGACAAATTAATGATTTATGGCTACGAAGTCAAAATACTTCCCGCTAAAAAGGAAACGATACCTCCAATCGAATGGATTGAACAGCAATGACTAATAGCAATCAACAACTAACACTTTACTATCCTTGTGTGATCCAAGTTCTAGATCAGTTTGTACAGACAATATCAGTTGAGGTTTGGATACAAAATCCAATCAACGAAAAGTGGAATTTAGTAGCATTTAAAGATGGCGATCGCAGCAATAGCGAAACCCGCATTTCCAACTATACATATGCAGCTACACCACGTATGACGGCATTTATCAACGAAGAATATCCGTCAATAGAAGCCTTTTTCCAAGCCGAAAAAGAGGAAGGAGTGGACTATCCCATTCGATATAAAAGAACGTATCTTACAGCCAAAGGTGCTGCATCTCACAAACTTTTCTGGGCATGGACAAATCTTCATACCAACAAAATTGAACACATCCACTGGCATCCTTTAGCCATAAAAGTAAAGGCAAGTGGAGACGATAAAACTGATTTATCCAATCTGACTCCAGTCAAGATTGCTCAGGGGAAAATAATCACACTTGAAAAAGACAACCTCCCATCCAACAGAGCAGCGTTCTCGGAATTTCCCGCAGACAGAGAAGAAAATCTTCGCCTCGCACTCGAAGCTCTAAAATCGCCCAATCCCGATGCTGCACTCGAACTGCTAGCCGTGATGGAAGAAATCTCGAATAACTGCTTCTATGCCAGTTGGATTATGGGTAATGGGTACAACTTAGAATCCATTCTTAAATCATGGAATGGCACTAGCAACGTTACCTATGGCAGTGGCGAAATCACATATCAACAATTAACGTTAATGCGTATTCTTTCTAAACTGTCTGAAGGGTGGTGGTTTTGGAATGAAGATAGCGACACTGGCGTAATTTTTCAAATTCAAACCTAAAATTCAGACCAAAAATCTACACACCATATATCTCACCACTACTTATCCTAAGTAGCTGGTTTTTTCTTTAAAAATAAATATTTAGTAGTGAGTATAATTACAACTCGATATCGCTATCTCGACTCGGAAAGAACTGATATTGCCTTTGTCGCGCAGCCGCAATCTCTGAGGGAGTATCATATTCAGTAGCCTTTGTACCAAGTTGTAATTCTTGATATAAAGGCACACCATCACCGTCATTATCACTCAGAAGAATCTTGGTCATGACATGAGCGGGGGCAACTTGCGCGAGGCGGTTGACCACGTTAGCAACAAACTCGTTAGATGCTTCGCAACCGTCGCTGTAAATGTTTTTTAATTGAGAAATAGGAACGTATTTTTTTGTGGCTCTAAACTATCAGTAACTATATCAAACCCTGATTGCTACTTTTGGCGATACAGCCCTTGAAATGGGGAAAAAGAGCGAACGCTGTTCAGGGGGGTAACATTAAAGGGTAGTTCGATGGTAAAAGTGCTACCTTTACCTAATTCGCTTTGTACATTCAATTTACCTTGATGCGCCTGAACAATAGCCATCGCAATGGCTAACCCCAAACCAGAACCGCCAGTGCTACGAGAGCGATCGCTATTCACCCGATAAAAACGGTCAAAAATCCGAGGAAGTTCGTGTTTTGGGATACCAATACCTGTATCTTGAACTTTAATTACAGCATTATGGTCATTGTGGTCTAAGAAAACCGTTACCTCCCCTCCTTTGGGTGTGTATTGAATTGCATTGACAATTAAATTAGAAACCAAGCGATAAAGCTGGTCAGTATTACCTACAATATTCAGAGGTTGATGCACTCGTATTAAAGATGTCAACGTCACCCCTGCGGCATTTGCCATTGCTTCAAATTCTTCCACTAAATCGCTAACAATATCATTTAGGCAACAAATTTCGCGTTGCCTCTTTTGGGGTTGTCTATCTAAACGTGCCAACATCAGCAAATCAGCAACCAAAGCCGTTAGTCGCTGATTCTGACGATGTATAGTTTGCAAGATATCCCGTGTCTCTGTTTCATCCAGTTGCGGCATTAAAAGCGCTGATTCCACCGTTGCGCCTGTTGCGGCTAAAGGCGTTCGCAATTCATGTGCAGCATCTGCTGTAAACTGTTGAATTTGTCGATAAGATTGATAAATTGGCTGCATAGCTAATCCCGATAGCCACCAACTAGCACCAGCAACCATACTCATTGCAATTGGCAGCCCTAACGCCAAAATTAATTTCACACTATCTAGATAATGATTAAACTCTTCTAGACTTCGCCCTACTTGCATATACCCCCAATCTTGATTATTTTGGGTATGCAACAAAGCCGTAATTTGATGGTAATCTTTACCTTTGCTGTCTTTGAGAAATTGCCAAGTTTTTTGATTAAAAATAGTAGGTAATCCCTCTGGATAAGAGCCAGCAGTAGCAATTAATTTTCCCGAAATATCAAAAAAACGTACATAGTAGCTAGTTTTGGTAACAATACCAAGAAGATGGCGTTTAGTATCTGACTGCTGTTGAATGCAATTAGCTCCAATTCCACAATTATCTATATTTGGGAATAACTGATGTGCGAATGGTTCCAAACGTCCAGGTTGCTGTAGTTTCAGTTCAATACTGTCGTGCAGTGTCCCCGCTACAGACTCAATTTCACTGTCTAAAGCCACCACATGGGCATGAAACACAGCTCTGTAAAAACCGAAGGCACACAGGCTTAAAATTAAGCCCATAACAATGGCGTAATACAGAGCCAAACGAATGCGGGTGAGCCGAAACAGCTTATTTTGATTCATTGGTGAGATTAAGACGATATCCCATACCGTGTAAAGTTTCAATCGGGTTAGCACAGTCGCTATTTATTAGTTTGCGACGTAACAAACGTATTTGCGCCGCCACCACATTGCTACTGGATTCTGCATTAACTTCCCAAACCTGGTTGCGAATTTGTTCGGTAGTAACAATTTGGTTGGGGTGCTTCATAAAATACTCCAGCAGTTGGAATTCTTTATTAGTTAAGGGAATCACTTGCTTCTCACTCGTAGTATTTTGATTCACAACCGTACTGTTGCCATAATCTAGAGTCAAGTTACCAACAGTCAATTGTTGGGGTTGGAAGTGAGGAGAACGACGCTGTAAAGCTCGCAATCGCGCCAGTAATTCCACCATTCCGAAAGGCTTTACTAAGTAGTCGTCAGCACCCGCATCCAAGCCAGCAACCTTATCTTCCATTCTATCTTTAGCAGTTAGCATCAAAACAGGAAGAGGATTTCCTTTCCAACGCAGTCTTTTGCACAATTCTAAACCAGTAATTCCTGGAAGCATCCAATCGAGAATAGCTACTGTATATTGGGCCGAACTATTTTCTAAGTATGCCCATGCTTCAGTACCATCCATTACCCAATCAACTAAGTACTTCTGTTGATTTAAGGTACGCTTAATAGCAGCGCCCAAATCCGCCTCATCTTCGACTAGCAGCACCCTCATATCAAATTGAGTAGTTAAAGGTTTCTTGGAAATTTGTGAAGTAAGCATAGTTTGTAACAGGGTTATTCCCTAAATATAGATTGACAGAACTTTATGAAATCAAGATGAAATTCCGAGTTGTTAATAATGTATATAAGTAAGCTATACAAGACCTTGAAGGTATGCTAGGGTCTTGGCAGTAGATGATCTATAAGAAAAACTCAGTAGACCCTATTGCCCATAAGTGTAAGTGAGATTTAGTTAGAGGAGTTATAGAATCTAACTAATTGTAAGGGGTCTATTGAGTTATTTTTTATTTTGACAGGTAAAGATGAAATCAAGATTAAATGTTAGGTCATATCAGAAAATATATAACTGCGTTTAAAACCAACCACAAAACACCAATCAAAAGCTTGAGTTTTGCATTCGCTCAGGTACTAAAAAAGAGGCATCAGTGTTGATATATCACCATAGGCAAAACGACCCTCATTCGTACCAATTGGAAACTTTAATACATTGCTCATTTCTGATTTTTGGGTAAATGTCCAATAGAAAGCCGGAAATTTCATCCAAATTTCATATTTGATTTTCAATATAGAAAGAAGCAGGTCTATTCATACTTGAGTGCAGGCAAAAAAATAGGCTTGCTTTAGAGTGTGGAAAGCCAAAACAATTAATGGAATTTTTTGGGGTTCGCTGCCGTTCAAGATGACAAAAAATGGCTTTTTTATCCCAAAAACCTCGAAAAACCATTTTTTTTGACCGTACTTCAATCAATTCTTGGAACTTTTTGTTTGAGAGTGAAGACTATGATTTATGAATCAGTAGCCAGTTGTGTTGGTCAAACACCGCTCGTTCGTTTGCGTCGATTATTTCCCCAAGCAGGTCTTGATATCATCGCCAAACTAGAGTTTTTGAATCCTGGTGGTAGTGTTAAAGACCGTCCAGCTAAATTTATCGTGGAGAAGGGACTGCAAGACGGTACTATCAGTTCCCGAACTCACTTAATTGAAAGTACCTCTGGTAATTTGGGTATCGCCTTAGCAATGATGGCGCGAGTTTACAAGCTCTCATTCACCAGTGTAGTTGACCCGAAAATCTCACCAACTAACTTGCAAATACTCCGGCAATTGGGCGCTAATATCGACATGGTAAAAGAACCAGACGATCAAGGTGGCTATTTGAAGACACGGATTCAACGAGTGCAAGAATTAGTTAGGACTATTCCTGATAGTTTGTGGATTAATCAGTATGCTAACCAACTTAATTGGCAGGCACATTACAACGGTATTGGTGGTGAAATTATTGCTGATTTAGATGGTAGTCTTGACTGTTTGGTGATGGCGGTTAGCACCACAGGAACAATTTTAGGAGTAGCTCGCCGTCTACGCGAAAAGTTTCCTCATCTGCGAGTAATTGCGGTTGATGCTGTTGGATCGGTAATTTTTGGTGCGCCTCCTGGTAAGCGGGAGTTACCTGGTATCGGTTCCAGTCGTGTTCCTGAGTTGTTAAACAGGTCTGAAATTGATGAAGTTATTTACGTTGATGACTGGGAATCTATGCAAGGTTGTCGTGACCTAGTAACGAAAGAAGGCATTTTTGCAGGTGGTTCTTCAGGATCTGTTGTCGCTGCTATCAAGAAACTTGTTCCTACTTTCCATAGACCATTACGTGTGCTAACGCTGTTTCCAGACCGAGGGGAACGCTATCTTGATTTGGTTTATAACGATGCCTGGGTAGCGCGACTCCAGCGGATGACGGCAGCAGTCTAATGGGTAAAATCCCCAAAGCCAGGTTGACATCTACCTTCAGATAGCTGGTCATTACCACACTTTACTTTTTACGACCAGCCTTTTTCTGCATCTTTGTTTACCACCTCATTTTCTTGCATGGCAGTCACCTCAAGGAGGTTAGATGTTCTGTTTGGTAAATTTTTCTGACTTATGGATTATGAATTTTAAGGGGGAACTGGCAGCGCTTGGTGTGGCGTTTTTGTGGGCACTAACTTCAGTTATTTACAGTCGCTTAGGAAAGAAAATCACGCCGTTGGTGATGAACTTGAGTAAAGGCGCGATCGCAATTGCGATGTCTTTCTTCACTATCCTTCTTAGTGGTGAGCAACTCCTACCAGCAATCGACTCAGTTCCCTTACTACTCCTGCTAATGAGCGGTGCTGTTGGAATTGGCGTTGGCGATACCGCTTATTTTGCGGCATTGAACAGCTTGGGTGCAAGACGGACACTGCTGTTGAAGACATTGGGCCCGCCGATGGCTGCAATTGTATCGGCTATTTGGTTGCAAGAACAACTGACATCTGTTGCTTGGGTTGGTATTTTGTTAACCATTTTAGGCGTGGCTTGGGTTATTAGCGAGCGGGTTAAGAATGTCACTACCAACGGTAAGCTGATGATTGGCATTAGCTTTGCTCTGTTGTCAGCATTTACAGACGGTATGGGTGCAGTTTTATCTCGTGCGGCGCTTACTCATACAAGCATTAACTCGCTGTGGAGTGCTATGGTGCGACTAGTGGGTGGGGTGTTGATATTGCTGCTGTGGGTGCCAATGAAACAAGAAGCAGTCCGTGCATCGTTGTCAAAATTGCGTTCTGGGCAGATACTGAGCATCATTATCTTGTGTGCTTTTTTAAGTACCTATTTAGGCTTCTGGCTGCAACAAATCTCTTTGCAATTCACTGCTGCTGGAATTGCCAAATCCCTGGGTGCTACGAGTCCTTTATTTGTCCTGCCGTTTGCTTTATTTATGGGAGAAAAAATCAGTCTGCGGGCAATTTTAGGTGTGTTGGTTGCGATCGCTGGGGTGGGACTGTTGTTTATCTACCGCTGATCGATGAAAAGCTAATCCAAATTTGGAATTTGTTGATACTATTTCCCCAGCAAGACTTGGTTTTGCTGGGGAAATGAATTCACACGCTCCAGTTTTATTGGGATGGAGTTGTGGTTTGCTCCCATTTCCTTATAGCATCGTTGCAAGGCTTGGAGTCTTGCTGAAGTCGCTCCACCAGTAGGTTCTGCTGGTGGGATATTTGCACAGGCTCCTGTTCTACTGAATTGTTGTACTTTACCTTGTGGAAGTCCTTTATAGCACTCCTGTAAAGCTTGTAGTCTTGCTAAACTAGCTCCGCCAGTGGGTCTTGCTGGGGGAATGTTTTCACAAGCTCCTGTTTTTGAGGTATCTGCATTAAGATGGGAAACATTGGAAGTTCCAATGTTTTCGTTGGCATAAGCTGCTGGAATGGAAAAAGCTACTGCCAGAAAAAATGTTGCACCTGTGTAAATCAAGTTATTCATAAAACAACTGCGGTAAAGATTAGTAAGGTGGGCAATGCCCACCTGTTCATCCTATGGTTAATTATTTATTTGCTTGACAAGAAAGAGCAGTTATTCTCTTAGAGAGGGTAGGTAATAATTTGAGCTAAACCGAGTGGAATTTCTTCTTTCAATCCAACGTTGTTGCCATAGACTCGGTACTGCCAAGTTTCAGCATAACCTCTATAACCAGGAGTATTAACCCCTTTCATCAAAATTAATAGTTTTATCTCAGTATCTACTGGTTGCGAGAAAGCAACTGTTGCTTTTTTTTCATTGATAGAAACAGTAGCAGGTATTTTTTGACCAGATTTATTTTTCACTTCAATTCCTTCACTAATTCTCACTTCCTCTGGTAAATCAATTGTTAGTCCTGCTAGGGGTCTTCCTTGGACATGAACTTCAAACTTATGAATAGCATTTAGAGCAGAAGCATCACTAGGAAGAGCAGCACTATTAAGCAGATGGGAAGCTCTAAAATCGCCTGGTTCTCCATTTGCCCAAGCAGGGGAAAATAAAGAAGTAAGAGCTAGGGTAAAAACACCAGTGTAAATTAACTTTTTCATCATCGTTGTTCTCCAAAAAAACAAATTTTTTGGTTGTATATTTATTAGTTTGACAAACGTTAATGAAATTAGAATGAAATTTTGCTAATGATGACATTTTTTACTATTTGACTACTTGATTTTGGGAATATTATTAATTATTGCTAATTGATAAACTAAAAAAAATCTTCCTTATCTTCCCAAATGTTAATGAAGGGTAGATAAGGAAAAGCTGTTATTATTAGTCAGCAATGCAGCTAATGTAGGCTACATTACCCTCCACATTTTTCATTAGCCAATTAGGGTAGAGGGAATAAAGCGTTATTAGAATAGTATTGAAATTATTGATATATACGAAACTGAGCTACACCTATGGGAATTTCTGTATCACTACCAACAACCTGAGCGGATAAGCGGTAGACAGGCCCATTACCCAGAGTTGGTCGTTTCACATTGTTCAGGTCAATATGAAACTTAGTGTTAGGAGCAACTGAATCAGAGAAAGTTATTAGTATCTTTTTACCATTGACAGAAACATTAGCGTTTATTTTCTGCTCATTCTCGTATACAACATCGATATCCTTGATGTCATTACTTATAGTTACAGTCTCTGGAACGTTAATAAGTAATTTGGTAAGAGGCTTGCTATTTTGAGGAACGTGTAACCGGATAGTCTGTCTAACAAGTCGCCAGCGCGTGGGAGGAAATTGCACATTTCCATCAATATGAGGAAGTTTACCATCTTTTTCCTTAGCATTTGCATAGCCCGCAGAAAATAAAGCTGTGGTAGCTAGAGTACATATAGCAGCGTAAATCAGTGCTTTATTCATATTTAATTCTCAATTTATCAAGTATTTCAGGCAAATTTTAAATTCATCGTTTATGACTGAACCTGTTATTAACGGATGCATCACAATTTGGTAAAGCCATACTTAACCATCCCAACATTAACCTGGTTTTCGGATAAGGTTAGACAGTTGACTTGCCGTAAGCAAATTCAATTTATTGGCGATGTTTTTGCCAAAAAGATACGCTTACTCTATCTACTAGCATGACAAGTCATGATGAAATCAAGATGAAATTTTGATTGATTCATAAAAATTAATTACTTATGTATATTGCGTTAAGTATTGATAGTTTAAACAGAAGTACAACTTTTGATAAAAAATCAGGCTTATAGTTGTACCCGCAGGACAAACGCATCTAAACTTTGAAAACCTTATCCAACAAGGGTTTCATTTTTTGCAACCAAACTAAACAATGCGCGAAATCAATGTTGGCGTAAGCATTTCAAAAATAAGATGCGTTTGCCCTGAGTTGTACCGTTACGGCAGAACTAAAAAGCCTGAGAATAGTGTGGAGTAAAGCCAAGGGATAAGCTTATAAAATTTAATATATAAAATTAAGATGACATTAAGATGAAATAGATTGCTTTACTATACTATCTGATAAAAAAATAGGCTTATAGTTGCACTATAAGCCCACCAGGGTTGTGGAACATGAGGAACATGTTTATAATATCTACTATATAGAAATTAAGATGAAATATCACGGTTTATTTTCAAATAAAATTAGATTTGTCCTGAAAATAGCTAATTATATCATTTAACTCTTTCATAATAGGAATACAGGCTTTCAGTCATATCACAGTGGCACAACTAAAAAGCCTAAAATGACTATCAAAGCATAAGTTTAGACGGCTAAAGCTTAGTATATGGGCATCAAGATGAAATTTTAGATGACTATTCCACAAGCTACCGCCAAAATGATGGGGATTGGGAGCATTGGGGTTGCCATCTTTTTCAACGGGCATAGCAATTTTCCAAATTAAACGTTTTAGTCATAAATATGGCTTCTGAGGCTAACAAAAGGGAACACTATAACCAAGCTCTCACAACAAAATGAAATCAAGATGAAATCCCTCACAAACAACTCACTCTTATTTGTATAGATGTGGGTAACGGCTGCTTTATCATACCAAGATGAAATCAAGATGAAACTTGATAAACATACAAATTTTTCATCACCATTGACAGAAGCAGACTATATTCATACTCATGCGATGAAAAATACGACCACTGGTGAGGTTTATTTTATAACCAGTTTTCCGTCAGCAGGAAAATATAAACTCTGGGAACAATTCAATCGTAATGGCAAAATTGTCACTGCTGATTTCTGGGTAAACGTGGAATAGTTATGCTCACATTTTTCATAGGGCTTGTTAGATTAGTTGAGCGATTCTAACCATGCTCGCCAGAACTTGGCAGCCTGAGCTTCTAATCTTTTGGAGTAACGGGTTGTATCCGAATGTAGTTTCGTAATGCTAACATTGTGTATTGCACTTATCTCGCAAGCATGGCTTTTAAACCAAAGCTCAAGACCAAAAGTAGTAACCTCTGGATGAAACTGCAATGCCAGACCACATTTACCCCAGGAAAATGCCTGGTTTTGATACTTTGCGCTAGAGGCAAGATGGATAGACCCGACAGGTAGATCGAAAGTATCACCGTGCCAGTGCAATACAGGGGTGTTCTCTGCTACTAAATGAGCTAATGGTGTGTGTATTCCCTCTTTACTCAGTTCTAACGGAGACCAGCCAATTTCCTTATACGATCCTGGGTAGACTCTAGCATCAAGAGTACGTGCCATCAGTTGAGCTCCCAAACATATTCCTAAAGTAGGTAAATCAGCATCAAGGCGACGCTCTAACAAACGCAGTTCGTCAACTAGGAAGGGATAATTCCGATCATCGTAAGCTCCCATAGGACCACCTAGAATAACAAAGATGTCTGGAGTTAGTGGATTGAGACTAGCAAGATTATCTAGTCCAGCTTCTACGTACGTAACTGCATAATCTTTCTGATGCAAATTTGCTACCAAGCTACCAAGACACCCAAAAGCAGGGTTTCTTGTGTGTCTGATTACAGTAATATTTTTCATATTTATCACTTTTCAAAAGTAAAATAATATCGGATTTTTTTGAATAAAGTGCAAAAATATATGAGTTTTTACAATAATTTTGGATGATATTTGTTGAGAAAATTAAAATATAAATTGCTAGTATTTACTATTATAAAAATGACAAAAAAAATTAACTCTTACATTTTAAGTAAGTCAACCGAAAAAACGTAAAATGGACTGAGTGCATCATTTAAGTGATGACTGATGTCAGCTCTGTTAAGAATATAGCTGACACCAGAAGAAGACCGTATCCTTTTAAAACTAAGCTTTACAGTCGAGCGATTTGTGACATTCCACTAGAAAACTTATAAGCCTGGCATACCAACGTAACCCTTAAGCTTCTTTATTCTGTCAATCCAAGCAACTACATTTGGATAAGCTTCCAAAGAAATCCCTCCTTCCGGTGCTAGCCCAACATACGGGTAACAAGCAACATCTGCAATTGTCGGGTGATCAAGTTCAAGCCAGTTTCGCTTTTGCAAATGTTCGTCCAAAATTTTGAGTATCACATCTGCTCTTTGTTGCACCAACTCCAGGTCTGTCTTCAGGTTAAAAACGAAGTGCAGTCTAGCTGTAGCAGGACCGTGTTGAATCTCGTTAGCAGCGATGGACAACCACTGTACCACTTTACCCATAGACTCAGCCTCTATTGGTAGCCAATTTTCACCGCCGTAGCGTCGTGCGAGATATACTAGAATTGCCTGGGAATCATGAATGACTAAATCGCCATCAATCAGAATCGGTACTTGACCAAGCGGGTTCAGTTTTAGAAAAGGTGGAGACTTATGCTCACCTTCCATGAAGTTGACAGGTACAATCTCATGCTCCAGCCCAAGCAGCGATAGCATAAGCCGTACCTTATAGCAATTCCCTGATAACTCGTAATCGAAGAGTTTTATCATTCATTCCTCCCATTTCTATCAAATCTGGACATTACAACTTGCTCTTGAAGAATATCCACTCCCAACTTTTACCAAGTTGGCCTGTTAGATGGGTTGTGACTTAAAGGAAAAGTTATCCTCCCAGTCACACAGATAATTTGGCGAGCATTAGAACGATGAATTTGGCTGCTTCAAAAATTCTGCCTCCTCTGGCGTTGTGGCTCGATGAAAAATAGCGTTGCGATGGGGAAAACGTCCAAAGCGCTCAATCACCTCTAGGTGTTGGACAGCGGATGAGGTCATGTATACGCTGTCTGGATCATTGCCAAGTTGACGGAACAATTCAACCGCCTGTTGCTGATGTTCGAGATTCTCGCTGTGTTCAAAAGGTAAATAGATAAACCAGCGCTGGATTTTTAGTAGCTCCCGATCAAAGCCTTTGGCGATCGCATACTGAGCCAAAGAGAGTGCTTGTGGATCTGTTGCAAATGCTCGAGGATTACCGCGAAACATATTTCGTGGAAACTGATCAAGTAGGAGGATCAACGCCAGACAGCTATGGGGGGTTTCTTTCCATTGGTCAAGTTTACCCACTGCTGCCTTTTCATAGTCTTCCATAAAGCGGGCTTTAATTTCCCGATCAAATTTTGGATCTGGATCTTTAGTAAACCAAATAGCGCGATTTTTTCCGTAATCCTCTTCATCTTTTTTTCCAAACCAAAAGTCCAAAATTTTATCAACTTGTGACATTAAGTCCTCCTGTACATTTTGTCTAAGGTAACGGGGAAGTCAGACAGAAAATAAAGACTAGGCTGTAAAGACTGGCGTACAACAGCCATCGCATCAATAAATATCGACAGCTGTTTGGCACGCCAAATCACACGAGCCAAGACCGAATCTGTACAGGGGGCGATGGCTACATTGGTATATAGTAGAATCTACAAGTCGAATTAACCTTTTGGGTCATGCAATCAGAAATTAGGCGCTGTTTTGGCTCAGAGATTGCTAGTTAAGTAGTATGTCCAGGGCAAACGCACCTTAATTAAAAGACATGGTGAATAATGCTTGATAGGGTGA
>JBHYDF010000005.1:0-100045 GCA_051861145.1 Nostocaceae cyanobacterium
AATATTAAGAAAGCGACGTTACTGAATTACTGACTCATCCAAAAATCTAAAATCCAAAATCTAAAATTCCAATGTCTTTCCATTCTGGAGAAATCGCCGTCCAAACCCAAGCGGGAGTGCGAGAAGAGGCGCAGCGTCTGTGTAGTCTCATCAGCAGTGTTATTAAACCAGCTGCTCAAGAATTCCTGCGTAGCCAGCAATTGGCTATTGCGAGTACGGTAGATGCAAAAGGTAGAGTTTGGGCATCGTTGCTTACAGGAGAACCTGGTTTTGTCCAAGTGTTAAACCAGCAGACTTTACTGATGGATGGGTTTTTATTAGCAAGCGATTTGTTACATCAAAACCTGGGTGATAATCCACAAATCGGTTTACTTGTAATTGATTTGGTAAATCGTAGGCGCTTGCGTCTGAACGGTAAAGCAGAAATTCAGCCAGGAGGAAAGATAAACGTCAGTATTGAGCAAGCGTTTTTTAACTGTCCTAAGTATATTCAAGTGCGTCACTTAGAAACAGGAACAACAGAATCTCTAGAAAACCCTGTAATCTTTACTAGAGAGGCTTTGAATGAGAAGGATAAACACTGGATTACCCAAGCCGATACTTTTTTCATTGCCAGTTCCCATCCGGAAGTTGGTACAGATGCATCACATCGAGGCGGATATCCGGGATTTGTGCAAGTTTTAAATCGTAACAAGCTGGTGTTTCCCGATTATGCTGGTAACAATATGTTTCAGACCTTCGGTAACTTGGCTGTGAATGCAGGTGCAGGTTTATTGTTTATTGATTTTAAACAAGGACATACTCTGCAATTGACTGGTAAGGCAGAAGTGATTTGGGATGTAGAGCGATTAAGTAGTTTTGCTGGGGCGCAACGTTTAGTTGAGTTTGAGATAGACCAAATTTTGGAAACCCAAAATGCTACTCCCTTACGCTGGCGGTTTGGGGAGTATTCGCCAGTGAATCCAAGATGAAAACTATATTAAAGGTTCAGCAACTATTTTTATTCGTAACTCTAATCAGAAAACGTAGAGCTTCATTTACTGCTTGAGAGTTGGGAAACATTTCTGCGACATCTGGTTCTAAACGAACTGTCAACCCTTCAATATTTTTGTGATCGTGTTCAACTGTTCTCATATCGTTGCTTTTCAAAGCCTGATCTGACTGAAGTTTATTCTCAGGTATAAGCTTTTGGAAAGCTGGATCATTTAGTTTGTTAGCAAGGGATTCCCAACTAGTTGCTTTCAGTTTAAAGTGATCCTTTGCTTCACGTAATGTTTTAAACTGTTTCTTAAGAATCTCAACTGTATAAATGTATCTTTGATATGTCTGGGTTTGTTGGTTAAGGTCTTCTTCAACCATATCGACTACTTCATTAATAAGTCGGTCATGATTTTCGGAAATTTGAGCGGCAGCCCCTAAAATACGAGACGTTGCTTTTATCTGCACGTCAGTCTCTTGTTTGAGTCGGTCGGCAATATTGCGAATTTGCTCTCCCAACTTTGCTTTACTTTGAATTCTTGTGGTTGGTACTGATTTTTTGCTCATGAGGGCGCTTTTTTATTCCGAAAGTATCTCTTTAATTGCAAGCCAGATGCGTCTAAACTTTTGTATCAGACCTACAGAATTGCTTGTTGTTTCCTCTTCCACTGAATCAATCAAGGATTGAATCCGATCCATACGCTCTGCTACAACGTAGAGGTTGTTTATAGCTTCATCCTTACTTGCTAGAGATTCACGCAATAGCACAACCATCTCAGCAATTTCCCGTTTTAGTCGTTCATTCTCGGCTTTACGACGAGTTTCCCATCCTTTAATACTAGCTTTGGAACGTCGCTCATATTTGAGTTGTGCTTGTGCCTCATTGTATAGAGTCAAATAATTGTCTCGCTCAGAGCTTGCTACCTCATATTTGGCAAGTAATTCAGTTGCTCTCGCTTTTTCTTCGTTGTATAGGCATAAAGTCTGTTGATAATTTTGTTGTTCATCAAGATAGAGCTGGTAATTTTGTGCTACACGTTCATTTAGCTCATTAACCTCGACTTGATAAGCTTGGATCTCTTGCTGAACTTGAGTAAGTTGGGATGCAGCTTCCTGATATTCTTTCGCTTTTTGTTCCCATTCATTCCAATTGGCACGAGCAGTCATCAACAACTGTTTAAGCTCATGAACAGAAGTTGGTTCTTTCTGACGTGAGCGAGGATGATTAACGGCGTTGTCATAATTAGAATCTCGGCGATCCGCTCTCCGCATTGCCATAATTTAAATTCCTATGTGAGCGTTTGTTATATCTAAATAAAAAAGTTCAGCTTAGTCGGTATTAACTTACTGAGGGTGTGAAAGTTTTTGGTGTTGCCTCGCTGTCCAAAGGCGGGGGTTTTTTGGCTAGTTTTTAAGCATTTTTGTCTAATTTAAAGTTATAAATATTACTTTAATTACTATGTTAATAAAATCTTCTTCAATTGCAAATCCCATTCATAAAAATTTTTTTTTGTCAAGACCAGTTTTTCAGCCCTGATCTACTCCAAACTGATCTTTCGCCAAATTGCCTAATAGAGCGATCCTAGAAAAGCTGGAAGGATTCAAATATAAAGTCCTTTGGTCAGCACACTTCCATACTAGTGTTGATGACAATGGAGTAGATTATGCTCGAATATCCTGTAGATATTGGCATCCGAACAGCGCACTCGACAATACAAGCAAATGCAAGTGCTAGTTTTGTCGAGTTCAATAGTTTCATCAATGTGGCAAATTATCTGCCGATACCTTTACCCTCCATACAACTCCAGAAAAGAATCAGGAGACATAGGGTAAAACAAAAGGCTCAGTCGCAAAAGATTGAAGAGAGATTACGAGCAGAAATTGCGACACTAAAGCAAGAATTGGCGGCTTTAAGCCATGAAAAGGCTGAATTATCAAGCTTGCTCGCCATTGCAATTTTGGGTTGGTGGAGTACTAGAACCACTTGTAATCGTTCCTATTGTGCAACTTAGAAGCAACTGAATTAAGTCACGGCAAAAACTTTGATGTTTATGGTATTACATATGGTTAAAACTGTTATGCATCGATTGGAGGACAACTTACGCCACCTAGTTAACGAAGCCTGTGGATATCCTCCTGGAAGTCCAGAACGTCAGAAGCGTTTGACGCAAATTATTCGCTTAACCTCTGGCAAACTTTGGAGAGAAAGCACTCCCTACTATGAAGATGCGCTGCAACAAACTTGGTTGTATTTCTGCTCCAATGTTTGTGGAGGCTATGATCCGACGCGTGGTAATGTTATTACCTGGTTGAATGCTTACTTGAAATGGAGACTGCAAGACTTTTACTGTCTGCAACAAGAGGAAAATGCTAAAAAAGCGCCTCCAAGTTTCAGTCAGTCTACTTCTGGCGATCGCAGTGACGCTTTTTACCCTGAAGAAAATCTACCCGCCCCTCCTGATGTGCCTCCCATTTTGGAAAATGTCAGGTTGTGGGTGGAAGGAGACAACGATGGAGAACTACGCCGTACCCATATTCAAGGACATCCAGAAGTTAATTGCCAAATGTTAATTTTGAAACGTTTACCACCAGAAGTCAGCTGGAAAGATTTATCGATTGAGTTTGGCTTGCCAGTCTCGACTTTAAGCAGTTTTTATCAGCGTCAATGTCTACCTCGCTTACGCAAATTTGCTGCAAATGAAGGATATTTGTAAAAAATAATATATATGTTAATGATTTGGGTTTATGTAAAAATGGCAAAATTATCATAATTATTAAGTTTCATATATAAAAACATCAAAAAAATAGTGTTGTCAAGTGTAGGGAGCATCCCAATTTTGCATGAATAGCTAGCCAGGCACTTAAGTGCCTGTCTGAAAGCTGAAGTCCTCTACAAGAGGACTGGGAAGACTTTTTCACAGGTGTTTGTGCAAAATAGGGATGCTCCCCAAGTGTATCTCCCCCCTCCCAAAAAAAATCAAAAAATTGACAATTATAAACTTTATTTTTTTTGTGAAAACTTTATGTTTTTATGATTAAATTGTTCCAAGTTTATCAGTTTTTAATAATAAGATTTTCATATGCCTATATAAACAAACTTTTTGATTCAACAAAAACTTTTTTCGTGTATGAATAACTTACAAATCTTAAACGGTTTGCAAGTGCTGCTAGTAGATAACGAAGCCCTACTCAAAAAGGAGTCTAACAACGCTTACGTTCTGGCGTAAAGCCAGAGGCTTTACGCCAGAACGTATCGCCCTACTTCAATCCCAGGTCCAGAACCTACTGCCACCATCAGCTGACTTCATACCACCGGGATGGAACGCGCCTGGTATGGCAAAAACTACCCCACACGATCAAGCTCAAATTCAAAATGCTTTATAGCAAAATTAAAAACCCACCCGCACTTGCCGTGGGCTTAATACCCATAACGCGCATTTTTCATTCAATTTTGCGGGCGTTGAATTTTGAATTTTGAAATGAAGGATGTGTATCAAGATTAAGCGATCGCTTGCCTAAAATTTGTGTTTCCAACCCCAGTTTTCAGGCATGTTGTAAGTACTATTGCTTATTGACAAATGAGAGATAACCTTAAGTTCTCACGAATGCCCGCAAACTTATTGATAATGAAAGTAACGATAATGAATTCACCAGAGTACTGTAGGCGGGTTTCCCAACAAGCGTGAACTTCGGAGGGCTTGTATCCTTTTTTAATTTTTAATTGGAGCGAAGCGACGGTCAATAGACCACGCAATAAATGTAATTCAAAAATTAGTGAATCACAGGTTAGTAAAAATCACTAATACAGGCACAGGATTTTATCTTGAGTGAAATGAAGCGAAGTAAAAACTATCTCAATCGCATGTGACAAAATTCAAACTTTAGATATTTCTCAAGTACCAAAATGTCTATCTCAAAGATGCTGTAAATTCGTTTGTTCAGGTGTTAGAAGGGATTGAAAATTATGGTGTATCAACAACAAGCAAAGGAGCTAGAAAATGCTAGAAGCAACAAAACTGACCATAGGCAAACTTTATCAGTTCCGAGGGCAGAAACTGCGGTATAGTCACAGTCCACAACGAGGAGTACAAGCCCGATATGTGTTCACCGATGAAAAGGGAAAGCGTAGGGAATTAGGAGCGCAAGTTGTACGACGAGAACTGCAAGAGGCTAAGGAATTTGGGGAGAATAAATGAGGTAGATGATTGAGTATACACTCTTTGACTGGACTTTCTAATTCTGGGCTACGGGCTGCAACATCAGCCCTAACTAATTGTCCTTTGAGGATAGTGTTGTAGATGAGTTGAGATAAATTTCAAATTTCTCTTGCTATCAACGTTTCAAATCAATAATCAACGCATCTATTTCATTCACGGGTATTGTATCTAAAATCACCTTTACATCTAGCAGCATATATATAAAATAATCATCCCATAGATTGATGAAAGCTTGCTAAGAAATTTGCTTTTCTCGTCGTTAAAAGTTCATCATCAAAGGAATAGTTAGATATGCAAAACAATAGAAATATATCCAAACAAATAAAATTGAAAGTAAATTTTCTTTTGGGGTCGCTTTTTTACCTACGCTATGCCCACCACGCATATTTATACTCGCATCAACGGTCAAGGCTAGAACTTTACTATCAAAGACCACCAACAGGAAAAGCTTTTGATAACCCAGGAAAACTCCACCGAGTTGAACAAACCGAAAAAGGTGCTAATTTTTACTTTGAATCAGCAGAATTGGAAGTTTGTTTTCTGACTGAGGATTTAGTCAGAATTGATTGGAAATCGGGGATAGCGCCAATTCCTTATGCGATCGCTCGTCATGAATGGCAGCAAATAGAAACTAAATTAGAACAGGTAGATGATAATAACTATTCTATCTCTAGCAACAATTTAAAAGTCGTTATTGCAGAAGATGGTAATTTGAAATTCTATAATTCTTCTGGGCAACTTATCCGTGAAGAAATGCCACCCCAGCGCAAAGACTACGGCTGGATTCATAAAGCGGTACTACGGCAAGAAGAACACATTTACGGATTAGGAGAAAGGTCTTTTCCGCTCAATTTACGTAATGCAAAAGACAAGGAGCAAAAGCCGAAAACCTTCCGGATGTGGAATTTTGATCCTGCTGGTATGTACGGAATAGGTTCAGACCCAATGTATATTTGTATTCCTATTTATATGGGTTTGCATTCTACTGGCAGTTACCTGATTTTTTATGAAAATTCTTTTGAAGCTAATTTTACCTTTACCGAAACTGCCACAGCAGATTTTGAAGGAGGAACGCTGCGTTATTATCTGACTACTGGTTCACCTGCACAATGCTTGGAAAATTATACACAATTAACTGGTCGTCCACCACTGCCGCCTCGTTGGGCATTAGGCTATCATCAGTCTCATTGGGGTTATTTGAATGAAGAGGTAGTTAGAAACGAGGCTAAAGCCTTTGAGTCCCATAACTTGCCTTTGAGTGCCATTCACCTAGATATTGACTGTCAAGTTGGTTTTCGCGCCTTTACTATCGACCCATTACGCTTTCCCAAACTGACTAGCTTTACGCAAGAACTCGCAGACTTGGGAGTGCGGTTTATTGCTATCAATAACCCTGGTATTAAATGCAGCCGCAAAAGCAATTTATATCTAGAAGGTCAGATACTGGATGGATTTTGTACATATCCCGATGGTCAGTTGGCACTTGCTCCCGTATGGCCTGGTTGGTGTGCTTTTCCGGATTTTACTAACCCGAAAGTACGTAAGTGGTGGAGTCGGCAGTATGAATATCTATTAGATGTGGGTGTAGCCGGATTCTGGCATGATATGAATGAGCCAGCAGCGTTTGTGAGTAAAGGCGATCGCTCTTTGCCAAAAATAACACGTCATTTCATGGAAGGCAGAGGCGCAGAGCATCGCGAAGCGCATAATATCTATGGATTGCTGCAAGCGCAAGCAGCATATGATAGTTTGTGCCAGTACCGACCAGAGAAACGCCCCTTTATAGTATCCCGTGCGGGTTGGGCAGGACTTCAACGTTACGCCTGGACTTGGACGGGGGATATTAATTCCAACTGGAATACGTTGCTCCTTACAGTGTCAATGATACTGGGTTTGGGGCTTTCAGGCATTCCCTACAGCGGTTCTGATATTGGTGGTTTCCAGGGTAATCCTAGTCCTGAACTTTACCTACGTTGGTTCCAGATGGCAACCTTTCATGCCTTCTACCGTACTCATTCTTCTAATAACGTTGCTAACCGCACACCTTGGTATTATGGCGAACCTTACCTCAGTATCATGCGCCAATTCTTGCAACTGCGCTACCGGCTGATGCCTTACATCTACACATTATCTTGGCAAGCAAAAAACAAAGGCTATCCCCCCGTGCGTCCCTTGTTTTGGTTAGATAGTGAAGATTCTAGACTGTGGGATGTAGATGATGCTTTCTTATTGGGAGATGCATTACTAGTTTGTCCAATTTTTGAAGAAAAAGCGCAAATGCGGCAAGTAACCTTACCCAAGGGACATTGGTATAACTTTTGGGATGATGCTGTTATTCAAGGTGGTCAGCAGGTAAATTTGCAAGCACCTCTAGAAATAATTCCTTTATTAGTAAAGGCAGGAAGTATCTTACCAATGGAGGAAAACAATCAATTAACTCTCCACCTTTACCCACCTGTGCAGGGAAACAGCGAACAATATCTGTATAGTGATGCGGGTGATGGATATGGAGAATGGCGTCTGGATACATTTAGGATGATCCGCCCAAATGAGAACAATTTGAAATTAATCTGGGAACACCGGGGAAAGTATGATTTACCCTACACTAGTGTGAAGCTACATTTACACGGAGTTAAATTACAGCAAGCTTGGGTCGATAACATAGAAGTTAATTGTGAGGGAAATGTGATTGAGTGGGTTCAGGGAAGCTTTTGTTCTTTGAACCTTTAAGTTTACGGCTAGCAGCGCGTTGTCTTATGGCTAACCTTCTCTTGCGGTTTTTTGCTTGGTAGTCGTTTTAATGTTTTCAACAAAGCTACCGTCTGATATAGCAACTAATTTGTTAATAGTTCCAAAAAGCATGGACTTGTCTCCCACAAGGGTTTGCTGGTGTCTAAGGTAGATGTGGAACGCCAAATGCGTTATTGGTTACTAGGAGCAGTTTCTTCCATTTTCTTGCGCAAACTCAGTGGTCTCATGTCAGTCCAAACTTCTTCAATGTATTCCAGACATTCTTGTTTCAAGCCACTTTTGCCAGCATCCTTCCAACCAAGAGGGTTTTCGCGCTCAGCTGGCCAAATCGAATACTGTTCTTCATGATTGACTACAACTTTGTAAATTGTTGTGTCTTCTTTGTCGTCTTGGTACATGATTTGTCTGTTTCCTAGTATTTAATTAGTTATCCTTGCAGAGATAACTTTACTATTTTCCAGATATCCTTTTAAGGATTTTTCAACTCAATCACTCTGTACTTTTGTGGGAATTGTCACGACCTTCGTTAGAAATTAGCTTTATCAAACTGCTCCCAAAAACTGATATACAAACTCCGGACTATGAACTTTATAGTTCTAAAATAGCCTCAAAAAGTGACAAAGTAGGAACAATATCAATAAGATTTGTAAAAAAAATTTTGGAGTTATAAAAGCTGAATCACCAGGAAATCTTAGTTAAAAGCTAAATAAATATTATGCCTTTTGGTAGATGTTGTAATAATAAGGAAATTTAATATCTAAATAATGAAGATGTTTTTATCTCTTGATTTTTCGCTGAAACTTTCCCCATGAGTACAGAAATCAAAACTTAGACCGCCCATGAGAGAAGTTTTTCAACAGAAAGATTGCAAAGTTGAATTGAAATATAGAAAAAAGCTATATGAAGCCTATGTTTTGTAAATGTAAACTCGGAGAGAAACAATCCTAAATTAGGAAATACAAATGTGTAGAACTATGGAAAATTTACGAAATGAAGAATGTTATTTTCATAAAATACCTATTACAACCAGCTTTTTGGGTTCGTTTAATATCAATTTTCAAGATAAAAATGTAAATAAATTATCGAAAGCAATTTTGATATATAGCAACTCTTGGCTAGTTGTAAATTTTTTCATGATATTTAAAACATTAGTTTTGAACACCAAGGGAGCAGCGAATGACTGCTAGTTTAGATGATTCCCCAGACACCAAACAGAAATTTTCAAATTTAGTAGATATTTTGCGCTACAGAGCGGTACACCAGCCACACAAAACGGCTTACACCTTTCTACAGAATAGGGAAACAGAAAGCTCAAGCCTGACTTATCAAAAGTTAGAGCGCACCAGTCGGGCGATCGCATCCCAATTACAATCTCTAGGAGCCACCAACGAACGTGCCTTGCTGGTCTACCCACCAGGTCTGGAATTCATTACCGCCTTCTTCGGGTGTTTGTATGCCTCTGTTGTGGCAGTTCCCGCTTATCCCCCTCGACCTAATCGGTCAATGTCCAGGCTGCAAGCGATCGTGGCAGACGCGCAGGCGACAGTAGTGCTTACCACTACATCCGTGTTGGCAAACGTAAAGGGTCGGTTGGATCAGTATCCAGAATTAGCAGCTATGCGCTGGCTGTCCACCGATAATCTCAAGAGCGACTTGGTGTCAAACTGGCAGGAGGAGGAGGTAGTAAGCAGCGACACCCTGGCTTTTCTCCAGTACACATCGGGATCTACAGGCTCGCCGAAAGGCGTAATGGTGAACCACGGTAATTTACTGCACAATTCGGAGTACCTCAAGCAAGCCTTTGAACTCACACCTGAAAACGTTTCCGTTACTTGGTTGCCCAGCTTTCATGATATGGGGCTAATTGATGGCATTATCCAACCCTTGTACACAGGGTTTTTGGGTGTCCTGATGTCGCCAGTATCCTTTCTTGAGCAACCAATTCAATGGCTGCAAGCAATTTCGCATTACAAAGCAACCCATTGCGGTGGACCTAACTTTGCTTACGAGCTTTGTGTTGACAAGATTACTCCAGAACAGCTTCAGACCCTTGACCTAAGCAGTTGGTGTAGTGCTTATAACGGTGCTGAACCAGTGCGTCGGCAAACTTTGGAGAAGTTTACCGCTAAATTTCAGCCCTGTGGTTTCCGTGCCAATTTTTTATATCCCTGTTACGGGATGGCGGAAGCTACCCTGATGATTTCTGGTGGTAGGGTGAAGGATGAACCAGTTTACTGTACGGTTGATGTAGATGCCTTGGAACAGCATCGAGTAGTGGAGGCATCTGCAAACAGCAAAAATATTAAGCATTTAGTGGGGTGTGGGTATCCATGGCTGGATGCGAAAATCATTATTGTTAACCCCGAATCATTGACACGTTGCGCTCCTTGTGAAGTGGGAGAGATTTGGGTGTCAGGTGGGAGTATAGCTCAGGGATATTGGAAGCGACCGGAGTTAACTGAGCAAACCTTTCAAGCTTACTTAGCAGATACCCATGAAGGCCCATTTTTGCGTACAGGAGACTTAGGATTTTTGAAAAATGGCGAGTTGTTCATCACGGGGCGCATCAAGGATGTAATCATTATCCGAGGTCGCAACCATTATCCCCAAGACATTGAACTCACGGTAGAGAAAAGTCATCCAGTGCTGCGACCTGGTTGCGGCGCGGCTTTTGCAGTGGAAGTGGATGACTCTGAGCTGTTGATAGTCGTTCAGGAGGTAAAGCGGACTTACCTACGTTCTCTAAATGTGAATCAGGTGATTGAAGCCATTCGCAAAGCCGTATCGGAACAGCATGAATTGCAAGTTTATGCTGTGTTGCTGCTCAAAACGGGGAGTATCCCAAAGACTTCTAGCGGTAAAATTCAGCGCCATGCTTGTAAAGTTGGGTTTATAGCAGAGAGCTTATCTGTTGTAGGATCTAGTATCCTAGGTAACATCGATGACACAACTGAAGGCTATAGTAACAGGACTCAAGAAACATCGTCAGCTACAGATCAAACACAACGTCAGTTGTCCTTAGAATTAGAACTGCGTGACCAAATTGCTCGAATTTTGGGGATTGCTTCATCTCATCTCAATCCGCAACAGCCTCTCAACACTCTGGGTCTCGATTCACTTAAAGCCGTTGAAATTAAAAACTATATTGAAGCTAACTTAGGTCTGGTTTTACCAATGGAGACATTTTTGGGGGACATCAGTATTACCCAGCTAGCCACCCAATTCCTATCTAAGGCAACATCACCTTCCCCAAGTCCCCCATTTATCTCAACATCGGCAGTACAAACATTGACCGAGCCTAACTCGCTCAAAAAGCAGCCCATACCAAACAGCATCCCTCAATCCCAAAACTCAACAGCAAAAAATGGTATGCAATTCAGCCTGTTCTACTTTTCTAGTAACGAGGCTGAGTTTACAGATGACAAATATCAACTCTTAATTGAAGGGGCAAAGTTCGCCGATCAACATGGTTTTAACGCCGTCTGGATACCAGAACGTCATTTTCACGCCTTTGGCGGCATCTACCCCAATCCATCTGTCCTAGGTGCAGCCCTGGCGATGGTAACTGAACGTGTCCGCCTGCGGGCAGGTAGTGTTGTCCTGCCTCTGCACAACCCACTCAGAGTTGCTGAGGAATGGTCTATTGTTGATAACTTATCGCGGGGTCGAGTAGACATCGCCTTTGCTACAGGTTGGAACCCCAATGATTTTGTCATCTGCCCACAGACATATGCAAACCGTACAGAAGTGATGTTTTCAGGCATCCAAACTGTACACAAACTCTGGCGGGGCGAATCTATCTTGTTACCCAATGGCGTTGGTAAAGAAACAGAAATTAAAATTTATCCCCTACCCAAGCAGCAGGAATTGTCAGTTTGGATTACCTGTAGTGGAGGTAAAGAGAGATTTATTGAAGCTGGTGCCTTTGGTGCAAATATCTTAACGGCTCTTCTTTTTCAACCCATTGAAGAATTGGCTGAAAAAATAGCCCTTTACTGTGAGTCACGCCGCATACATGGTCACGCTCCTGAAGCAGGCCATGTGACTCTAATGTTGCATACATTTGTCGGCGAAGACATGGCTGTTGTTCGCAATCAGGTTCAAAGACCGTTTACAGAATATCTCAAAACTTCTGTGGATCTATGGCGTCGTGGCTCAAAAAGTTTAGATGATTTGACTGAAAAAGAGCGGGAAGACTTACTAGCTTATGCCTTTGAGCGCTACTTTCAAACAAGTGCCTTATTTGGCACACCAGATACTTGTGTGGAAATGGTTACTCGTCTCAAGGAAATTGGCGTTGATGAAATTGCTTGTCTGATTGATTTTGGAGTTGATGTCGATTTGGTTATTACCGCTTTACACTTCCTAAAAAAACTCAAAGATGATTGTAATTTTGTTACTAATCCAGATAGGCAGCAGGACGAGCATCTACACAGCCAAATCAATATAACCGACATTGACGCGGGAAAAGCAGAGCAGTTGTTGACCAAGATTGATCAGCTTTCCGATCAGGAAGTGAATTCATTGCTAAGCGAACTATTAGCGGCAGAAGAGGTTGGGAAATGAGCAATAGCTCCAAAGGAAATGCTGAATTGTCAAAAGAAGAAAAGCGTGCGCTTCTGACACAACTACTTCAGAAAAAGGCTAGCGAGTCTAAATCTTTGTTTCCTCTATCCCAGGGTCAACAGGCGCTGTGGTTTTTGTACAAACTGGCACCAAAGAACTGGGCTTACAATACCCTGTTTACAGCCCACATCCAGTCAGAAGTAGACATTCCAGCATTACGACGCGCATTTCAAGCACTGATTTCGCGTCATCCTTCCCTACGAACCACTTACACCGTGCGTGATGGCAAACCTCGTCAGCAAATCCACAAGGATTTAGAGGTTCACTTCGAGCAGATAAATGCCACTACCTGGAAGTGGGATGAACTAAACAACCGTGTAACAGAAGAAGCTTACCGACCCTTCAATCTGGAACAAGGCCCCTTAGTACGGGTGAGTTTGTTCACTCGCTCAACAACAAGTCATATCCTAATGCTGGCAATACACCACATTGCCAGTGATTTTTGGTCTCTGTTGGTGCTATTAGATGAACTCCGCGTACTGTACCCCGCAGAAAAGATTGGTATCCAGGCGTCTTTGTTGCCTATCGAGCAGTCATACGCAGACTACGTTCGTTGGCAGTCCGAAATGCTGGCGGGTGCAGAAGGGGAACGGCTTTGGGGCTACTGGCAAAAGCAACTATCCGGTGAGTTGCCAGTGCTGAATCTGCCGACCGATTACCCTCGACCGTCAGTACAAACCTATCAGGGAGCCTCCTATGGCTTCAAGCTGACTAAGGAACTGACCCAACTGCTCAAGACACTGGCACAATCTGAAAAATCGACCCTTTACATGACCCTCTTGGCAGCCTTTCAGGTACTGCTTTACCGCTACACCAATCAAGAGGATATTGTGGTGGGTTCCCCCACATCTGGGCGCAGTAAGCGTGAATTTTCGGAGATTGTAGGTTATTTTGTTAACCTGATTGTCTTGCGAGCAGACCTTTCCAGCAATCCCACGTTCAAGACGTTTTTAAGTCAAGTGCGCCATACCGTATTGGCTGCGATCGCACATCAAGATTATCCTTTTCCTTTATTAGTCGAACGATTGCAGCCAAACCGCGATCCTAGCCGTTCACCAATCTTTCAAGTTTTGTTTGCCTTACAAAAGCCGCAGCGATTGGGGGAGGTCGTTGAGTTTTTTGCACCAAGCGAAATGGGAGTTCGATTGGATTTAGGAGGTCTTGAACTAGAGCCTTTTGAAATGGCACAGCAGGAAGGCCAGTTTGATTTGACATTAGAAATGATGGAGGCGAGGGAATCACTTTTTGGTGTCTTTAAGTACAACACCGATTTGTTTGACGCAGCCACTATTGCTCGGATGACAGGACATTTCCAGACATTACTTGAGGGAATTGTTGTCAATCCCAATCAACGGCTATCAGATTTACCGGTTTTAAGTGTAAATGAACACCATCAATTGCTGGTAGAGTGGAACGACAATAAAGCAGATTACCCAGCTAATGTGTGTATCCATCAGCTATTTGAAGCGGCTGTGGAGCTTACACCGGATGCCATAGCAGTTGTCTTTGAACACGTAGAGACGCGACATGTCGCGTCTGTGACCTACCGAGAGTTAAACACTCGTGCCAACCAACTGGCGCATTATCTTGTGACATTGGGTGTAAAAAAAGAGGTGTTGGTAGGGATTTGTACTGAGCGCTCAGTAGAGATGATGGTGGGACTATTGGGGATTCTCAAGGCAGGAGGGGCGTATGTACCACTCGACCCAGCCTATCCCCAAGAGAGATTGACTTTTATGCTAGAAGATGCTCAGGTGTCTGTGCTGCTGACGCAACAGCATTTAGTTGCAAGGCTACCCCAGCATCAGGCGCAGGTAGTGTGTTTGGATGGGGAATGGCACAGCATTGCTCAACTATCAGAAGCGAATCTTAATAGCTGTGTAGCAACTGAGAATTTAGCTTATGTAATCTATACTTCTGGCTCAACCGGAAAGCCTAAAGGGGTGGAAGTTGACCATAAGAGCTTATTAAACCTGGTTTTCTGGCATCAACAAGCTTTTTCGGTGTCTTGTGGCGATCGCGCTACTCAGATTGCCAATGTCGCCTTTGATGCCTGTGGGTGGGAGATATGGCCGTATCTGACAGTGGGAGCCAGCATCCACTTTCCAGACGATGAGACCCGCAGTTCACCAACGCAACTACAAGATTGGCTATTAGAAAAAGGAATCACCATCAGCTTTGTGCCGACGCCGCTAGCACAGAGATTATTAACGCTTTCGTGGCCACAAAAGTGTGCTTTGCGAACTTTGCTAACTGGGGGGGACAAGCTACAGCAGCATCCTCAGAACTGTTTACCATTTGCAGTTGTGAATAATTACGGCCCGACTGAGAATACTGTGGTAACAACATCGGGTTTAGTAGCTGCTTGTGAGCAAACTTTTGAAGTACCGACGATTGGTCGAGCGATCGCTAACACGCAGGTATATATACTAGATGAACAGTTGCAACCAGTACCAATAGGGGTTGTGGGTGAGTTATATATAAGCGGTGCTTCTTTAGCGCGTGGTTATCTCAATCGCCCCGAATTGACTGCTGTTAAATTCATTCCCAACCCCTTTAGCGACCAGCCAGGTTCGCGTTTGTACAAAACTGGCGATAATGCACGTTATCTGGCAAATGGCAATATAGAATACCTCGGTCGGAGCGATCGCCAGGTAAAAATTCGCGGCTTCCGCATCGAACTCGGAGAAATTGAAACTGTATTAAGCCAACACTCAGATGTATTCCAAAGTGTAGTCATTGCCCAACAAGACAATTATGGCAATCAGCGCTTAGTAGCCTACGTAGTCACTCAACAGCAAACAACACTCACTAATAGCCAATTACGCCACTACATCAAGCAGAAGTTGCCAGAATACATGCTGCCTTCAAACTTTGTGCTGCTTGATACCCTACCTCTAACAGCCAATGGCAAGGTAGACCGCTCACGCCTAATCGCGCTAGAGATAGCACCAACCCAAACAACAGCAAGCTTTGTTGCCCCACAAACACCAATCGAAGAGATACTAGCTCAGATTTGGACAGAAGTATTGGCGATCGAGCAAGTGGGTATCCAAGACAACTTCTTTGAACTCGGAGGACATTCTTTACTGGCAACGCAACTAATTTCGCGAGTGCGAAGTAGCTTCAAAGTAGAATTACCATTGCTGAGGTTATTTGAAGCACCCACGATTCAAGGACTGGCGCAGCAAATTGAAAAAGCACTCAAACAAGTTGAGCAACAATTACAAGCGCCGCCAATATTACCTTGTGTACAACAAAAGCAAGCAATTCCACTGTCATTTGCGCAAGCAAGGTTATGGTTCCTTTCTCAACTTGAGCCAGACAGTGCTACCTACAACATTCCGGCAGCAGTGCGTCTTTGTGGTCAGCTTAAGGTCGAAGCTTTACAGGAAAGTCTTAACTGTATCATTCAGCGCCACTCAGCTTTACGTACTAACTTTGTCACAGACGACAATGGGCAGCCAATTCAAGTGATTGCCCCAGAGTTAAAGTTAAGACTAAAAGTTGTAGACTTGCGTAGTTTACCTCAAACGGAACTTGAAAACACAACACAGCAATTAGCAACACAAGAGGCGGTACGTTGCTTCGACCTGGCGAGTGAGCCGTTAGTACGAGCAACTTTGCTACAGCTAAAACAAGAAGAATATGTATTATTACTAGTGATGCACCACTTGGTAGCCGATGGTTGGTCAATGGGTGTACTAGTCAGGGAGTTAGCTTGCTTCTACAGTGGTTTGTGTAATCAAAAGCCAACAGTGCTACCTGCATTGCCGATTCAGTACCCAGACTTTGCGATTTGGCAGCGAAGTTGGTTGCACGGCGAGGTATTACAAACACAACTTTCCTACTGGTTTGAACAACTAAGCAATGCAACTGATGTGTTGCAACTGCCCACTGACCGACCACGACCGACACATCAAACTTTTCGGGGGGCACATCAATCATTCGCATTGTCAGAAAATTTGAGCCAAAGAGTAAGCAGCTTGAGTGTGCGCCAGGAAGTGACTGTGTTTATGACACTGCTGGCGGCTTTTGTGACATTGCTTTACCGCTATACGCAACAAACTGACATTTGTATTGGCACGCCGATCGCTAACCGTAATCGTGCCGAAATCGAGCCATTGATTGGTTTGTTTGTCAATACTCTGGTACTGCGCACCAGCGTTGAGGGCAACCCGACTTTTGTTGAGTTACTTTCTCTAGTCCGAGAGGTGGCGCTGTTGGCTTATGCTCACCAAGACCTCCCTTTTGAGCAGTTGGTCGAAGCATTGCAACCAGAGCGCAACCTCACTCATCAGCCACTGTTCCAGGTAATGTTCGTTTTCCAGAATGCCCCAATGCCACCTTTGGAACTACCAGGGCTAACCTCAAGCTACACGGAGATAGATACGGCAACGACTAAGTTCGATTTAACCCTGTCGATGTCAAATAGCGAACAGGGACTGGTGGGATCGTTGGAATACAACACCGACCTGTTTAATGCAGACACCATCAGCCGGATGGTAGGACATTTCCAGACCTTGCTAGAAGGTGTGGTCGCCGATCCATCACAGCGCTTAGCAGACTTGCCACTGTTAACACCAGCAGAGCGCCAGCAGTTGCTGGTGGAGTGGAATCACACTCAGGTAGATTACCCGAAAAATGTCTGCATACATGAGCTGTTTGCAGCTCAGGTTGAGCGGACACCCGATGCTGTAGCGCTAGTGTTTGAATCCCAGCAACTGACCTACCAACAGTTGAATCGCCAAGCAAATCAACTGGCACATTACCTGAGTTCTCTGGGCGTAGTTGCGGGTAGTCTGGTCGGTTTGTGCTTAGAGCGCTCAGTAGAGATGGTGGTGGGGCTATTGGGGATTCTCAAAGCCGGTGGGGCTTACGTGCCACTAGACCCAACCTATCCTCAAGAGCGATTGGCTTTCATGCTAGAAGACACCCAAGCATCGGTGCTACTGACTCACACGCATTTGGTTGAGAAACTTCCCAAATACCAAGGGCGTGTCGTTTACTTTGACACGGAGTGGGAAACAATTGCCAAACAAAGCCAGGAGAATCCCGTTAGTAATGTGAGCGCTGACAATTTGGCCTACATCATCTACACATCAGGGTCAACGGGGAAACCCAAGGGAGTACTCATCGAGCATCACAGCACAGTCGCCCTTTTATATTGGGCAAGAGATGTCTTTACGAGCGAGCATCTCGCTGGAGTCTTGGCTTCAACCTCAATTTGCTTTGACCTGTCGGTTTTCGAGTTATTTGTCCCCCTTAGTTGGGGTGGCAAGATTATTCTGGCTGAAAATGCATTACATTTGGCTACCTTGCCCACCGCCTTTGACGTTACCCTGATTAATACGGTTCCTAGCGTGATCGCTGAGTTACTAAGAGTTGACGGCGTACCAACTTCAGTGTATAATGTCAACCTCGCTGGTGAACCACTGCAAAATAAACTTGTGCAGCAGCTCTATGAGCGGGAAACTGTCCAACAAGTCTTCAATCTCTACGGTCCCTCAGAAGACACGACCTATTCTACATTTGCCTTGGTGAAGAAAGGGGACAGCATTGTAACCATCGGTCGCCCACTGTCTAACACGCAGGTATATATACTAGATGAACAGTTGCAACCAGTACCAATAGGGGTTGTGGGTGAGTTATATATAAGCGGTGCTTCTTTAGCGCGTGGTTATCTCAATCGCCCCGAATTGACTGCTGTTAAATTCATTCCCAACCCCTTTAGCGACCAGCCAGGTTCGCGTTTGTACAAAACTGGCGATAATGCACGTTATCTGGCAAATGGCAATATAGAATACCTCGGTCGGAGCGATCGCCAGGTAAAAATTCGCGGCTTCCGCATCGAACTCGGAGAAATTGAAACTGTATTAAGCCAACACTCAGATGTATTCCAAAGTGTAGTCATTGCCCAACAAGACAATTATGGCAATCAGCGCTTAGTAGCCTACGTAGTCACTCAACAGCAAACAACACTCACTAATAGCCAATTACGCCACTACATCAAGCAGAAGTTGCCAGAATACATGCTGCCTTCAAACTTTGTGCTGCTTGATACCCTACCTCTAACAGCCAATGGCAAGGTAGACCGCTCACGCCTAATCGCGCTAGAGATAGCACCAACCCAAACAACAGCAAGCTTTGTTGCCCCACAAACACCAATCGAAGAGATACTAGCTCAGATTTGGACAGAAGTATTGGCGATCGAGCAAGTGGGTATCCAAGACAACTTCTTTGAACTCGGAGGACATTCTTTACTGGCAACGCAACTAATTTCGCGAGTGCGAAGTAGCTTCAAAGTAGAATTACCATTGCTGAGGTTATTTGAAGCACCCACGATTCAAGGACTGGCGCAGCAAATTGAAAAAGCACTCAAACAAGTTGAGCAACAATTACAAGCGCCGCCAATATTACCTTGTGTACAACAAAAGCAAGCAATTCCACTGTCATTTGCGCAAGCAAGGTTATGGTTCCTTTCTCAACTTGAGCCAGACAGTGCTACCTACAACATTCCGGCAGCAGTGCGTCTTTGTGGTCAGCTTAAGGTCGAAGCTTTACAGGAAAGTCTTAACTGTATCATTCAGCGCCACTCAGCTTTACGTACTAACTTTGTCACAGACGACAATGGGCAGCCAATTCAAGTGATTGCCCCAGAGTTAAAGTTAAGACTAAAAGTTGTAGACTTGCGTAGTTTACCTCAAACGGAACTTGAAAACACAACACAGCAATTAGCAACACAAGAGGCGGTACGTTGCTTCGACCTGGCGAGTGAGCCGTTAGTACGAGCAACTTTGCTACAGCTAAAACAAGAAGAATATGTATTATTACTAGTGATGCACCACTTGGTAGCCGATGGTTGGTCAATGGGTGTACTAGTCAGGGAGTTAGCTTGCTTCTACAGTGGTTTGTGTAATCAAAAGCCAACAGTGCTACCTGCATTGCCGATTCAGTACCCAGACTTTGCGATTTGGCAGCGAAGTTGGTTGCACGGCGAGGTATTACAAACACAACTTTCCTACTGGTTTGAACAACTAAGCAATGCAACTGATGTGTTGCAACTGCCCACTGACCGACCACGACCGACACATCAAACTTTTCGGGGGGCACATCAATCATTCGCATTGTCAGAAAATTTGAGCCAAAGAGTAAGCAGCTTGAGTGTGCGCCAGGAAGTGACTGTGTTTATGACACTGCTGGCGGCTTTTGTGACATTGCTTTACCGCTATACGCAACAAACTGACATTTGTATTGGCACGCCGATCGCTAACCGTAATCGTGCCGAAATCGAGCCATTGATTGGTTTGTTTGTCAATACTCTGGTACTGCGCACCAGCGTTGAGGGCAACCCGACTTTTGTTGAGTTACTTTCTCGAGTCCGAGAGGTGGCGTTGGCTGCTTATGCTCACCAAGACCTTCCCTTTGAGCAGTTGGTCGAAGCATTGCAACCGGAGCGAGACTTAAGCCACACACCGTTGTTTCAGGTGATGTTCGTCCTCCAGAATGCCCCGATGCCTGCTTTGGAATTTGCCGGGTTAACTGGCAGCCCAATGGCAGTAGAAAACCACGCAGCGAAGTTTGATTTGACTCTATCTTTAGAGAATACCAAGCAAGGATTGATCGGATCATGGGAATACAACACTGACCTGTTTGACGCAGCGACAATAGCTAGGATGGCAAGGCATTTCCAAACTTTGCTTGAGGGGGTTGTGGTCAATCCCGAGTTGAGGCTTTCAGATTTTCCAATACTTAGTGCCGATGAACACCAACAGTTGTTGGTCGAATGGAATGACACCAAAGCAGATTACCCAGCGGATATATGTATCCATCAACTATTTGCAGCCCAAGTCGAGCGAACGCCCGATGCGGTGGCGGTGGTATTTGAACACGTAGAGACGCGACATGTCGCGTCTCTAACCTACCGGGAACTTAACAAACGAGCCAATCAACTGGCACACCACCTACAGAAACTAGGGGTAGGTCCAGAAGTCTTAGTCGGGATCTGCGTAGAACGTTCTGTAGAACTAATTGTAGGACTGCTGGGCATCCTCAAAGCGGGAGGAGCTTATGTACCTTTAGACCCTAGTTATCCCAGCGATCGCCTGCTTTTCATGCTTGAGGATGCTCAAGTGTCATTAGTCATTAGTCAAGAGTCATTGGTTAATAGCTTTGAACAAATGACGGTCATTTGCTTAGACAATGACTGGGAGGTGATTGCCCAACAAAGTGACGAAAATCCAATCAACGAATTGACAGGCGACAACTTAGCCTACGTCATCTACACCTCTGGTTCTACAGGAAAGCCCAAGGGTGTTACTGTTCCTCACAAAGCTATAAATCGGTTGGTTTTTAACACTAATTACGTAAAGTTAGACCCAGGCGATAAAATTGCTCAAGTCTCGAACACCTCCTTTGATGCAGCAACATTTGAGATTTGGGGAGCATTACTTCACGGCGCTAGACTCGTTGGGTTGAGCCGGGATGTAACTCTTTCGCCCCACGAGTTTGCATTACAACTGCGATCGCGTGGCATCAGCGTCCTGTTTTTGACCACTGCTTTGTTTGAACAGCTTGCAACAGCTGTTCCACAAGCTTTCGATTCGTTGCGATACTTGCTAGTTGGAGGCGAAACTGTTGATCCCAAATCGTTTGAAAAGGTTCTCAAAAACGGGCCGCCAAAGCAATTGCTTCATGTTTATGGACCAACAGAAAGTACAACATTTTCTTCTTATTACTGGGTGCAGGACGTAGCAGAATCGCTCCGGTCTATCCCCATTGGTCGCCCAATTACAAACACAGAGATTTATTTGCTGGATGAATACCTACAGCCCGTGCCAATTGGCGTTGTCGGCGAATTGCACATCGGCGGTGCTGGTTTAGCCTGTAGTTACCTCAACCGCCCCGATTTGACTGCTCTTAAATTCATTCCTAACCCCTTTAGCGACCAGCCAGGAACACGCTTGTACAAGACTGGCGATTTAGCACGCTACCTGACGAACGGTAACATTGAGTACATCGGTCGCAGCGACAACCAGGTGAAGCTTCGCGGCTTCCGCATCGAACTAGGAGAGATTGAGGCTGTACTGAGCCAGCATCCGGCTGTGTTCCAGAGTATAGTCATTGCCCAAGAAGACAGTCGAGGCGATAAACGCTTAGTGGCTTATCTTGTCCCACAACAAAAGACAATACCTACAAAGAGTGAATTGTGTCGCTTCCTCAAGCAGAAATTGCCAGAATACATGGTTCCTTCTTGCTTTGTGATGCTAGATACTCTGCCCCTGACACCGAATGGCAAGGTAGACCACCGCGCCCTACCTGCACCAGAGATGGCACGTCCTGAACTGTCACAAAACTTTGTTGCCCCTAGGACTCCGATTGAGGAGATGCTAGCTCATATCTGGGCTATTGTCTTAGGAATTGAGCAAGTGGGCATTAACGACAACTTTTTTGAACTGGGAGGACATTCCCTACTTGCTACCCAACTCCTAACTCGGTTACGAGAAGCCTTTTCGGTTGAGTTACCTCTACGCTGCTTGTTTGAATTTCCCACCATTGCTGAACTTAGCGAGGTGATTGAGACAGCCCGCGAAGTTGGGGAAGGACTGCAAGCACCAGCGATCGCGCCAATCCCCCAGGACGGAAACCTGCCCTTGTCCTTTGCTCAAGCTAGGCTGTGGTTTCTCGACCAACTGGAGGGGGGCAGTGCCATCTATAATATCCCTTTGGCTCTACGCCTGACTGGATTCATCCACGTACCCGCCCTAGAGCAAGCCATAGGGGAAATAGTGCAACGTCACGAAATTTTGCGCACCACCTTTGTTATGGTGGATGGAGTTCCAGTTCAGATTATTACACCTACCCCGACCGTGTTTCTGTCAGTGGTGGACTTGCAGACGCTACCAGAAGGAGAGCAGTCCACTGAAGTACGAAGACTAGCAACACAGGAAGCCGAGCGGCCCTTTGACCTGACTAAAGGACCCTTGCTGCGAATTACCTTACTGCAACTGGGGGAAAAATCCCATGTGCTACTGCTCGTAATGCATCACATCATCTCTGATGGATGGTCGCTGGGGATATTCATCCGAGAGTTATCTGCACTCTATGAAGCCTTCTCGACAGCCGCGCCTTCCCCCTTGCCAGCATTGCCTGTACAGTATTCCGACTTCAGTGTTTGGCAACGACAGTGGCTGAGTGGCGAAGTTCTGAAAAATCAACTCAACTACTGGCAGCAACAGTTAGCAGAAGCGCCGTTGTTGCTGGAACTGCCCACAGATAGATTGCGTCCGCCAGTGCAAACCTTCCGGGGTAGCGTTGAGCGCTTTGATCTCAATGCCAATCTGACGCAGAAGCTGAAAAGTTTAAGCCAACAATCAGGGGTAACTCTGTTTATGACCCTGCTGGCAGCTTTTGTTACCTTACTCGGACGCTACAGCAATCAGGAGGACATTGTTGTGGGTTCCCCCATTGCTAACCGAAATCGGGCTGAGGTCGAGGGGCTGATTGGGTTCTTCGCTAACACTTTGGCACTGCGTATCAAAGTTTCAGGTGATCCTACTTTTCGGGAACTGTTAGATCAAGTGCGCAAAGTAACAATGGAAGCCTATGCTTACCAGGATTTGCCCTTTGAAAAATTGGTAGAGGCACTGCAACCAGAGCGTACTTTGAGCCACAACCCACTAGTTCAGGTGGTGTTCGCCCTCCAAAATGCGCCGATACCATCCTTAGAGCTACCAGGTCTAAGCTTAAGCCCGTTGGAGTTTGACTTTGGGATGGTCAGGTTTGATTTGGAACTCCACCTCTGGGAGGTTGCAGGAGGTCTACATGGTTATCTTATGTACAGCACCGATTTGTATGATGCTTGCACTGTAAAGCGGATGGCAGGACATTTTCAAACCTTGCTAGAGGGTATTGCCACCAATCCCGAGCAGCGGCTTTGGGAGTTGCCGTTGTTGACTGAAGCTGAACGGCAGCAGTTACTAGTTTCAGAAAATAAAGTTAAATCGGATACCACTTGTGTAAATGAGGAGCAGATATTGACAAAACTTGATGGACTTTCCGATGAAGAAATAAATGCCTTACTCAACCAAATGTTTAGTTAAGGATAATTACTGTTAAATGGGTAATAATTATTACAGCAAAACTGAGCTTTCATCAGAAGAAAAGCGGGCACTTCTTGCCCACTTGCTTCAGGAAAAAACGAAAAAATCCAAACTTGCTCTCCAGGATACGTGTGTACATCAGCTATTTGAACACCAGGTGGAGCGGACGCCTGATGCTGTGGCGGTGATATTTGACGATGTAGAGACGCGACATGTCGCGTCTCTAACCTACAGGGAACTGAATCAGCAGGCTAATCAACTGGCGCACCATTTGCAAGCCCTAGGGGTAAAACCAGAGGTTCTAGTAGGTATCTGCATGGAACGCTCTTTAGAGATGGTGGTGGGACTGTTGGGCATCCTTAAGGCTGGTGGGGCTTATTTGCCCTTAGACCCAGCCTACCCCCAAGAACGATTGGGTTTGATGTTGGCGGACGCTAAACCACTGGTGTTGCTGAGTCAACAGCGCCTTTTAGAGCGTCTTGGAGAGCGCAAAGCGCAGGTAATTTGCTTAGATTCAGACTGGGAGATGATTGCACAGCAAAGTGAGGAGAACCCGATCAGTGGTACAACTATTGAAAACCTCGCATATGTTATTTACTCGTCGAGGCAAGGGGTTCTAGTTGAGCATCGCGGGGTTGCTCATCGTTTGGATTGGCTGCAAAATACTTTTGCCTTGTCTGAGTCTGATACGGTGCTGCACCAAGCGCCCTTGGCTCAGGATATGCTAGTCTCGGAAATTTTTTGGCCCTTAGTGACAGGGGGACGTTTAGCGATCGCTTCTTTTGAGGCTCAAGACAATCAGGCCTATTTACAACACCTCATCGCCACCCAGAAGGTGAGTATAGCTCACTTTGTCCCTTCAGCGTTGTCGGCTTTTGTTGCATCCTTAAATCCGCATACAGCAACTCAATTAAATTCACTCCGTTTGGTTCTTTGCAGTGGAGAGCCATTGCGACGAACAGTAGTCGAGAAACTGTACCAACATTTAACGAGTGAATTGCATTATCTTTACAGCCTACCTGAGACGGCTGGAGAAGTAACCTCTTTTGCTTGCCAGTCGATTGGCATGAGAGATATTTTACCGATTGGTCGTTCAACCTATAAGTCGGTTTATGTTTTGGATCAGCGCTTACAACCGGTGCCTGTGGGAGTAAAGGGTGAAATCTATGTTGGTGGAGCAAGTCTAGCTCGTGGTTATCTCCAAACCTACGAAGAGACAGAATTACGCTTTGTAGAAAATCCCTTCTCTGAGACCCCTGGCGCTTATTTGTTCAAAACAGGTGAATTGGGACGCCGTTTGAACGATGGGACATTGGAATTATTAGGCTCTATCAACCGACAGACCTGGCTTGAAGGTTTTCGAGTAGAACTCCAAGAAATTGAAGCAGCCTTGTTGACTGCTCCTTTGGTAGAAGATTGCCGAGTGCTGGTACGAGAAACCGAAACAACCGCTCCTCAACTAGTAGCTTACGTGGTCTTATCAAAGCGATTTTCGCTAATGCAGCTACAGTCACACTTGCAAGCAATGCTACCTCCTCATATGCTGCCATCTGCCTATGTGCCTTTGTTTACCCTGCCGTTGACTGCAACGGGACAGGTGGATGATGAAGCCTTGGCTCGTTTGGAAGTGATTGACTCGGAGTTAGTGCAGCGCTGGGAAGAAAAATTACGTGAAGCGCAGCTATCCCCTAGGGAATCGCTACCGGAAATTGAGCAGGTGGCGGTGGTGGTTCAAGACAAGACTACTCAAGAGCCACTATTGCATCTTTACGATTTGCTACCTATTTCAGCCCCGGAATCTGTCACCACCGTAGATACAATACCTCATCGTCCGGAAGCGATTAAGGAGAAGTCAGGGTCAAACAATCCAGCTATCAGCTATGGTGAACCACTACAGCAAGAAGCTGATACCCCGACTACTCTAGCAAAAGCCCTACAGCGGGCAGCCCAGCAGATACCTGCAAAAGGTCTCATCTACATTCAATCCGATGGTTCCGAGAACAGCCAATCTTATCGGGATTTACTAGAGGAGGCTGAACGGATTCTGGCGGGCTTACGAAAGCTGGGCTTGAAGCCTCAAGACAAGGTGATATTTCAACTGGAGCGAAATCAAGATTTTATCGCAGCCTTCTGGGGCTGCGTGCTGGGGGGCTTTGTCCCTGTGCCAATATCCGTGGCTCCTACTTACGATCAGCTCAACAGTACCATTAGCAAACTCCAAAATGCATGGCAGATGTTAAATCGACCCCTTGTACTGACTAGCGCCAAGCTAGCTTCAGGGGTTCGTTTTTTGTCAGAGTTTCTAAATTTAGAAAACTTTCAAGTTGAAACAGTTGATGACTTGCGAACTTGTACACCAGACCAGAACTGGTATGTCAGCCAGCCGGATGATTTAGCAATTTTGCTTCTGACTTCCGGAAGCACGGGTATCCCCAAAGCGGTCATGCAGAGCCATCGCAGTCTATTAAGCAGGTCTGCTGCTACCGCTCAAATGAACAATTTTACGAACAACGATATCTCGTTAAATTGGTTTCCCCTAGACCATGTAGGCGGTCTGGTGATGTTCCATCTCAGAGATGTTTATGTTGGTTGTCAGCAGATTCAAGCTCCCATTGAATTAGTTTTACAACAGCCCACAAGGTGGTTAGATTGGATTTCTCACTATCGAGCTACAATTACCTGGGCACCTAACTTCGCTTATGGGCTAATCAATGCTCAGACACAACAGCTTAGCCAGGGAAATTGGGATTTATCGTCCATGCGATTTCTCCTTAACGGGGGCGAAGCTATTGTCGCCAAACATGCAAGAAAGTTCTTAGAGTTGCTGGCTCCAAAAGGGCTGCCTGCTACTGCCATGCACCCAGCATGGGGGATGTCCGAAACCTGTTCGGGTGTTACCTATTCTCACAAATTTCCCGTAGATTCAACTACGGATGATGACTCATTTGTGTCCGTTGGTACGCCCATCCCTGGATGTGCCATACGCATTGTGGACGCCCAAGATCAGGTAGTTGAAGAAGAAACTATTGGGCGTGTGCAGGTTAAGGGAGTGAGTGTTACCTCTGGTTATTATCAAAATCCGGAAGTTAACCGGGAAGTCTTCACGGATGACGGGTGGTTTAGTACTGGCGATTTGGGCTTTCTGCGCCAAGGTTGTTTAACCATAACCGGGCGGGAGAAGGATGTTATTATCATCAATGGTCTCAATTACTACAGCCATGAATTAGAAGCAGTGGTTGAAGAAGTTGAAGGCGTAGAAGTTTCCTACACTGCTGCTGTGGGTGTACGTAGTCCTAGTAGCAATACTGACAAACTAGTTATCTTTTTCAGTTCGGCTGTCTCTAATGAGGCAGACCTGATCAAGCTTATTCAGGAGATCCGCAGTCAGGTTGTTGAAAACATTGGTATTAATCCAAACTACTTGGTTCCTCTCGATAAACAGACCATTCCCAAAACCGCGATCGGCAAAATTCAGCGATCGCAACTGAAAAAGCGTTTTGAAACTGGTGAATTCAACGATATTCTCAAACACCTCGACTTAATAACGGAAAACGCCAATACGATTCCAGACTGGTTCTACCAAAAAATCTGGCATCAGAAACAAGCCTTACCCTTAGCCCCTATTCTTCAAACAGGTGTTACCTTAGTATTCCTTGACCAGTTAGAATTAGGGACATTCCTGTGTGGTAAACTAAATCAACTCAACCAACCCTGTGTCAGTGTTGAGGCAGGATCAGAATTCGCCCAAATCAGTCGCACTTGCTATCGCCTTAATCCTAATAAACCCGAACACTACCAGCACCTGCTAGAGTCCCTAGCAGCCGATAACTTATGCATTGCTCAAATTCTGCACCTGTGGACTTATGATGACTATGCCGGGGAAGTTTCCAGTTTAGAAGCCCTCGAACAGGCGCAAAAGCAAGGAATCTACAGTCTGTTGTTTTTGCTACAGGCTCTCACAAAGGTTCAAGGTTCTCAAGCTTCGGTTCAATTACAGGTCATTTCCAGCCATGCACAGATTACCTCGCCAACCGATAAAATTGCCTATGAAAAATCTACTCTCATCGGATTGCTAAAAACTATTCCTCTAGAATTTCCTTGGTTACGATGTCGCCACATCGATTTAGAAGTTGAGCCTGTGGACGTGAATGCAGATTATATTCTGCAAGAACTCCGCATTCCTTGTGGCGATTCGGAAATTGCCTATCGTAATGGTCGGCGTCTGATATCATCTGTTGCCAAAGTGAATATGTTTCAGCAACAAACCCAGGATATTCCCCTTAAACAGGGCGGAATTTATCTAGTGACGGGAGGTTTGGGTGGAATCGGTACATATCTGTGCCAATTTTTAATTAAGGAGTACCGTGCAAAACTTATTATTGTAGGTCGCACAGAGTTACCGAGCAAAACTGAATGGTCGAACCATCTTGACCAGGAAACACGTGTTGGTAAGCGGATTAAAAGTTACCAAGCGATTGAAGCAACAGGTAATGAGTTTATTTACGAAGCTGTTGATATATGCGACCTTGCTAGTTTACAGAAGGTTGTTGCTCGCGCCTCGTCAAAGTGGAATCAACCACTATCAGGAATTATTCATCTAGCTGGAGAAGGAAATCTGGAGTACCACTGGAAAGCGATTGATCAGCATTGGGTAGCCGTGGAAACTCCCCAGTCATTCGATTCGATATTGCGACCCAAAGTGCATGGCACATGGACGCTTTATCAACTCATCAAACATAACCCTCAAGCAGTTTTCATTTCCTTCTCTTCGGTGAATGGTGTGTTGGGAGGAGCTACCTTTAGTGCCTATTCTGCCGCTAACAGCTTTCTGGATTGCTGCTCTTTGTATCAAAGATATCATTCTCAACCGCAGACTTACTGTTTTAACTGGTCTATGTGGGATGACCTAGGCATGAGTCAGGGAAATCCGGTATATGCCAGGGATGCTGCTCGTGATATGGGCTACCATATCATCTCAAAAGAACAGGGATTAACTTCCTTACTCGCTGGTTTGTATCGCAATCAGGCACAACTGATTGTAGGTTTAGATGGTAGCAATCGAAACATTCGGCGGAGTATAAAAACCGAGTTTGATAGCATACAGAAGTTAACTGCCTATTTTACCGTCAGCAGCAACGGTTCACCTATTGGTAATTTGCCAGAGTTGATTGTGCGCGATCGCTTTGGGACGAAAAGCACTTGCGATTTTGTGCAGCTTGAGGAAATGCCCCTAACAGACACAGGGGCCATTGATCGAGAACATCTAATAACTCTGGGAAATCAAAACCGCCGGAGAGCAAGCAAGCAAGTAGCACCTCGAACAGAAGTTGAACATCAGCTTGCCAATATTTGGCAGGAAGTGCTAAATATCCCGGTCTTGGGCATTTACGACAACTTCTTTGAATTAGGAGGACATTCCTTGCTAGCAACACAACTCATCTCGCGAGTGCGGGAAGCCTTCTGTGTAGAACTGCCCCTGCGAAGGCTGTTTGATACCCCTACTGTCGCCCAATTAGCCGAAGTCATTGAAGAAATGTTCATAGAAAAATTAGAAGAATTGCCTGAAGACGAAGCTCAACATCTGGCGTCACAGTTATTTGAGCATCGCTGAGTGTTGCTTTCCCCCTGCTTAAAAATGAAAACAGGACTTACGAAAAACATAACAAAAGTAGTGGTAATTCATGAATTACCGCTACAGAAAAATAAGGTTTTAGGTCAAATTTTGCGTAAGTTCTGGAAAAATTAAAAATAAATGATGCTAGTACTAGCAGCGTTATTTATTTATGGTGATGTAAAAAGAATGAAGCTCTTGGGTAAAGCATGAGGCTTGAGTTTTCCTTATAGTAAGCCGCCTTAATTTAGTTATAGGGATTGTGATTTTTAATTGACTCTGATGTAAATTGAAGCGGTAAGAAAAATTCTGTTTTAGAAATCGACCACAGATAAACACAGATGCACACGGATATACACAGATAGATTAACCGTAGGGGATTACATCATCTTTTAGTGTTTGCTTGACTAGAAATTATTGGGTGATTTTCAAGAAAGTTTATGTAAATTTATTTTCGGAATTTACATTAGATGTAATTTCTAATTTTGAATTTTTAATTGTTTTGATTTGTCTTGTTTTAAGGTGTAATTATTATGTCTAATTCAGAAGATTTTTCGACACGAAAGGCTGAGCTTTCACCAGCAAAAAGAGCGCTTCTCCAAAAGTGGAAGCGTGGTGAATTGACAATAAATTCCCAAGCACAGGTTATACACCGGTGTCCAGAGCGAAACTCTCTACCTCTGTCTTTTGCCCAACAACGATTGTGGTTTCTTGACCAGCTCGAGGGGGAGAGTGCCATTTACAATGTACCTGCGGCGGTGCGTCTGGAAGGTTCGCTGCAAGTAACCGCTTTAGAGCAAGCAATAGTGGAAATCGGGCAGCGTCACGAAGTTTTGCGTACCAACTTTCCAATGGTAAATGGGACGACCGTGCAAGCGATCGCCCCCAGTTTAAATATCAGTCTGCCGATAGTAGACTTGCAGTCTTTGCCAGAATTTGAGCAGTCCACCCTTGTAGAACGTTTAGCCAATGAGGAGGCAATTCGACCTTTTGACCTATCAAATAGCCCTTTACTACGAGTTACGCTGCTGCGGTTGGGGGAAAAATCCCATGTGCTGCTGGTGACGATGCACCACATCGTCTCTGATGGCTGGTCGATAGGGATATTTATCCGCGAGTTGTCTGCACTTTATAAAGCCTTCTCGACCAAAGCGCCTTCTCCCTTACCTGAGTTACCCATTCAGTATGCTGATTTTGCTGTTTGGCAACGACAGTGGCTGAGTGGGGAGGTACTAGAAACTCAACTCAACTACTGGAAGCAGCAGTTAGCAGAAGCACCACCGATATTAGAATTGCCTAGCGATCGCCCGCGCCCGACGGTTCAAACCTTCCGGGGTAGCATTGAAGGCTTTGAGCTTAATCCTAACCTGACTCGCAAGCTGAATACCTTGAGCCAACAGTCGGGTACGACCTTGTTTATGATTCTGCTGGCAGCTTTCGTTACCTTACTCTCGCGTTACAGCGGTCAGGAGGATATTGTCGTCGGCTCTCCCATTGCCAACCGTCACCGACGTGAAATTGAATCACTAATTGGCTTTTTTGTCAATACCCTGGTGCTGCGTATTGACCTGAAGGGGAACCCAAGTTTTTCTGAGTTACTGGCGCGGGTGCGGCAGGTGGCTTTGGATGCCTATGCTCACCAAGATTTGCCCTTTGAGCATCTGGTAGAAGCTTTGCAGCCAGAACGTTCCCTAAGCCATAGCCCCCTGTTCCAGGTGATGTTCGTTTTGCAAAATGCCCCGATGGGGAAACTAGAACTGCCTGGTCTTGTCCTAACTCCTTTAGAAAGGTCGAGCGTCACGGCTAAGTTTGATTTGTCCTTGTGCATGATTGAAAGTGAGCAAAACCTAAAGGGGGTGTGGGAATACAACACAGATTTGTTTGAGTCAGCGACGATTCGCCGGATGGTAGAGCATTTTCAGACCTTGCTAGAGGGAATTGTCGCTAACGGGGAGCAGCATCTTCAGGAATTACCTCTGTTGACGGCTACAGAACAACATCAGTTAGTGGTCGAGTGGAACAACACTCAGACTAATTATCCCCAAGACAAGTGCATCCATCAGTTGTTTGAAGAACAATCTTGGAGAACCTCGGAAGCAGTGGCGGTGGTGTTTGCAGATGTAGAGACGCGACATGTCGCGTCTCTAACCTATCAGGAGTTGAATTGTCGTGCCAATCAGCTAGCGCACCACCTACAAACTTTGGGCGTAGGGCCAGAGGTGCTGGTGGGTATTTGTGTAGAGCGTTCCTTAGAGATGGTAGTAGGACTGCTGGGAATTCTCAAAGCTGGTGGTGCTTATGTACCGTTAGATCCAGCGTATCCCCAGGAAAGTTTGGCTTTCATATTGTCGGATACCCAAGTGTCAGTGCTGTTGACTCAAAACCACTTGCAAAAAGGTCTTCTAAAACTAGATGGGCATATAGTCTGCTTGGATACAGACTGGGAAATAATTTCTCAACAGAGTGAGGAAAATCCTGTCTGTAAAGTTACGCTTGACAATATTGCTTATGTAATGTATACATCTGGCTCTACGGGTACACCCAAGGGAGTTAACGTCATCCATCGGGGAGTAGTACGATTAGTCAAACAAACCAACTATGCCAGCTTCAGTGCAGAAGAAATTTTCCTCCAGCTTGCCCCTATCTCCTTTGATGCCTCAACTTTTGAGATTTGGGGTTGCCTCCTCAATGGTGCTAGGCTGGTAGTCATGCCCCCTGGCACGCCATCTTTGCAGGAGTTGGGACAGGCTCTTAAGCAATACCATGTGACGACGCTGTGGCTCACAGCTAATTTATTTCACCTGATGGTAGACAATCGACTTTGTGATTTAAAGCAGGTACGTCAACTTCTAGCAGGGGGTGATGTCTTATCTGTCTACCACGTACAAAAGGTTCTTCAAGAACTAAAAGAATGCAGATTGATCAATGGTTATGGCCCGACTGAGAATACAACCTTCACCTGTTGCTACTCAATAACAGAACCAAGCCTTGTAAAAACTTCCGTCCCTATCGGTCGCCCGATCGCTAATACCGAGTGTTTTCTTTTAGATGACCAATTGCAACCAGTGGCGATCGGTGTTCCTGGGGAACTGTACATTGGTGGTGATGGTCTAGCCAGGGGTTACTTCAATTGTCCTGATTTGACCGCTCTTAAATTCATTCCTAACCCCTTTAGCGATCAACCGGGAACACGTCTTTACAAAACTGGTGATTTAGCGCGCTACCTAAGTGACGGCAATATCGAGTTTCTCGGTCGCCGAGATCATCAGGTGAAGATTCGCGGCTTCCGCATTGAACTGGCAGAAATTGAAGCCGTACTAGCACAGCATCCAGAAGTGCGAGAGACAGTGGTTATAGCTGGCGAGGATCGCACTGGCAACAAGCGCTTGGTAGCCTATGTTGTCTCCAACACTGTAGGGAAACAAGACCTTGCGCCACTACTGCGCCGTTTCCTCCAGGAAAAGTTACCCAACTACATGATACCAGCGGTTTTTGTGATGTTGGATGCTCTACCTTTGACCCCCAATGGCAAGGTAAATCGCCGTGCCTTGCCCGCACCAGATCCGTCTTACCTCAGTTTGGAAACCAGCTTTGTTCCACCCCGTAACCCGACTGAAGAAACCTTGGCTGCCATCTGGACTGAAGTTCTGGGAGTAGAACGGGTCGGCATCCACGATAATTTCTTTGAACTAGGTGGAGATTCCATACTTAGTATTCAAATTATTGCCAGAGCGAATCAAACCGGACTTCAACTCACTCCTAAGCACCTGTTTCAACATCAGGCGATCGCTCAATTGGCAGCAGTAGTTACTGATACAACACAGGCTATCCATGCTGAACAAGGTTTAGTCACAGGGCAATTGCCCCTCACGCCCATCCAACACTGGTTTTTTGAGCAAAACTTGCCTGAACCTCACCACTGGAATCAAGCATTTCTGCTGGAAGTGCAGCCAGATGTGAACCCAGCTATTTTAGAGCGGGTTGTGCAGCAGTTGCTAGTACACCATGATGCACTACGCTTGCGCTTTGTTCGCTCTGACTCCACGTGGCAACAGATTAATACTGCTCCTGATTATACCGTTCCCTTTTCCGTGGTAGATTTATCAACACTACCAGAGGCAGAGCAAGAATCCGCCATTGAAGCGACGGCAACACAGCTACAGACGACGCTGAACCTGTCAGAGCGACCACTAGTAAAAGTTGCGTTTTTAACTTTGGGTACTGATAAGTTGAGCCGACTGCTGATAGTCATACACCATCTGGCAGTAGATGGCGTTTCATGGCGGATTTTGCTAGAAGATTTAGAAACAGGCTACCAGCAGATCAGTAGAGGCGACACTATTAAGCTACCACCCAAGACAACCTCTTTCAAACATTGGGCTGAACGACTGAGGTCGTATGCACTTGAAGACGCGCTTGAATCAGAAAAAGCTTATTGGCTGGCAGAGTCATGGGGATATGTTCCTAGTTTACCAGTAGACTATCCGGGAGGCGCTAACACTGAGGCATCTGCCCGCACCGTGTCGGTGTCGCTGAATGTTGAAGAAACTTATGCCCTGTTGCAGGAGGTTCCAAAGGCTTACAACACTCAGATCAATGACGTGTTGTTGACTGCCTTAGTGCTGGTCTTTGCAAAATGGACTGGGTTTAGCTCTGTTTTGCTCAATTTGGAAGGTCATGGGCGGGAAGACATTTTTGAAGACGTGGATTTGTCACGCACCATTGGTTGGTTTACTACCATCTTCCCCGTACTTTTAAAGCTAGAAGCAATAGACAATTTGGGCGATGCCTTAAAGTCAGTTAAAGAGCAGCTTCGTAATATTCCAAACAAGGGAATTGGTTATGGTTTGCTGCGCTATCTAAGTGAAAACGCGGAAATAGCTTCACAACTGCGTGGTTCTCCTGAAGCGGAGATAAGTTTTAACTATCTGGGTCAATTTGATCAACTGTTGCATACGTCAACTCTATTCCAACCAGCCCAAGAGTCTATCGGTCCAAGCCATAGCCCGCGAGGAAGCCGGAAGCATTTGCTGGATGTTAATGGACTGATAATAGGGAAGCAGTTGCGAATAAATTGGATGTACAGTGAGAATGTGCATCAACAGGTGACAATTGAGCGAAGGGCGCAGGAATTTTTGGAAGCATTGCGATCGCTAATTGAGCATTGTCTGTCTCCTGAGACAGGAGGCTATACACCTTCAGATTTCCCGTTGGCTCGCTTAAGCCAGGATAAACTTGATCAAGCATTGGCAAGCATTGAGTTTGAAGAACAGATAACCAAAACTAACTGGAAAAATATCGAGCAATTGTATCCTCTCTCCCCCATGCAACAGGGTATGCTTTTCCACACCCTTTATGCTCCAAAAGTGGGGGTATATTTTGTGCAGTTGAGCTGCACCCTTGAGGGAAACCTCGAAGTTCAAGCCTTCCAGCAAGCTTGGCAGCAAGTGATAGCTCGGCATTCAGTCTTACGGACTGCTTTCATTTGGGAGAATCAGGACACGCCGCTTCAGGTAGTGTATCGGCAGGTGAAACTACCCTTGCAAATACACGATTGGCGAAAACTATCTCCTGAGCAACAGCAACAGCAATGGTCAACTTTCTTGCACTTTGACCGGGAGCGAGGTTTCAAGCTATCTCAGGCTCCGCTAATGCGCCTGACCCTAATTCAGGTGAAGGAGGATTTACATCAATTTCTTTGGAGCTTTCACCACTTACTAATGGATGGGTGGTCACTGCATTTGGTTCTTAAAGAAGTTTTTGCCTTTTATAAAGCCTCAATCGAAAGTCAAAAAATAAACTTTACATCTAGTTATTTTTACCAAGATTATATTGCCTGGTTACAAAAACAGGACTTGGCTAAAGCTGAAACATTTTGGCGGCAATTACTTAAAGGGTTTACAGCACCAACACCCCTAGCAGTCGATAGAGCATTAACAAACCTGCCTAGTGATAAAAGTTACAGCGAACAGCAAATCCAGTTGACGCAGCAAGCGACAGAAGACCTCCAGTCTTTCGCACGACAACATCAACTGACAGTGAACACATTGGTGCAAGGAGCTTGGGCTTTACTTCTGAGCCGGTACAGTGGTGAAAGGGATGTAGTTTTTGGGGTGACAGTCTCTGGTCGTGCGATCGCCATCAAAGGAGTGGAATCGATAGTCGGGTTATTTATTAACACCCTGCCAATGCGGGTGCAGGTGTCTAATCAGGACTCTCCTCTATCTTGGTTGAAGCAAATTCAGAACCAGCAGGTAGAAATTAGCCAATATGATTACAGTTCTTTGGTAGAGATTCACCAAATGAGTGAAGTACCCAGAGGACAGCCCCTTTTTGAAAGCATTGTGGTTTTTGAGAACTACCCAATTGATGCTTCTTTACAGGAACAAGGCGGCAATTTGGAATTAGGTAATGTTCGTGCTTTCGAGAGGACAAACTATCCACTGACGGTGGTAGCTGTGCCAGGTGCGCAATTATCTTTGCGGTTGAACTACGATTGTCACCGCTTTGACGCAGCGAGAATAGCGAGAATGTGTGGGCATTTGCAAACATTACTATTGGCAATAGTAACCAATCCCAATCACCGGTTATCAGAATTACCGCTATTGAGTGCAGCCGAACAACAATTACTGCAAAAGTGGAACGACACCCGAATCGAACACTTAGAGTTGGTGTGTATCCATCAGCAAATTGAAGCAGTAGCTTTACAGACACCGGATGCAGTGGCAGTTGTTTGCGAAGACGAACAAATAACCTACCAACAGTTGAATCAAAGTGCTAACCAACTGGCACATTATCTGATTGCTAATGGTGTCAAGCCAGAAATGTTAGTAGGTATTTGCACAGAGCGGTGTGGATTCATGGTGGTAGCAATGTTGGCTATCCTCAAAGCGGGAGGAGCGTATTTGCCACTAGATCCAAACTATCCTCAACAAAGATTAGCTTTGATGCGAGAAGATGCTCAGGTGTCAGTAGTAATCACTACTGAACATTTAGTTTCAAAATTGCGATCGCATTTCTGGCAAGTGATATGTGTAGATAGTCAATGGCACAGCATTGCCCAACATTCACAGCACAATCCGCAAATAATGCTTGCACCAGAGAATTTAGCTTATGCAATTTACACTTCTGGCTCAACCGGAAAGCCCAAAGCAGTGGCAGTTTCTCATCAAAGCTTATTCAACCTGGTGTTGTGGCATCAACAAGCATTTTCGCTCTCGCCAAAAGACCGAACCACTCAGATGGCAAATGCTGCCTTTGACGCTTGTGGGTGGGAGATATGGCCGCCTTTAGCAGTAGGAGCGAGCATTCATATTGTCAACGAGCAAATCCGAAGTTCACCAACGCAACTACAAGATTGGCTATTAGAACAAGGCATTACCATCAGCTTTGTGCCCACACCACTTGCACAGGCAATCTTAGCGCTGCCTTGGCCAAGTGAGTGCGGATTACGTATTATGCTCACAGGTGGGGATAAACTACAGCAGCATCCTCCAGAGAGTTTACCGTTTGCACTGATTAATAATTACGGTCCGACTGAGAATACCGTGGTGACAACATCGGGTTTAGTGGCTGCAAATGAGCTTGCTAGTAGCGCCCCGACGATTGGTCGTCCGATTAGCAATACACAAGTTTATCTGTTAGATGAAAATTTGCAACCAGTACCAATCGGAGTTGTGGGCGAGTTGTACATCGGTGGTGACAATTTAGCTCGTGGTTATCTCAACCATCCACAGCTAACAACCCTTGCCTTTATTCCCGACCCTTACAACAAACAGCCGGGTTCGAGATTATACAAAACTGGTGATTTAGGGCGCTACCTAAGTAACGGCAATATTGAGTACGTCGGTCGTATCGATAACCAAGTCAAGCTGCGGGGGTTGCGTATTGAATTGGGAGAGATTGAGGCTGTATTAAGCCAACACCCAGATGTACTCCAGTGTGTAGTTATTGTTCAACAAGACGCAGCTACTCAAAAGCGCTTAGTTGCCTACGTAGTTACTCAACAACAATCAACACTCACTAATAGTCAATTACGCCACTACATCAAGCAGAAGTTGCCAGAATACATGTTGCCTTCAAGCTTCGTCTTCTTAGATTCCCTACCCTTAACACCCAATGGCAAAGTAGACCGCAACGCCTTAAGAACACTTGAAATGCCACGTGGGGAACTTTCACCAAGCTTTGTCGCCCCACAGACGAGTATTGAAGAGATGTTAGCTTACATCTGGGCAGAGGTTTTGGGAATAGAGCAAGTAGGCATTGAGGACAACTTCTTTGAACTTGGGGGACATTCCTTAATAGCAACGCAACTAGTTTCGCGAGTGCGAACCACTTTAAAAGTGGAATTACCATTGCGTAGCTTGTTTGAAGCACCTACCATCAAAGAACTGGCGCAGTGCATACAGAAATTGCTTGGGGGCGGGCAACAATTGCTAGCTTTGCCTTTATTACCCTCTACACACAAGCAAGCAATCCCACTGTCATTTGCACAAGGGAGGCTGTGGTTTTTGGATCAGCTACAGCCAGGTACTGCCACCTACAATATCCCGGTTGCCGTTCGTCTTCAAGGTCATCTCAACGTTAGCGCCCTCGAAGAGAGCCTCAATTGTATCATCAACCGTCACGAGGCCTTGCGCACCAACTTCATCGTCGAATCCGGGCAGCCAACTCAAGTCATCGCCGAAACCCTGAAGTTGACACTACCAGTAGTGGACTTGCGCTGTGTGCCTGAAGCTCAACGAGAAAGTATCAGCCAGCAATTAGCAAGCCAACAAGCAGTACGCCCGTTTGACCTAGCAAGTGAGCCGTTAGTGCGAGCAACTTTGCTCCAATTGGCAAAGGAGGAGCATGTGTTGCTGGTGGTGATGCACCATCTTATCTGTGATGGTTGGTCAATGAGCATATTTGTCAGGGAGTTAGCTTGCTTATACAATGCCTTGTCTACTGAAAACCCAACAGCGTTGCCCCAATTGCCGATTCAGTATGCAGACTTTGCCTTCTGGCAGCGACAGTGGTTACAAAATGAAAAGGTACTTGAAACACAACTGTCCTACTGGAAACAACAACTGTGCAATGCAACTGATGTGTTGCAACTGCCCACTGACCGACCACGACCTGCTGTGAAGACTTTCCGGGGGGCGTATCAACGATTAGTACTACCGGTGGAGTTGAGCGACGCACTACGCAAGTTGAGTCAGCGCTGTGGGGTCACGTTGTTCATGACACTGCTAGCAGCGTTTGTAACGTTACTTTACCGCTATAGCGGGCAGTCGGATATCTGTGTTGGCACACCGATCGCTAACCGCAATCGTGCCGAAATAGAGGGATTGATCGGCTTATTTGTCAATACTTTAGTATTGCGCACAAATCTTGCTGAGAATCCGAGTTTTTGTGAGTTACTAGATCGGGTGCGAGAAGTAGCCTTGGGTGCCTATGCTCATCAAGATATGCCCTTCGAGCAGTTGGTGGAAATTCTCCAACCGGAGCGGAACCTGAGTCATCAGCCACTGTTTCAGGTGATGTTCGTCCTCCAAAATGCACCGATGTCTTCTGGGGAATTTCTCGGCTTAACTCTGACACCATTGGAAGTAGAAACCGCAACGGCAAAGTTTGATTTAACCCTATCTTTGGAGGATACCGAGCAAGGACTGAGCGGGTCATTGGAATACAACACCGACTTGTTTGACGCAGCGACAATAGCTAGGATGTGCGGGCATTTGCAAACATTACTATTGGCAATAGTAACCAATCCCAATCACCGGTTATCAGAATTACCGCTATTGAGTGCAGCCGAACAACAATTACTGCAAAAGTGGAACGACACCCGAATCGAACACTTAGAGTTGGTGTGTATCCATCAGCAAATTGAAGCAGTAGCTTTACAGACACCGGATGCAGTGGCAGTTGTTTGCGAAGACGAACAAATAACCTACCAACAGTTGAATCAAAGTGCTAACCAACTGGCACATTATCTGATTGCTAATGGTGTCAAGCCAGAAATGTTAGTAGGTATTTGCACAGAGCGGTGTGGATTCATGGTGGTAGCAATGTTGGCTATCCTCAAAGCGGGAGGAGCGTATTTGCCACTAGATCCAAACTATCCTCAACAAAGATTAGCTTTGATGCGAGAAGATGCTCAGGTGTCAGTAGTAATCACTACTGAACATTTAGTTTCAAAATTGCGATCGCATTTCTGGCAAGTGATATGTGTAGATAGTCAATGGCACAGCATTGCCCAACATTCACAGCACAATCCGCAAATAATGCTTGCACCAGAGAATTTAGCTTATGCAATTTACACTTCTGGCTCAACCGGAAAGCCCAAAGCAGTGGCAGTTTCTCATCAAAGCTTATTCAACCTGGTGTTGTGGCATCAACAAGCATTTTCGCTCTCGCCAAAAGACCGAACCACTCAGATGGCAAATGCTGCCTTTGACGCTTGTGGGTGGGAGATATGGCCGCCTTTAGCAGTAGGAGCGAGCATTCATATTGTCAACGAGCAAATCCGAAGTTCACCAACGCAACTACAAGATTGGCTATTAGAACAAGGCATTACCATCAGCTTTGTGCCCACACCACTTGCACAGGCAATCTTAGCGCTGCCTTGGCCAAGTGAGTGCGGATTACGTATTATGCTCACAGGTGGGGATAAACTACAGCAGCATCCTCCAGAGAGTTTACCGTTTGCACTGATTAATAATTACGGTCCGACTGAGAATACCGTGGTGACAACATCGGGTTTAGTGGCTGCAAATGAGCTTGCTAGTAGCGCCCCGACGATTGGTCGTCCGATTAGCAATACACAAGTTTATCTGTTAGATGAAAATTTGCAACCAGTACCAATCGGAGTTGTGGGCGAGTTGTACATCGGTGGTGACAATTTAGCTCGTGGTTATCTCAACCATCCACAGCTAACAACCCTTGCCTTTATTCCCGACCCTTACAACAAACAGCCGGGTTCGAGATTATACAAAACTGGTGATTTAGGGCGCTACCTAAGTAACGGCAATATTGAGTACGTCGGTCGTATCGATAACCAAGTCAAGCTGCGGGGGTTGCGTATTGAATTGGGAGAGATTGAGGCTGTATTAAGCCAACACCCAGATGTACTCCAGTGTGTAGTTATTGTTCAACAAGACGCAGCTACTCAAAAGCGCTTAGTTGCCTACGTAGTTGCTCAAGGGCAAACTACCAAAAGTAATAGCCAGCTACGCCACTACATCAAACAGAAGTTGCCAGAATATATGCTGCCTTCAAGCTTCGTCTTCCTAGATTCCCTACCCTTAACACCCAATGGCAAAGTAGACCGCAACGCCCTGCCTGCTCCAAATCGAGATCGGTCTGAGCTAGAGGATGCTTTCGTCGCGCCCCGTGATACCTTGGAACTTCAACTTGCACACATTTGGGAAGATATCTTGGATGTCAGCCCCATTGGTGTAACAAACAACTTTTTTGAACTTGGCGGTCACTCGCTTTTAGCCGTACGCTTAATAGCTCAAATTCAGAAGCAATTTGGACAGGATTTACCGTTAACCACTCTATTCCAAGGAGCGACTATCGATCAACAGGCTAGGATTTTACGTCAGCAAATCAGTTCTCCAAGCTGGTCTCCTTTAGTTGCAATTCAACCTGGTGGTTCCCAACGACCTTTCTTCTGCGTCCACCCAGCTGGTGGTAATGTCCTCTGCTACTATGATTTGGCGCGTTGTCTGGGTTCAGATCAACCATTTTATGGACTCCAAGCTAGGGGGTTGGATGGACAACAAGACCCTCACACTACAGTTGAAGACACGGCAGCTTGTTACATCGAAGCACTGCGTGTTATTCAACCGGAAGGCCCATACTTTATAGGAGGTTGGTCTTATGGCGGATTTGTAGCCTTTGAAATGGCTTTACAGCTTGTGGCACAAGGACAGCAAGTAGCCTTATTGGCTTTGCTAGATAGTGATCTGATAGTTAATAAAGATTCTTTACAAGAAGAAGATGATGTAGAAAATTTCGTAGGCTTATTTCAAGAGTATTACTCTTTGTCACTTGAGCATCCTGAACAACTTGGTGCGGATGAGCAGATACTCTATGTGATAGAGCAGGTTAAGCAGTCCAACTTGCTTCCCTCTGATTTCGATCTTCCACAAGCACGCTCGTTTATACAGGTTTACAAAGCTAACATACGAGCTGCACAGAACTATGTACCACAACGCTATCCTGGCCGAGTTACTCTCTTCCGAGCCGCAGAACAGCTAGCCCAAGAGCCTGAAGATTTAACAATGGGCTTGGGTAAGTTAGCTGAAGGAGTAGATATCCATATAGTTCCTGGCAAGCACTTAACTATGCTTCAAAAACCAAATGTCCAAGTTCTGGCAGAACAATTGAAACGCTGCCTTGAGCAGGCACAAATAAACCCAATGGTAGCGAAGCTGTAACCAACCGCCATCTCAAAATGTGATGCGTTTATCCTGGCAAAGCATGGCTTCTAGGCAACCTTGCCCGACTTTTGTACTCTCAAAAATTTTTTCTTACTACCCCTTGACTCTCCAGCAAGATGGAGATTTCAAAATGGGATTAGTTCATGAAATAGAGTACATCAAATGACACTTCAACTCAAGGTTCCTAGCATGGCTTGTTCTGCCTGTGTCGAAAGCATCACAAAAGCGGTGAAAACTGTCGATCCAGCCGCAACTGTTCAAGCTGATACCAAAACTAAGCTTGTCCATATTGAAACTCAAGCAGCAGAAGCTGCCATCACAGAAGCAATTACAGCCGCAGGTTATACCGTTACCTACCACTAAATTCTTTCAAAAGCAGTTCAGGACATCGTTAGGAGATTTGACAATGGAAAACACGAATCTGAAACTGCGGGGTATGAGTTGTGCCTCTTGCGCGAAAACAATTGAAGATGCAATTCGCTCTGTTGGTGGTGTGAATGAGTGTAGCGTCAACTTTGGGGCAGAGCAAGCCACTGTCACCTATGACAAGAGAAAAACTAACCCAAAAGCAATCTGCGATGCGGTAGATGCAGTGGGATACTCCGCCAGGCCCATGCAAGACGATGATTTATTTACCGCAGATGATGATACAGAACAGCAGGCACGCCAAGCAGAAAATCGAGCGTTAGTCAGAAAAGTTTGGGTTGGCGGCATTATCAGCACCATTATAGTCATTGGTTCGCTACCAATGATGACAGGGTTGCCCATTCCCTTTATCCCTATGTGGTTGCACAATCCTTGGTTACAGCTTGTGCTGGCGACTCCAGTTTTGTTTTGGTGTGGTGCATCCTTCTTTATCAATGCCTGGAAAGCTCTGAAACGTCACGCGGCAACAATGGATACCTTGGTGGCAATTGGTACAGGTGCCGCTTATCTGTATTCTCTCTTCCCCACCTTCTTACCTGGGTTTTTCACTGAGCGAGGATTGCCGCCTGATGTGTACTACGAAGCAGCTGTAGTTATCATCACTCTGATTTTGCTGGGACGACTGCTTGAAAATCGTGCCAAAGGGCAAACCTCCCAAGCGATTCGTAAGCTTGTAGGCTTGCAAGCTAAAACTGCTCGTGTCATTCGCAACGGCACAGAAGTAGACATCCCACTCGCCGAAGTAATTGAAGGCGATATTGTTTTAGTGCGTCCGGGTGAAAAGATTCCAGTAGATGGCGAGATTATTGATGGTTCCTCGACTATTGATGAGTCAATGGTAACAGGTGAAAGTGTACCTGTGAAAAAACATCCGAGTGATGAAGTGATTGGAGCCACAATTAACAAAACTGGTAGCTTCAAATTCCGAGCAACACGAGTGGGTAAAGATACATTTTTGGCGCAGATTGTCAAGCTAGTGCAGCAAGCGCAAGGTTCAAAAGCACCGATTCAGCGATTAGCTGACCAAGTTACTGGATGGTTTGTACCTGCTGTAATTGCCATTGCGATCGCCACCTTTGTTATCTGGTACAACATCATGGGCAATGTGACGATGGCACTAATTACCACTGTCGGTGTGTTAATTATTGCTTGTCCGTGTGCCCTTGGCTTAGCGACGCCGACTTCTATCATGGTGGGAACAGGCAAGGGTGCAGAAAATGGTATTCTCATTAAAGGGGCAGAAAGTCTGGAACTCGCGCACAAACTTAAGACTGTTGTTCTCGACAAAACGGGTACAATTACGCAAGGTAAGCCGACTGTCACCGATTTTGTAACCGTCAACGGTACAGCCAACGGCAATGAGCTAAATCTTCTGAGCCTTGCAGCATCTGTAGAACGTAATTCAGAACATCCGCTAGCGGAGGCAGTTGTCAATTATGCTCAATCTCAAGGTGTGCAGTTAACTGATGCACAGGATTTTGAAGCGAAACCTACGGTAAGCCACTTCGTGGCTAACGCTGGTAGTGGTGTGCAAGGGTACGTGTCAAATCAATGGGTACAAATTGGCACCCACCGTTGGATGAACGAGTTAGGCATTGATACAAATGCATTGCAGGAACATTGGGATCGCTTAGAGTATCTCGGTAAAACGGTTATTTGGATTGCGGTAAATAGCAAAATCCAAGGGATTATGGGCATTGCCGATGCGGTGAAACCGTCTTCTGTAAACGCGATTCGCACATTGCAAAAAATGGGATTAGAAGTAGTTATGTTGACCGGAGACAATCGCCGCACTGCCGAAGTGATTGCTCGTGAAGTGGGCATCAAGCGAGTCTTTGCTGAAGTTCGCCCGGATCAAAAAGCCGAGACTGTCGAGAAACTTCAGTCGGAAGGCAAAATTGTAGCAATGGTCGGGGATGGCATTAATGATGCACCGGCGCTAGCTCAAGCCGATGTCGGGATGGCAATTGGCACAGGAACAGATGTAGCGATCGCGGCTAGTGATATCACTCTCATCTCTGGGGATTTACAAGGTATTGTTACCGCCATTCAACTCTCTCGTGCCACGATTCGCAATATTCGTCAGAATCTCTTTTTTGCCTTTATCTATAACGTCGCTGGTATTCCAATTGCAGCAGGAATTCTTTTCCCCTTCTTCGGTTGGCTGCTCAGCCCCATTATTGCAGGTGCAGCAATGGCGTTTAGTTCCGTCTCCGTAGTAACTAATGCACTGCGTTTGCGTAATTTCCGACCGAAAACAATTGGTTGATGCTTAAGCTGTTTGAACAGTTAAACGCGAAACCAGCAATCGTACCTGCTCTGTGGAAAACCCCTGGTTGATTCAGTGGATGTAACCTGTGTGCGGGAATTAGTTGAATCTCTAAAATAGAAACTGTCGAACAACCATAGAGAATGCAACCCGCGCTTAATTCTTTCGGAATACAAGCGAGGCATCTAGCTCCATAAATAACAAATAATAGAGTAGATCCGGCATTCTCGGTTCTGTGTTGGTAAGGGATGCGCGCTATATGATGGAACAGTCCAAACTTTTGGCGGCCAAAACCCCAAGAAACAATTTTATTAATTTGCCCGATAATAACCCCTACATTCGCAATCCAGGGGCTTTTAATGGGAGTCAGGACAGCGTGAATCCAGATTTGGTGGCTGCTGGCATTGTAGTTGCGGCAATAGCTGTAAGCTCGGCTCTTTTTGGTCTAAAAGCGGCTAGAGAAAACCAGAGGGCAAAAGATACCACTTTCTACCAGAGCAATAAGGAAAAGCATGGCTATCCAACTAGTTTCAGTCCAAAAAGGGATACAGCTTGGGACCCATATGTTCGTAAGGTTTTTGATGGGAAGTACGAGGTTTATTGGAGTGGCCGGCATGATTTGCAGGTTCTGTTTGGGCAGCGAGTTATCAAAATGAAAGGTGGGACGCTTAAAATTGCTCAAAAAACCTATGTTTACAGTCAGCGAGAAAAAATCGGCCATGACAGTTTTAAGGTTACTCTTGAAGAAATTACTTCCATTCAAGACCATATCGCCCTAGCCAAACCCAAGGAACTAAAAAACATTTTGGAACAGATGCCTTACTACAACGATAATGACTAAGTTGACTTTGAACGAAGATTAAAAAAATGCTGTTTCAACTCACGCCTCAACAAAGAGATGTTAGCCCCTTCGCTTAATTCAAAATTCAAAATTCAAAATTAAGAGTCCCATAAATAAATTTTGTGGCTAAACAAAAGGATATTTTTTCCTTTTTAATTTAGAAATCTAACGTTGTGCGAATTACACCCACATACTGAGTATCATTTTTACTATTATTTTCCGGGTTAAGAATCACCCAGAAACCAGGAGTCACCGAGATGTTATCGTTTAGCCGCCAGCGATAAAATGCTTCGATGTGGTAAGCGTTGTCCGCATCTTTACGGACATCGCTGTTGGAAACGCGCGGTGGCAAACCAAAGAGAATTCCCGGTAGGTTGCCCCTACCCCCAACATCTGGAAACGACATACCAATCGCCCCAAACCAGGCATTAGCATTGTCACCATTTCTGACGAAAAGTGAATCCTCTCCACCTCTGCCATTGGAAATATCACTGAAATTAGAGTTCTCGGCATTTGCCCAGATATATCCACCCCAAGCGTGGATCTGGAACTTTGGCGAAAAGCGATAGTATCCCTGCGCGCCCACTATGTTGCTGGAAGTAGCAATATTGTCTCCAAAGGGAGAACTTGCTAGGGCACTACCCGTCCCACCTGTGAGATCGACTTTGCCACCAGGGCTATAGCCATGAGAGTAGGCAATACCAACCGCCCCTTGCTTGCCGTAATACGTTAAGTGTGCCAGCGCATTGTAACCGCCATCAAATAACCCGTTTTTTTCAGATGGAACATTGGAGTTACCCGCCAAATAGCCCAGTGTTAGAATTAGGTCTTCGGTGAGTTTCCAATTAACGGCTGCACCCCCACCGCCTCGCCGGAAGAGTGGACTGTATTGCCCAAATAGTGAGGGAACTCCGTTACCGTCATCAGCGATAGTTGCAGGAGTTACGGTATCCGTGATATCAGTGTAGCCAATACCTGTGGGCCCGACAACGAAGGAAACAGAATCACCAACCGGAAAGTAGTAACGGATATGGGGAATAGTGAGATTATTGTTGCTGTCGGTGTCAAAGTTCAACCGCGTCATCCCAGTACCCGTTACCGATGCAATCTGGCTTTGACCATTGGAATTCAAGAAGTTGCCAAACTGTAGACGGACTCGCAACAAATCTTTACCTGTGAAACTGCTTTCAAAGTTGAGACGACCACGATCTGCAAAGTAAGCTTGAGACCGATCGCGATCGCCACCCACGGAGTTACCAAAGGTGTCACTAAAGGCAGTAATGATCTGAGCATTCAATTTGGTAGTGGTGGAAAACTGTTGCTCCTCCAGTGTTGCTGTACGTGCCTCCAGCACATCTACCCGCCCGCGCATAGTTGTCAGTTCTGCCGCAAATTCTGCCTGCAATTTTTGCAGCACTGCCAGGTCTTCTTTGTTAACTAGATCATTAGTACCTGTTGCAATTAACTCACTAATCCGGTTCATGCAAGTATTTAAACCAGCTGCAAACTCGTAACGGCTTAGGGTACGGTTGCCGCGATAGGTGGAGTCAGCATAACCTGCAATACAGCCGTAGCGTTCAACCAGCGATTGCAGCGCACCAAATGCCCAATCGGTTGATTTCACATCGGAAAGCTTCCAAACAGAAGTGACCTGTCCCTGCAAGCTGCCATTGGCATTTGCTGTATCAGCAACTTCAAAATTCTCTGTCCTTGGCATCGCCCAGACTGCTTGTGTTGTCAACAACAAAAACGAAAAACTGTATAAAATTTTTTTAAGCATGATCTTCACCGTCTGGAACGTCTGCGGAGCCGATCAATCATCACCGCTACAATAATTACCAGTCCTTTAACGACTAGTTGCCAGAAGTAAGACATGTTCAACAGGGTCAAACCATTGTTGAGAACAGCAATGATCAATGCACCCAAAAGAGTTCCGCCAATAGTACCAATACCGCCTGTAAAGCTGGTTCCACCAAGAATAACAGCAGCGATCGCATCCAATTCGTAACCCTGGCCTAACATGCCAGTTGCACTATAAAGGCGACTGGCACTCATTATCCCTGCCAAACCTGCCAGCAATCCACTAACACCGTAGACAAATAGCAGCACGCGATTAACTTTAATCCCAGTCAGTCGTGCTGCCCGCTCGTTACCACCAACAGCGTATATTTGTACACCCAAAACAGTCTGTCGTAAAACAAACCAACTAACTGCCACAGTCAATAAGGCAATTATTACCAGCCAGGGAAGGGGACCCAAATAGTTATTACCCACCCAAGCAAAATTGATGTTACGGTTAATAACTGTTGTGCCATTGGCAACCAAAAAAGCAACACCCCGTAAGGCAGTCAGTGAACCCAACGTGACAATAAAAGGTGGCACATCCAAAAAGGTAATCAAAGCGCCGTTGACTAAACCCAAAAGCAATCCTGTCAGCAAACCAGCAGGTACAGCAGCCCAACCTAAAGCAGGAAGTAGCGATACCAACACCGCAACTACGGCAGAAACAGCCAATATTGACCCAACTGAAAGGTCAATGCCTCCGGTGAGAATCACAAACGTCATCCCCGTCGCCAGCACAATATTGATTGATGCCTGACGCAATATATTGACGGCGTTACCTGGTGTGAGAAAGTTGGGGCTAAGGAGCGAAAATAAGATGCAGATGAGTACCAGAATCGGCAAAATACCTGCAACTTGAAGTAAATTGTTGATTGATTTACGTTGGCGTGAGCTGGGTTTCTCGCCGGGTCTATTGTTGACAGGTCTTAAGGTTTGACTCATGATGCTAGTACCTCCGCTGCTCCAGTTGCATAGTGCATAATGTTTTCTTGGGTAATCTCTTTGCCAGGGCTGTCGTCAAGTTCGCCTACCAGATGCCCTTCTCGCATGACCAAAACGCGATCGCTCATACCGACAATCTCCGGTAGTTCACTGGAAACCATAAGAATTGCCACCCCTTGTGTTACCAACTCGCTCATAATTCGGTAGATTTCGCTTTTGGCGCCAATATCTACACCGCGTGTTGGCTCATCTAGCATCAATACTCTCGGTTTAATGGCTAGCCAACGTGCTAGCAGTAGCTTCTGTTGATTGCCGCCGGAAAGATCCACCGCTCTGATTTCCAGGTTGGCAAGCCGGATGTGGAAGTTTTCAACCGCTTCGGTGGCAATCTTATTAACTGAACCCCAATTAACGATGCCAGCCTTTGCATCCTGCTGGAGTCTGTTGAGAGCAATATTCTTGCGGGAACTCATCTCCAGAAACAAACCCTGGTCTTTGCGGTCTTCCGGGACGTAACCAATTCCGGCAGCAATGGCATCACTGGGGGAATTAATCTCCAGTTTTTTCCCATTCAGGAAGACTTCACCGCTTACCTTGCGGTCAGCACCAAAAATCAGCCGGGATACCTCTGTGCGTCCTGCACCAACCAGCCCCGCTAGACCGAGAATCTCTCCGGCATGAAGTTGAAAACTAGCCGGTTGCACCTTGCGTCCATCGCTGATATTTCTGACTTCTAGCACCACCGGTTCAGGATTCATACGCCGTTGATGTTCGTAAAAATTCTCCATTGGGCGACCGACCATCATCTGTACCAATCGCTGTGGAGAAATTTCATCCCGTGTGAGACTGCCAATGTATTGACCATCGCGCAACACACTAATCCGGTCAGCTAAGGCATATATTTCTTCCATGCGATGACTGATGTAGATAATGGCAATGCCGTCATTGCGTAGTTTGCGAATCACCTCAAACAAACGCTCAGTTTCGCGGTCAGACAGTGCTGCTGTTGGCTCATCCATAACCAAAATGCGGCTTTTGTCCTTCAGCGCCCGTGCAATTTCTACTTGTTGTTGTTCGGCGATCGCCAAGTTACCAACGATATCATCTGCTGCAAAACTTGCTCCCAAGCTTTCTAGCACTTGCTGCGCTTCGAGTTGCATAGCTTTGCGGTCTAAAAATTGACTTCGTTGCAACTCGCTACCCATAAAAATATTTTCGGTAACGGTTAAATTGGGTGCAACATTCAGTTCTTGATAAATAAGATTAATACTCGCCTTACGTGCTGAAGCCGGATCGGTAATTTTCACAGGGCGACAAGAAATACGAATCTCGCCTTCATCGGCAATGTAAGCCCCAGCCAGGATCTTCATCAATGTGCTTTTGCCTGCCCCGTTCTCACCCATGAGGGCGTGAACCTCTCCCGGATAAATTGTCAGATTGACATTTTGCAGAGCAGGTACACCATGAAATCGTTTTGTAATCCCTTGCATTTCTAATACAGGGATGGCGGTTGATGCATTAGGATTATCTGTTTCAATATTTGTTGTCATCAGCGAATCCTGCAAAAATAATTTTTATTAAAAACAAAGGCAGGGGGACTTTCTGCCTTTACGACTTACCAACCTTTGGCTGTGTTAACGTTGTCTTTTGTAATCAAGTTGACTGGAATCAAAATATTAGCTGACTCAGGTTTTTTGCCATGCAAAATGTCGTTGCCAACCTGAACTGCTTTTTGAGTCATTCCTCTCGGATTTTGAGTAGCTGTCGCAGCATATAGACTGTCTTTGGATGCGATCGCTTCTATCGCTTCTGGCGCACCATCAACCCCAACAATGAAAAAGTCTTTGCGTTTTGCCTGGCTAGCAGCAAGGTCTACTCCCACACCACTCGGATCGTTGATGGCAAAGACAGCATCAATTTTGGGAAAGGTTGTCAGTAAATCGCTCATGACTCTGAGTCCTCCATCCCGGCTCCCTTCTGCGTTCTGGTCTTTGGAGAGGATTTTTAGATTGGGATATTTGGACAATACCTCTTGACAGCCATTAACTCGCTGGATAACCGAAGTCACCGGAGGCCCATTCACAATTACTACATTGCCTTTGCCCTTGAGGCGATCGGCAATATATTGGCAACTAACCTCTCCGGCTTGCACATTATCAGTCGTCACCGTTGCATCTACATCTGCTTCAACAGCCGTATCTACTGCAATCACGACACTACCTGCTTTCCTTGCTTGATCAATAGCTGGTCTAATTCCTTTACTGTCAGCAGCATTGAGGATAATTATGTCAGTATTCGCAGCAACAAAATTTTCAATTTGGTTAAATTGCTGGTTCAAGTCATAGCCACTGGAAACCACAGTCACTCTGACATCATTACCCCCGATTTTCTTCGCTTCTTTCTCGGCTCCTTGCGCCATCACGACGAAGAAGGGGTTACTTAGATCGCCAACGGTGACACCGACCGCTCGTAATTTTACATCCTGATTACCATCCTTACTTTGTATACTTGTGTTGGTAGCAGTGTAAGTATTAGTGTTGGTATCAGTTTTGCTATTGAGAGAGGCATTTGTGCAGCTTACAAGCGTACCACTGATAATACTTAATATGCTCGCTGCAATCGTAATTTTTTTAACAATCATCGTTTTTTGCAGCAGGATACCCTGTCTAAACTTATTTAGGCGGGTCTGAATGCCGCCCTCCATGAATTACATGACATCTGGTTGTTCACAAGCCCCGTCGGGAGCGCGAGCTATGGGCGGGGTAGTTTTGTAGTTTTGCACAGATGTATATGAATTGTTATTTATATTTTTGCACACGTGTGCATAAAATATATGTTAAGTTTATTTGCATTACATACAGATGTGCTTAAAATGAGTAAACGAAAAATCTCAATTGAAGATATTGCTCGAAGAGCAGGCGTTTCTCATTCCACGGTTTCACGCGCTTTACGAGATAGCCCTCTAATTAGTCTTAAGGTGCGAGAGGAAATTAAGCAACTAGCGCGGGAGATGAGCTATGTGCCTAATGCTATTGCTCAAAGTTTGCATTCTTCACGTACAAATACCATTGGGGTAGTGGTAACTTCAATCGCAGATCCCTTTTATGCTGAGGTAGTAGAAGGAATCGAACAGGTAGCCAGAACAGCCGGTTTGAGTGTTTTGTTAAGTGCTTCACACCGAGATTTTGACCAGGAAATCGCAGCTATTGATAATTTTCATCGCCGCAGAGTGGACGGTATCTTATTAACCGACTCGCGAATTAGTAAACACAATACTAAGCAAATAGCGCAAATTACTGTACCAACAGTTCTTATTAATAGCCAAACTGAAGAGCAACCTGAAATGTTTCATTCTGTGTCAATAGATGACTATTTAGGTGCTCGATTGGCTGTAGAACATCTAATCAATCTTGGACATACTTCTATTGGTTATCTGGGTGTAGGCGATCGCAGTAAGTCAAACCAGCAGCGCCTAGAAGGATATCAAATGGCTCTTAGTCAAGCTGGTCTACCACAAATTACTGATTGGGTTGTAATTAATGATGAAGACAATACAAGAACAAGCGATGTTGCTACCGGACAAAAGATGCTATCTAAACTAGTCACTACTGGGGTAACTGCCATCTTCTGTTATAACGATATGGTAGCGGTTGGCGCTCTGTTGGCTTGCCAAGAACTAGGTATTTCGGTACCCCAAAATTTAAGTTTGGTTGGATTTGATGGTATTGCTCTGTCGGGTTACGTTACGCCACCACTAACTACACTCAGCCAACCAATGTTGGAAATTGGTCGCTGTGCTATGCAAATGTTACTTGATTTATTAGAGAAAAAAACTGTAGAAAATCGCGTTTTATCCCCTGTTCTCGTCAAACGGGGTAGCAGTGCCGTATTATACTTATGATTAGTATTACCTGGATATTGATACTATAGCAGTATATTTACTGATGCCATTCGTGCGCGATTAGCCGGAGGCTTAACGCTTCGCGTATCGCTTGATCGCGCCCGTTTTCCCCAACGTTCGCTCAGCCTGGTTGCCTCGAATCGGAGATTCGAGGAGAGAGTCACGCCAAAGGAACCCTCTGGGCATGAACGGGCGATCGTCCGAGCGGGGATGGCTGCAACGGCGTGACAAGTGCAGTGGCGGCGGACGCGCTTCGCGATCGCTCGTGCAATTAACACCTCCTGTTTTTCCCACCCAAAAGTATATACTTGGACATATTGACAAAATCTACTTGCTTTTCAAGGTATTACTTTGACAACGTGTCGTTTGACAACGGTGAATTTTCGTATTGATAATATAACTTGCTTTCAACCCAACGATAAATATTCACGCCGACCGACTTAGGGTTGCGATTCTTTTGTGAGTGCAATTTTCATGTGGTGTGGGAGGATACTTTGAAATTGAAACAATTTTTATACGTAGGCTTTGCAGGTGTATGTTGTTTAGTGTTGGCTCAACCAGGTTTTGCAGGAGAAAAGCAAACAGAGACAGAAATTAGTACTAAAAAACAAGATACTTGGTCTCAGGTTGAGAAGAAACTGATAAGCACTACGAATGAAGCACAAAAAACTCAGACATCAATTTTAAATATTTCCCAACTGAGCGAAATTCAGTTCCCAAAAACGAGTGCAACTGATTTGCTGACCCAGGAAAATACAACTCCTAAAGTTATTAAAGTAACTGGAATTAAACTGCAAGAAACGCAAAGCGGTTTGGAAATTGTTTTAGAAACTCTCCAGGGAGAATTGTCACAACCGACAACTAGAGTGGATGGTAATACCTTAATTGCAGACATCCAGAATGCGGTATTGGCGTTACCGGATGGTAAGAAGTTTCAATCGCAAACACCCACTCAAGGAATTGCTTCTGTAACAGTTACACAGCTAGATGAGAACAAAGTGCAAGTGCTGGTGACTGGGGTAGAAGATGCACCGAGCGCACGGGTGACGAGTGGCGATCGCCGTTTAATCTTCAGCTTAGATTCTGCTCCCCAAGCAGATGCAGATATTGAACTAACCGTTACCGCGCAAAAACGACCGGAAGACGCACAGGATGTACCCATTAGTGTTACGGTAATACCCCAACAGGAAATAGAAGATGCTCAAATAGATTCTTTTGCTGATATTGCCAATCAAACGCCCAACTTTAACTTTTTTTCCACATCTTCGGGTGGTACTGAGTTTAATAATTACAGTTTGCGGGGTTTGAACAATCAGAATTTCCTTACCGCTCAGGATAGCGTAGCCTTTTACATCGATGATGTTCCAATTGACTATAACGGCTTTCTAGACCTTGCTTTACTCGATCTAGAACGAGTAGAAGTGCTAAGGGGTCCCCAAAGTACACTTTACGGTCGAAATAGTTCTGGTGGGGTCGTCAATATCATTTCTAGCCAAGCAACTCCAGAACCAGAAATACGAGTTGGTGGAAGTTACGGTAGATATAACAGCCGTGAATTCCAATTCTCTCTCAACGATACTTTGGTTGACGATAATAAACTAGCGTTGCGAATTGCGGGAGCTTACAGAGGACAAGATGGATTCATTGAGAACCTGGCTACAGGTGAAAAAATAGGCGATCGCTCACGGGTAGCTGCACGAGCGCAACTCCTGTGGACACCAACACCAGAATGGAAAGTATCTTTTAATAGCTACAACAGCTTTACAGATGACGGTAATCCGACTTATAACACGCTAAATCCTTCTGACCCATTCGAGGTTAATTTACAAACTGAAGGATACAGTAAGCTGAGTACAAATACTCAAGCTTTAAAAGTTGGTTACAACGGTGAGGGTTTCCGAGCCACATCCATCACCGCACGTCGTTTTACTCGTCAAGAAAACGTTGTTCCGGGAAGCACAGGAGCGATACAAATTATTGATGATATTAACTCAACATTATGGACGCAGGAATTACGTTTTCAATCTCCGGAAACTGCTGAGCGTTTTCAATGGTTGTTAGGTGGTTACTACGAATCTCGCGACTTTAACGTTGATGATGCTCAAACCGAGTTTCCTGGATTTGGACGATTTCGACGTTTTGGAGACGATAATCGTCAAACCTATGCGGTATTTGGACAAGTAGATTATAAGCTCATAGAGCCATTAACCGTATTTGCTGGTTTGCGTTACGAATCTAGTGATGCATCTTCAGATAGCACTTATGAGTCAGTAAACGCTGACGGAACTCTAACTCCACTGCGTCCGGAATTTAAAGATGAAAAAGTCAGCAACAATGAATTGATTCCCCGGTTCGGTTTGAAATATCAATTCAATCCTAATTTAATGGCATACGCGACTATTGCCAAAGGTTACAGACCGGGTGGATTAAACTACCGTGCCAATAGCGAAGCAGAACTTCGATTTGGAGAAGAAAAAACCTGGAGTTATGAAGTGGGTTTGAAATCTTCTTGGCTGAATAATAGTTTAATTGCTAATCTATCAGTCTTTCACAACGATGTAAATGACTATCAAGTTTTGCAATATGACGAGACAGGGTTTTTTGGGAATGTCAACAACATTGACCTCAAAGCCACTGGAGTAGAATTTGAACTGAAAGCAAAACCAGCTAAAGGAATTGATTTAATTGCGTCAGTTGGTTATGTAGATAGTAAATATAAAAACTATCTAAATTCCGATACAGGTGTAGACTTAAGCGATAATCAAGTTCCCCTAGTACCACAATTTACCTATAATTTAGCTGCTCAATATCGCAGTCCGGGAGGCTTATTTGCTCGTGCAGAATTGCGTGGTTATGGTATTACTTATTTTGATGACGAGAACCAAATTAAGCAAGAACCATATGCCTTAGTAAATGCCCGCATTGGTTACGAAGCCGAGAAATATGGCATTTACCTATATGCTAACAATTTGTTTGATACTCGATATATCACCTCTGGATTCTTATTCCCAGTACCGGACGGAACCGCAGGATTTGGCGATCCTGTGACGTATGGCGTGCAATTTAAAGCTAATTTGTAATTTAATTGTTGTGGCGATGGCAAAGATTATCTTTTTTGTTGCTATTTTTGATTTGTTATCCTCTGCGTATTGCTATGCTTGCAAAATTAATCCTTCTCGCCGCACTTTACACTACTCAATTCATTCCTACAACCTTTTTTATCCAAACCGTACCTATTTTTATGCGACAACAAAATATGTCGCTTGATGCTATCGGTTTATTAAGTTTTCTCATTCTTCCCTCAGCGTTAAAATTTCTTTGGTCGCCTTTTATTGACCGCTACCGTTTGCCAAAGTTAGGACATTATCGCGGTTGGATTATCTGTTTTCAAGTTTTGTTAGCACTCGTAACATTTGGATGTGGATTTATTGATATTAAAGAGAATTTCAATATCTTAGTTTTTTGCATGTTTCTCGCTTTTTTGTTCTCCTCCAGCCAAGACATTGCAACTGATGCATTAGCAGTAAATTTACTCGAACCGCGAGAAAGAGGATTAGGAAACGCTATTCAAGCTGGGGGAAATGTTTTTGGCGCTATTATTGGTGGGGGTGGAGTGCTGATTCTATTAGATAGAATTGGCTGGCGGTATAGCTTGATAATCATGTCGGTAGTAATTTTACTGACTTTAATTCCAGTACTACTACATCAAGAACAAGTTAGTAATAAATCTCAGAAATCAAACTTTTTTAAATCTTATTTTCAACCTTTTATCAACTTTCTCTCGCGTCCCAAAGCATTACCGTGGCTTTTCGTAGTATTGCTATATATGGGAGGCGAAATGATGTCAGCTACAATGCTTCGTCCGCTTTTTGTTGATAGAGGCTTGTCGCTCTCAGATATTGGCTTGATGTTGGGTATTGTAAGTTACAGTGCCCGTATTGTTAGTGCTTTGATTGCAGGAGTTTTGGTTACTCACTTGGGAAGATTACGTTCTCTAACTCTATTTGGTTTTGCCGCAAGCATGATGACGCTTTTGTATATCATACCTGCAATTGGTATCAGTAGTTTACCCGTGCTGTATGCTGTCAGTATAACAGTCAATGCAGCGCAAAGCATGGCATATACTGCGCTACTAAGTGCCATGATGGATAAATGCGAACCAGCAACAGCCGCCACTGATTATACACTTCAAGTGTCAGTAGTATCCCTCGGCGGAATTGCCGCTTCAGTTCTTAGCGGTGCGATCGCCAGCGCTACGGGATATACGTTTATGTTTATCATTAGTGCAGCATTGAGTTTATTGAGCGTATTACTAATAAACACATATCTTGCACCTTTAAGTATAAGTCGCTAAACAATAGATAAAACATGATAAATATTACAAGTTTCAAATTTGTATAATGAGTCCTCTTGTAGAGGACTTTTGCTATGAGACTGGGACTTACAGTCCCAGGCGGATATGAACGAAGGTGAAAAATCTGTAAATACGTAGTGATTTTTGTGATGCGATATTTTTCAAGTGCAAGATGTAAATAAAGATGTCTAGGCGGAATCCGCAAACTCTGATTTTATTTCATACCGGAGAATTCACAATGACTAACTTAACATTACCACTGCAACTACCATCTTTATCATCCCAATAACGACATTTGGTAACTATATACATCATCCCGGATCTGATCCGAATATCTGTAAACTCAATCTCACCCCAAAACTTAGAAGACTGCATAGCACGTCGAAAGGAACTTTCAAAATTCACAATATAGACATCCGGCAGTTGTTTAGCCCAGTAATCTGTCATAGTCCACAACTGAAATGATGCCATCAGCCTTTCTTTCACTGATTTAGCTATGACATAATACATCATCTGATTGTAGCAAATATTGAACTCTACTGAATTAAAATGACCCGTATCATCTATATAACATGATTCAGGTATCGAGAATTCACATCGTCCGATTACACGTCCCCCATGCTGAGGATCGCCCTCTTTAGTCACTTCAGCCGATTTAAGGTACTTGCAATGAGCTTTATAAGGCTTAAGCACTTCTGCCAGTAAGATATCATCATTATTGACATGGATACTATTTTGTTTGACGTTCTCTTGACCTGAATCCTGAAACTTCAACATAATACTTTCTCCTGATTAAATGACTGAAATGTTTTGAAAACAGTCCTAATACAACTGCTCTATAACTCATAAAACGGATAGTTATCGTGCAAGGTCAATCGAAATGTGACCGTCGGTTCCGAATTTGCCGCATGGTGGGCACAATGGACTAAAGAGCGATTATCCCAAATCCGCAAATCCCCTAACTCAAATTCATGAAGTTCGATTAATGGATACTTAAAACTCTTATCTAACTGACCGGAATGAGTCAACAACCTTTGGAGAACACTTATATCTAGTGGCTTTTCCTGAGAATCATCTATTCGATAGGTAAACCCCTCGGTAATGTAGAGGATTGTTTCTCCCGTAACGGGATGAGTAAAGGTCGTTGGATGCTTTGAAGCAGGAGTTACCCGCTCGATCTCGTCCAGTATTTCCGAAATCGGACGATAAACATCTTCAGGACGAATCTTAAAATAACGTCTTACACTGTGATAACAACTCGACTCATTAGCAATCGATTTCAGGTCATCTGGTAAACATTCATATACTTTGGACATATCAATAAAGTAAGTGCCACGATCCTTACTAGGAATGAGCATCGGGTATACCATTGAAAATGCAAATGGCTTCGGCATAAATGCATAATCAGAATGCCAAAACTTTCCTGTCTTCGGAACTCCAACTTGCTGACCATTCTCGGAAACATTGGAAGAAACAAAAATCTCTTCCCTTTCTGGATGGTGATACATCGGCTGATAGTATTTTTCTATTTCCCCAAGGCGATACCCAAAATCACAATACCGATGAGGTGATAAATCTTGATCCTTGATCACAACAATTTTGTGTTCATATATCAGTTGCTTAAGATCCTGAATATCTTGATCTGAAGCAGTTTTGTTATTAAAGTCATAAACGAAGACTCCCATTCGCTTATTGTCTTGATATTGAACTTTCATAGTTTTCTCCCTTGCTATATCAGATTTACAGAAAGTGTTTATTCAACAAAATCCGGTTTTGCGCGATTATGTTGTTGGTAATAAAGCGCATAGTTAATTAATCTTACGTACTGATGGATTTGCTGCTAACAAAAGACTCGTAGTCAGCATGATACTACCTGCAACAGTGAAAAGAATTGTCAGATGTAAATTAGCTAAGACACCAGCTAAAGCAAAGGAAAGAGGAGCAACACCAAAGGCAGAAAACATACCCAAACTCATAACTCTTCCTAACATTTCAGGTTGGGTTTGTTTCTGAATCCAGGTAATTCCTACCACAGTGAAAAGGCAACTGCAAAGCCCCAGTACTGCAATTGTTATACTAGCTAGTACTATATTGGTGATAAAGCCAAGTAAAAACAGACCAAAGCCTTGTATACTCGCAATAATTAGTAGTAAAACTCCTATTTTTGGAAGATTATGGATAAATTGAGGTATGAGTGTGCCTAATAACCCACCACCACCCCAAGCCGATTGCATTATTCCTAAAGCTACTGCACCGCCTGGAAAGCGACTATGAGCTAGTGAAGTCATGCCAACTTGTAATGGACCGATAAATAGAAAATTTAGGATTACCAATACCAGCAAAACTACTCTCAGAGGCTGATTGCGCCATACGTAGTAGAGTCCATCACGCATACCAGCAATCAAATTAATAGTTTTTTTAGTTGAAGCAGAATTTTGATTTGATTCCCCATTCAATACTGTTGCTTTTGCTGTCATCCCCTTCATTAGCAAAAGCGTTATGGTTGTGATCGCGAAAGTAATGCCATCAATTACAAATGCTACCTCAATACCAGCAGTTGCAATTAGCAAACCACCCAAAGCCGGTCCAATCAGCAAAATCAGTTGGGAAGTTCCTTGGCTTAAGGTATTACTTGCTACTAGTTCTTCTTTTGATACCAACGTGGGTATAATTGATTTAGATGCTGGTATAAAAAGCCCATCTAAAATTCCGAAGCTAGCAGCAAATAAGTAAATATGCCATAGTCGTGTTACTTTAAGCGCAACGATTGTTGCAAATAAAACGATTAGCAAACCACGTAAAGCATTGGAAACAAACATAACTAATCGTGGTGAAAAGCGATCGCTGAAAACACCACCAAATAGCATCAAAACAGCACGGGGAATTGCTGCACTCATCAACACCGTACCTAAAGTGATACCAGAGTTAGTCAACTGTATTGTTAACCAAGGCAATGCAATTATGTAAAACTGGTCGCCCAGAAGTGAAACAGTTTCACCGATGTACAGAAGTAAGAAGTTGCGTACAGTTAGTGGTTTCCAAAGAGGAACCCGATTCTGACTCGAAATTGCTGATTTTTCCATACAGATTATGCCTTATACCAATTCATTATGAGCTTGCACAGCAAGAGTTTTGAATGTAGCTATTCTATGCATCTTCACATGAAATTGGTATTACCCGAAATTCCTTGGTAGAGTAGCATATTACGTCTCTACATAATTTTCCGCAGATATTTAATTAACACGACGTTGATAGCCTTGCCAATATTTTTCCCGAATCTTGCCCTTTTGTAATTTACCACTTGGCGTTCTTGGTAAAGAATCAGTAAACTCAACACTTCTAGGTAACTTAAAATCAGCAATTTTACCCCGGACAAAATTAATAATATCTAGTGCGGTTGCTTTCATTCCTTCTTTTAAAACAACAATCGCTTTGATTGTTTCTCCAAAATCTTCATCTGGAACACCAATAACTGCTACCTCTCTTACTGCTGGATGTTCGTATAAAATATTTTCGATTTCTGCTGGATAGACATTCTCACCACCATAAACAATCATATCTTTAAAGCGATCGCAAATGTAAATGTAACCTTCTTCGTCAAAATAACCAGCATCACCAGTATGAATCCAGCCATCTACTAAGGTTTTTGCTGTAGCTTCAGGTAATTTCCAATAACCAATCATATTTGCAGGAGATTTGATACAAACTTCACCCACTTGAGAGCAAGATACTTCTTTACCCTCATTGTTTATGATGGCTACCGATACACCAGGAAAGGGTTTTCCCGCAGCTTTGAGTCTGTCTTTATTTGTAGATGTATGGGCATCTGCTGGTAAAGAAACAGCACAATTCCCAGTTTCCGTCATCCCATATATTTGCACAAAATTACAACCAAATGTGGCGATCGCGCCTTTGAGTGATGATTCGGCTATGGGGGAACCCCCATAAACAATGTATTCCAGTGATGAAAAATCTGTTTTTTGGCATAATGGTTCGTTCAACAGAACTTGAATCATCGCTGGAACCATAAATGTCTTGGTGATGCGGTACTTTTCAATTGCTTCGAGAACCTCAACGCCGATAAAATTTTCTAATATAATATTTTCGGCTCCTGATGCAAGACCACGGATAGCCCACCATAGACTGCCGATATGGAATAAAGATAAGGTAAGCAAACTCTTGTCAGTTTCGTTCCAATTTATCCAGTTTTTGCCTCGTTGAGCAAATTCTTTGGCGATCGCAAAAAAACTGTAATGTCCTAGTTGTACACCTTTAGGTCGTCCTGTAGTGCCGCTAGTATACATTTGTACGGCTACATTATTGGGTTCAACAGCAAAATTGGGTGGATCGTCACTATGTTCCTGAGACCACATATCGTAACTCAGGCTATTGCCATCAATTTTTTCTAAGGCAATAATGGATTTAACACCATCAATCTCGTTTCTAATCGATTCTACTAACTGATAAAATTCAGCCCCAACAAAAAGAATTTCAACATTAGCGTCCCTGAGAATATAGCTTACTTCAGCAGCGGCTAAACGCCAATTAATCGGTACGAAAACAGCTTTTATTTTGCAACAAGCAAATAAAATTTCATAGCTCTTAAGTGAATCTTTAGCTAAAAGTGCTACTCGCGCACCTGGTTGAATTCCTTGGGCTAAAAGTGAATTTGCGGTCTGATTACTTCGCCGATCTAATTGTAAATAAGTAAGTGCCTTATCCTTGAATATCAATGCCCTAGCATCTGGAAATTGACGGGCTTGCACCTGTGATAAATCTGCTAATGTGAGAATTTGATTGTTATACATAGTTAACACTTGCTTAAAATAGTCTACTTTATATAGCTCAAACATCAAGATATTTCTCTAATTGTTGAGCTAGGGTTTGGACATGAGGTTGTTGAAGCATGTTGTAATGATTACCAGGAACCAAATGCATTTCTACGTTTGGAGCTAGTTCATTCCAAGCTGTTTCAAGGTCAGCATCAGTTTCACTAGCTTTGAATATAATGATTTTTCCTGAGTAATACTGAGGTTGATAATTTTGTTCTGCTTGGTAGTTAAGCTTGCTAATATGAAGTAGATGGCGAACTTGATCTAAATCAAAATCAGATGGAACTCGATTGTTCTCCTTAGCCTGCTCTATTACATATATGAGTCGCTCATCTGGTTCAAGTTGGCTTAGGTGTTCTAAATTGAAATTGATATCTCCTAACAATCCTAGTGCTAATAAAGCAAGATCCTCTTCAGGCATGGAAGGACTCATCATAGAAGGAGTAAAAGGATCTAGTAGAGCTAAAAGGGCTATCTGTTCGCCTTGGGAGGAAATTTGTTGGGCTATTTCAAAAGCTATTAAGCTACCCATAGACCAGCCACAGAGGAAGTAAGGACCTCTGTGTTGAACAGTTTGTAACTCTTGGATGTAATGAGTCGCCATCTGTTCAATTTGAGTATGAGCTTCGTATTCGGGATTAAGTCCAACTGCTTGTAGTCCATATATGGGTCGTTTTAAACCCAAATAACGGGCTAAATCCTGATAGCAAAGGATATTTCCACCAAAAGGATGTATACAAAACAGGGGAAGTCCATTGCCACTAAGTTGAATAGGAACTAAAGTAGACCAGGGGATAGAATCTGTTGAAGAACGGAGAAGATGTGCTAGTTCAGATATGGTTGGGCTTTGGAAAAGCGTGACTAGGGGGAGATTCTTCTGGAATTGTTTTTGAATCTGGGTCATTAGACGAACGGCGAGAATAGAATTACCGCCAAGATCGAAAAAGTTGTCTGTTACTCCTACTGGAGTGACATTGAGAAGTTCTGACCAGATTTGAGCAAGTTGAAGTTCTATGGTGTCTCTGGAAAATATGAATTGTCTCTGGGTTATATCTAAATCTGGTACTCTTAAGGCTTGACGGTCTACCTTGCCATTAGGAGTCAGTGGTAGAACCTTCAATTGCACGAAGGTATCAGGCACCATATACTTAGGCAATTTTTGTTGCAGATAGAGTTGGAACTCAGTACTACTTAATGACGGATCTTTGCTAACAATATAAGCTACAAGCTGTTGTTTATTTCGTTCTTCTCCCACCGCACTCACCACAGCTTGCTCAATCGCGGGATGTTGCTTTAATATCGCCTCAATTTCCCCCAATTCAATCCGATAGCCATTGATTTTCACCTGAAAATCTTCGCGTCCCAAAAACTCAATATCCCCTGAAGGTAAATATCTGCCCAAATCTCCGGTTTTGTATAATCTTTCCCCAGTTAGCCGATGAGTGATAAAGCTAGCGTTTGTTTTTTCATCATCTTTCCAATAACCGATGGCTAGTCCGATCCCGCCAATATAAAGCTGTCCTGTAACCCATACCGGAGTTGGTTCCATTAATTCATTGAAAACATAAAAATGTTGATTCGTCAGAGGTTTACCATAGGGAATACTCGGACAATTGGGGTTAACTGTGGTGATCGGATAGCAAATCGACCAAATCGAAGCTTCCGTTGCTCCCCCTAAACTGATTATTTGAATATCTGAACACTTTGCTTGAATTTGCTCTGGTAAACTTAAGGGCAGCCAATCTCCACTTAGCAAAGCCAAACGTAATGGTAATGCTGTTGTTTGTGGCTGTACGGATAAGTATTCTATCAACATCTGCATCAGAGCCGGAACAGAATTCCAGATCGTAACCCCAAGCTTAACTATTAATTCATACCAGCAAGCGGGGTCTTTAACAGCGTATGCAGGTGGAATGACTATGGTTCCCCCAGCTGCGAGAATACCGAAGATATCGTACACCGATAGGTCAAAATTTAATGCAGAAATAGCCAAGAGGCGATCGCCACTTCCAACCCCAAAGCGCTGGTTAATATCAATAATTGTATTCACCGCACCCCGATGGTCGATGGCTACTCCTTTAGGTAATCCTGTTGAACCAGATGTATAAATTACGTAGGCTAGATTTTCAATATTTTCATGGTGTAAAATTGGTGTTGTATTTAACGTCTCGATATCGCCATTATCAACACATACACTCTGCACCCCTGGAGGTAAAGAAAGATTGCTTTCTAATTGGGGTTGGCTGACAACTAATTTAACTTGCCCTTGTTCGAGTAAATACCACTGTCGCTGTTGGGGTAAACTGGGGTCAATCGGCAGATATGCCGCCCCAGAAATTAAAATTCCTAGTACGGCTACAACTTGTTCCCAACCTTTGTCCATCACTACAGCTACTAAAGTATTGGGGGTTGCTCCCGACTGTTGTAATCTACGTGCTAATGCTGTTGCTTGCTGGTATAATTGATGATATGTTAATTGGTATTCATTTGTAATAACTGCTACTTGTTGGGGTTGTGTTTTCACCTGCTCGATAAACAAGCCGTGCAAAGTTTGCTGACAAATTGGAGCGCTAGTATTATTTACCGAATGGCGTTTAGTTGTTTGAGTTGGAGGTAAACTTAGTTGATGTGCTTCAACCCAAGCTGATTCGCAAGTTGCTAGTCGTTCGAGTAAATCACAGTAAGCCCCAAACATATCATCAACAAGACCTTGGGGAAAGAGTTCTTCCACCACATCCCAATTGAATATTAATGCTCCTTTTTGTTCGCTAACTTGATGGTCGAGCCAGACTTGCGGTGTTTGACTAATGCTATAAACTTCTTCTCCTAAAAAACTGAGTTCTAAATCTCTTTTATTATTTACAGAATTTAAACCTAAAAGACTGGTAAAAACTATTGGCATCACTGCGGTTAATCCAGTTTTTCTACGACGAACTAATTCTCGCAGTACCTCCACTCCACTAATATGAATATGGTCTAAGTCTTGTAATAATTGCTGCTGTATTTTTCGAGCGCGGATAGTAAATGTAGCTAGGGTTGAATTGTCTACTGCCAATAAAATTGTATTAGTAAAATCGCCAATAATGCGTTCAATGTCAGGATGGAGGGGAAGACGTTCAAACACGGTGAGATTGATAGTAAAGCGAGGATTGTTGCTCCACACTGTTAAAATTTCCGCAAAAGCAGCCAGCAAAATCACAGAAGGAGTCAAACCAGCATTTTTCCCTCGCTGTTTTAATTGCTCCCAAATATTCTGTTCGAGTCGAGCGCGGTAACGTTTAAATCTATAATTTTTTAATTCGCTAGGAAAATAAACTACAGGTAATTCTGGTGCTGGGGGTAAAGTATCTAAACGACTCAACCAGTAATTGCGCGATCGCTTTATCAATTCTCGATCTTGTCGTGTTTGCTTATTAATTACATAATCTCGGAATGATATCTCCAATGGTTTAAGGGAAATTTCAGGATTCTGGTAAAGTTGATTCCACTCTTGGAATAGAATTTGAACACTAGCAGCATCCATCATCAATAAATCTATTTTGATATGAAGCCGCATTCGATGGTCGTCCAAATAAGTGGCTTGAATATCAAACAAAGGCCATTGATCGCAAGGTAACATCTGATGGGATAATTTTTCTCGCATGGCTGCGAGTACCCGTTCTGCTTCAAGATTTTCTACTTCTCGCAGATCCAAGGTAGAAATTTCATAGTCTGGAACTTCCTCTAAAATCTGTTGCTCTCCTGTAGGTAAGACTACAGCTCGCAGCATATCGTGACGATAAATTAATTTGTGCCAAGCTGCTGAAAGTCGCGATAAGTCTAAATTTTCAGTTTCAAACTCGATATAACCACTAATAGCTACATCTCCTAACTCAAATATGCCACTGCGTCCGATCCAATATGCTTGCTGAATATCAGTCAGGGGAAAAGGTTTATATCGACTGGTAGAATCTGATTCAATTACTGGTACAGAAGTAGTATTTATCTCGGTTTGTTCTAGCAAACGTATAATATCTAGCTTATGTTCTGCTAAGGAGTTTCTTAGTTTTGGTGTCAATACTCCTTTTGGAGCTTCAATAATCAATCGTTCGTTTTTGACTGATAATTTGATACCCTGTTGGTTCAGTTCTGTTAAAAGTTCATTTCTATTCATAATTCGATTATTTCTGTATTATTATCGGATTCAGCAGACAAGGACGATGACTTAATTTTTGCTAAAGTTAATTGCTCGTCTACAGCTACAGCTAATTCTGCAATATTCGTTGCTTCCACTAACAATTGTTTCATGGAAATATTGACTCTCAATTGAGTTTGCAACTTATTCCTTAACTGCACTAATTTCAATGAATCCATCCCTAACTGAAAGAAATTATTATCTATACCCACTGCATCTACCTGAAGAAGTTCTTGTACAATTTCGGTCAAAGTTCGCTCCATTTCAGTTTTTGGAGGTGTTAAAACTGCTTCAGATTTAGACTTTACTATATCGGGATTGGGTAACATCTTGCGGTCTACTTTCCCATTCGCAGTTAGAGGCAAGGCATCTAATAAAATATACTCAGAAGGTATCATATATCCCGGTAGCTTCTGTTGTAAATACTCCCGTAACTGTACAGAAATTGATTGGGAATCCCTATTAATTTTAGAAGAAAACCATTGTTTAGTTTGAGCTAAATCGATTTTACCACCCACAAAGCTATAAAGTAAAACCTGACTAGATTCGAGCTTAAATAAATCTTGTATTTCGCTCAATTCTAGATAGCCGATGGGACATAATCCAATTTCCTGTTCTGGCGCAGATTTCATTAACAACTGACCGATATGACCCGCTTCTAAAAGACAAAAGTCTTTTGCTAATTCTCCATAAATCGGGGTAATAGCACTTAGTTCGCCAATCAAAAATAACGAAAAAGCACCATTATCAAAAATTGGTTGATTGCCACGATAAACACTACCATCAATTTCGCTGCGATCGCTGACCAATATCAAACGATGGTCAGCAGGATAATAGTAGTATATTCCTGCTGACAAACCTTCTACTCGGTTAGGTTTAATTAACAAGTAAGTCTGTACAGGATAGAGACTACCAGCGGAAGGATAAAGATATTTTGGTAGAGGATAATTGTCCAGTTTCATCTGCTGCAAGCAACTTAAAAACTGGCTAAATTGTGTTAAAGAAATAGGTTGAGGCAAAAATTGCCGATAACTTTGACGTTCTAGGTAAGCTTGAGTGAGGTTGTCATCAAACTTAGATCGGGGTAATTTTACGCTATGTTGAGAGGGTTCTAACTGTCGCAATCCTAGTTGCTTGAGCTTAAATTCAATTCGTTCTACAGAATCTTGCAATACTCCTTCTTGTTGAGTAGGTTGGTAAGCTTCTGCTAGATTTTGAGTTGAGCGATCGCTAACAATATAAGCTACAAGCTGTTGTTTATTTCGTTCTTCTCCCACCGCACTCACCACAGCTTGCTCAATCGCGGGATGTTGCTTTAATATCGCCTCAATTTCCCCCAATTCAATCCGATAGCCATTGATTTTCACCTGAAAATCTTCGCGTCCCAAAAACTCAATATCCCCTGAAGGTAAATATCTGCCCAAATCTCCGGTTTTGTATAATCTTTCCCCAGTTAGCCGATGAGTGATAAAGCTAGCGTTTGTTTTTTCATCATCTTTCCAATAACCGATGGCTAGTCCGATCCCGCCAATATAAAGCTGTCCTGTAACCCATACCGGAGTTGGTTCCATTAATTCATTGAAAACATAAAAATGTTGATTCGTCAGAGGTTTACCATAGGGAATACTCGGACAATTGGGGTTAACTGTGGTGATCGGATAGCAAATCGACCAAATCGAAGCTTCCGTTGCTCCCCCTAAACTGATTATTTGAATATCTGAACACTTTGCTTGAATTTGCTCTGGTAAACTTAAGGGCAGCCAATCTCCACTTAGCAAAGCCAAACGTAATGGTAATGCTGTTGTTTGTGGCTGTACGGATAAGTATTCTATCAACATCTGCATCAGAGCCGGAACAGAATTCCAGATCGTAACCCCAAGCTTAACTATTAATTCATACCAGCAAGCGGGGTCTTTAACAGCGTATGCAGGTGGAATGACTATGGTTCCCCCAGCTGCGAGAATACCGAAGATATCGTACACCGATAGGTCAAAATTTAATGCAGAAATAGCCAAGAGGCGATCGCCACTTCCAACCCCAAAGCGCTGGTTAATATCAATAATTGTATTCACCGCACCCCGATGGTCGATGGCTACTCCTTTAGGTAATCCTGTTGAACCAGATGTATAAATTACGTAGGCTAAATTCTCAATATTTTCATCGTTTAAGGGCGCGAAGGTCGGATTAGTCTCTGCATTGCTATCGTCAACATATAGACTCTGCACCCCTGGAGGTAAAGAAAGATTGCTTTCTAATTGGGGTTGGGTGACAACTAGTTTCACCGCTCCTTGTTCGAGTAAATACCACTGTCGCTGTTGGGGTAAACTGGGGTCAATGGGGAGATATGCCGCTCCAGACATTAAAATTCCGAGAACGGCTACAACTTGTTCCCAACCTTTGTCCATCACTATAGCAACTAAAGTGTTAGGGGTTGCTCCCAACTGTTGTAATCTACGTGCTAATCCTGATGCTTGCTGGTATATTTTTTCATAGGTTAAGTGGCATTCATTCGTAATGACTGCTACTTGTTGGGGTTGTGTTTTCACCTGCTCGATAAACAAGCCGTGCAAAGTTTGCTGACAAATTGGAGCGCTAGTATTATTTACCGAATGGCGTTTAGTTGTTTGAGTTGGAGGTAATAATTCTTGATGTGCTTCAACCCAAGCTGATTCGGAAGTTGCTAGTCTTTCGAGTAAATCGCAGTAAGCCTCAAACATATCATCAACAAGACCTTGGGGAAAGAGTTCTTCCACCCCATCCCAGTTGAATATTAATGCCCCATTTTTCTCTCTGACTTGATTATCTAGCCAAACTTGGGGGGTTTGACTAATGCTATAAACTTCTTCTCCCAAGCGATCTAACATCCATATTTCTTCACCAAGCGAGTCCAAACCTAAAGTGCTGGTAAAAACTACTGGTACAATCTGATAGTTTTCTCGCCGACGATTTAATTCTCGCTGCACCCTTACGGCACTAACAGAACCGTGATCTAAATCTTGCCATAGTTGCTGCTGTAATTTTTGAGCGCGGTTAGCAAATGTATCAGGGACTGAGTTATCTACTTCTAGAAGTGTGAGAGAGGTGAAGTCCCCAACTAAATCGTTGACTTGGGGGTGCAGGGATAAACGATTAAAAAGAGTCAAATTAATAGTAAATTTCTGACTTCTGCTCCAAATGCTGATAATTTGGGCAAAAGCACCCAGCAAAGCTCCAGAAGGAGTGAGATTAAATTGATTTCCCCAATCTTTCAATTGTTGCCACTGGGTTGGGGATAGTTTGGCGCTGCGACGTTTGAATTCAGGTTTGGTTATGTAACCTGGGTTCTTTGCTAAGGGTAATTCTGGTCCAGGGGGCAAAGTTTCTAGGCGATTAAACCAATACTCTTGAGAACGTTGATATTGTGGTGTATCTGATAAAGTTAACTCCGCCAGAACATAATCCCGAAATGAAATTTCTAATGGGGGCAATACAACCTCGGGATTATTATAAAGTTGCACCCACTCTCGCCCCAGTACAAACATACTCCAGGCATCAGCTATCAGTGCATCAAAGCTGAGATGAAGTCGGATACGCACTTCATCTAAACGAGTAGCTCGGATCTCAAACAAAGGGAAGCGATCGGCTCTTAAGACCTCATGGGACATGCGATCGCGAATGGATTTTAGCTTTGCGTTAATTGCTGCGGGGGGCTGTCCGCACAAGTCTAAAAGCTCAATCTCGTAGGGGGGAACAAGTTCCTGAACTTGCTGCTGACCATCTGGTAAGATTATAGCCCTTAACATGTCATGGCGATCAATTAATTTTTGCCATGCCTGGTTTAACCTTTGCAGATTTAAGTTTTGACTTTCTAGCTCTATGTAACCGTGAGCGGCAATATTACCGAGTTCAAAGGCTTCATTGCGACCTAGCCAATAAGCTTGTTGAATATCGGTGAGGGGGAAGGGCTGATGGCGTTGTTCTGGAGCAGGTACAATTGAGGGCAAAGGAACCAACGCTTCAGACGAAGATTCAACTTGGCGGTACTGTGCAAGATTTTGGTTAAGTTCGGCGACAGTGGGAGATTCCAACAAAGAGCGTAGGGGAAACTCAACATTAAAAGTTTGCTGTAATCGAGAAACTACTTGAGTAGCGAGGAGTGAATGTCCTCCCAATTCAAAAAAGTTATCGTGAATCCCCACTCGTTTGAGTTTCAGTACAGAGGCAAAAATATTAGCGATCGCTTCTTCTGTAGACGTACGGGGTGCAACAAATTCTACTTGTCGATTTTGCTCTACGTCTGGTGCGGGTAAGGCGCGACGGTCTATCTTACCATTGGGAGTTAAAGGTAAAGCCTCTAAGATTACAAAAGCAGATGGCACCATATAATCGGGCAATTTCTGCTTGAGGAAATTACGCAGTATCTTAGTATTTAAAGATTCTTGATGAGGAACAATATAGGCAACTAAATACTTATTGTCTACTTGTTCTTCTCGAACAATTACCACCACTTCTTGTACTTGAGGATGGGTACTAAGAACCGCTTCAATTTCCCCTAACTCGATGCGGAAGCCACGAATTTTAACTTGATTGTCAATTCTACCAAGAAACTCAATGTTTCCATCAGGTAAATATCGACCTAAATCCCCTGTTTTATAAAGGCGTTCTTCTTTTACTCCCTTCCTGTTTTCAAAAGGGCTGGGGATAAATTTTTGCTTGCTCAAGTCTGGACGATTGAGGTAGCATTGCGCCAAACCAATACCACCAATGTGCAGTTCCCCTGGAACCCCAATGGGGACTGGTTGAAGATGACTGTCTAATATATAAACTTGTGTATTGTTAAACGGACAACCGATAGGGACTAGCCCATCAACAGATAAATTGACATTCGTACTTTCAAAATACGTGCTGTCAATGGTGGCTTCACTCAGCCCATAGGAATTAATTAAGCGAGTATTTGAATTGCAAAAACGCTTCCATTCTTGATATTCTTTTACATATAAACTATCCGAACCTACTATCAGCAACCGCATAAAGTGAAGATTTTGGTTGCTTCTCTCCAGATATTGCACCAAATTCCTTAAAACAGATGGAACAAACTCTGCACTATCAATTTTCTCTTCACGCATCAAGTTATACAGCTTCTGGGGTTCCAAAAGCCACTCGCGGGGACATAAGACTAACTTAGCCCCAGAACAAAGAGCGCGAATTAGATCCCCAGAAAATACGTCAAAAGAGAAATTAGCCATTTGCAAATGACTGGTGAGGGAATGAAGCTGATATGCATCTTCCCAAGCCCAATATGCATTAACCAGACTGCGATGGGCGATCGCAACTCCTTTTGATGTACCTGTAGAGCCTGATGTGTAGACTACATAGGCTAGATTTTGTGATGTCGCACTATTGACTAGATTTGTTTCACTTTCTTGACTAATTACTTCCCAATCTTTGTCTAAACAAACTACAGGTGCATTCTGTTGAGGAAGAATTTCTACCAGTTTTTGTTGAGTTAACAGTACCGATACTTGTGAATCACCGAGCATGAAATTTAAGCGCTCTTGGGGTAATTGCGGATCTAACGGTACATAAGCTCCACCTGCTTTGAGAATTCCCAAGTTACCTACAACCATCTCTAGGGAACGCTCGACACAAATCCCCACTAGCACTTCTGGTTTTACCCCCTTTGAATGCAAGTAGTGTGCTAGTTGATTGGCTCGAAGATTTAACTCTTGGTATGTCAGTTGTTGGTCTTTAAACGATACTGCTACTGCATTTGGTGTCTTGTTCACCTGAGCTTCAAACAATTGATGAATGCATCGATCTTGGGGATAGTCTACTTGATTGTTATTCCACTCCTCAAGCAAATTATGTTGTTCGACTTCACTTAGCAAAGGTAATGAAGCAATTTCCTGCTCTGGGTTAGTGACAATTCCCTCAAGCAAAGTCTGAAAATTGCCCGCCATGCGGCTGATTGTTGTCTCATGAAATAGGCCAGTGCTGTACCTAAATATACCAACTAGGGATTCTCTTGTCTCAACAATGTCTAAAACTAAATCGTTTTGACCTTCCTGTTGTGGGATGACAAAAGGTTCTAACGTCAAACCTCCCCAATCTTCTCTAGCTGTTGTTCGAGTAGACATAGATAATTCATATTCCGGTGCCATTTCCTGAAATTGCAACAGATTAAACGAAGCACGGAAAAGTCCCAGAAGACTGGGATCGCGGTTTAACTTTAATCGCTCGATTAATAAAGGAGAAGGATAATCTTGATGGGTGAGTGCTGCTAATACCGTTTGACGTACTTGAGACAGAAGCAAAAGAAAAGTAGGATTGCCAGTAAGATTTACTCGCAGGGCAAGCATATTCACAAAAAAGCCTACAGTATTAGTGAATTCAGTCTTACTTCTCCCCTCCGTGGGAGAGCCAACAACGATATCTTCCTGACCCGTGTAACGATGAAGCAGCACTTGAAAAGCTGCTAGTAGGGTCATGTAAAGGGTTGCTCCCTCCCTTTTTCCTATTTCCCTGAGCCGATCAGCTAATTCTTTAGTTAGTTCAAAACTAAAACAAGCTCCTTGATAATTCTGGACTGGCGATCGCGGGCGATCCGTAGGTATATTTAATACTGGTAACTCCCCTGCAAACTGTTTCTGCCAATATGCCCATAGATTATCCCCTACAGAACTTTTGAGCATTTTCTGTTGCCATTGCACAAAGTCCTGATACGAGTAATTAATAGGAGCTAGAGATACTGCTCTACCTGTATTTTCCGCCTCGTAAAGTAAACGCAACTCATCCAGAATAATCCCAAATGAGAAACCATCAACAGCAATGTGATGTATTGTCAGCAACAACACATGGTCTTGTGGAGAGCGAGTAAATAGATTTACCCTGATTACACCTCGTTCCAAATCAAAGGGACGCTTATATGCAGCGATCGCTCTTTTGGTCAATTCATCTTCATCCCAAGTTGAAGCGTCAATCGTTTCAATGCAAAGTTCCTGGTATTCATGAACTTCTTGAAAAGGTTCAGCATCTCTTTGACCAAAAGTAGTACGTAGTGTGGGATGACGAGCTATTAATGTCTGCAAAGCCCGTTGCAAAGCCGGAATATTTAAACGGGAACGGATGCGAACTGTAAAAGCAATATTGTAAGCTGCGCTTTGGGGTGCAAGTTTATACAGAAACCATAGACCTTGCTGACCGTAACTCAGGGGATAGGATTTAGAACTATAAAAATCCTCACCTAGTAAATCGATAATTTGTGTTTTGTGCTGCTTAATTTGATTTAATAGTGTGGAACTTAATGCTTCTTTGGGAGCGCGATAACGTAGTTTATCACCTTCAACCCACAATTCCACATTCTGCTGTGAGAGGTCTTTGAGAAATTCAACTAAATTCATATTTCTCCTTCTAGCCAATCATCATGATTTATTGCTTTAGGGTTGAGGCTTTCCCTATCTTGCTCATAAGCATTTTCTATCTGTTCGTCCACTAGGATTACCAAATCAGCAACACTAAAATCGTCTAAGAATTTCACCGCAGCTAAATCCACCAACCAATCGGTTCTTACCTTATTCCTGAGCTTTACAGCAATCAGAGAGTCAATTCCTAAATACTTGATAGACTGCTGCATATTCAGATCGGATGGGCTTATACCTATAGCTTTGGCAATCTGAAGACGCATATAAGTTCCTAAGATTTCTTGACGTTCGCTGGCAGTGATTTCTGCCCATTTCTCTAAAAGTTCATGGTATTTTGCTACAGTTTGTACTACCTCTTTTTGTGGTTCAGTTTCATCAATTAATTTGAAATGCATGGGGAAATTATATTTTTAAAATAAGCACTAAAGCTTAAGCTAATACAGATTTTCGGTCATTATCAACCTAAAATCTATTTGTATCAATGAGTATGAAATACTACATATGAGTTTTTGCTATTTAGAAAAATTTTTCTTCAATGGGATTAAAAGTAAAAAAATATACTCTAATAAGAGTATGAATTGTTTTCAATGCTTTGATAGGTAAAAAAAGATGAAAGTAATAGTCTCAAATAATACTTATTCTTTTAAAGATATTTATTGGTGATTAATTTTCTGTATTTTTATTTGAGTAAGTAGAAGATTTTTGATGTTTGACAATAAGTCAAATCAATCTTAAATGCTTGTTTATTAAGACTTTTTAAAGCACATCAACGAACTGGTCTCAACTATAAGAATAATTAATCAAAAACTAAATTAATAAAAATTATGATACTTAGATATCAAACGAGCTTAACCGAACCGTATTGATATACGATCTCATACCATTTCACATTAATCGCGATACATATAAATCTTGACCAGACGCGACGGCAGTCGCTACAACTTTGGTCACATGAGCAACGCGCTGCCTCAAATTTCGCGTCTGGTCCACCATCTGTATTTGTATCAGAGTTTTTGTGAAATGGTATCACAGCTTTGCAGGCGATCGCTCATGCCGAGATGAGCCAACACCTCTGTGCAGTGCTGGGCCGGAACTTTTAAAATCAAGCGCTATCCCTGCTCAAGTTCTTTGAGATGCAAAGAGCGGGCGGCTGCATCATAATCATTGAATCGAGAGATAACAGATATAGAGCTAAAAGTATCAACAAATAGAGCGGTTTATCTTGATTGCGTGTTTGAATTGTGAATGCGATGCTCATTGTCCGACAGGAATTGATAGATTACAAACACTCCTGACAACTTTGAGAAATTGTCGCATTACTGGTGTTTCTTCCTCTAGTTGCCATACTACCGCTGTTTCAACTCTTGGTGTTGCTTGTGCAAGCGCCCGATACACTACACCTACACGTTGGAGATTTTGCAAAGAAGACGGCACAATTGCAATACCGATTCCAGCAGAAACTAGTCCAATGATTGTTTGCATTTGGATCGCTTCAAGCGCGACTTTTGGTGTAAATTTACCTTGCTCACACACAGCGATAATCTTGTCGTACAGTCCAATTCCTAAATAACGGGGAAATAAAATAAACTGTTCAGAGGCAAGCGATTGCACTGCGATGTGTTCTTGTTTTGCCTTTGGATGGATTGCAGGTAAAGCAACAACAAGGTTTTCTTGGTGAATACACTCCCAACAAAGGCTGTCATCTTCTAAAGGTAAATGTGCAAATCCGACTTGGATGCGATGATTGCGTAGAGCGTGTTCCTGTTGTGTGGTTGTTAACTCCTGCAATATCAATTCTACTTCTGGAAACTGTTGATGAAAAGCTTCTAGGATCGCAGGCAAAACATCATAGGTGACAGAACTGATAAACCCGACCCGTAATTGTCCTGTTTCTCCCCTACCCGTACTGCGCGTTAACTCAATCGCCCCTTCAAGTTGAGCTAAAAGTTGATAAGCCTCACGCAAAAATACTCTTCCTGCCTCTGTCAATTGTACTTGACGCTTAGTTTTGCGATCAAACAATTCCACTCCTAATTCTGCTTCAAGTTGCTGAATTTGCTGACTCAAAGGTGGTTGCGCTATGTGCAGTCGTTGTGCAGCTCGACTGAAGTGTAATTCCTCGGCTACGGCAATGAAGTAACGCAGGTGTCGCAGTTCCATAAATTTGATATTTTAAAAGTTTCAATTATCAATAAATATATATTGGACATCTGTAAAATCTCTACCTATGATGCTCATATAAGAGATTTGCCACAAGCAAAAGTAGTGGCATTGAGGAAATCAAAATGTCAGAAAATTTCAGAAGCAGAGTTGTTACCCAAGGAGTACAGCGATCGCCAAATCGTGCTATGTTACGCGCCGTTGGTTTTCAAGATGAGGATTTCATCAAACCAATTGTTGGTATTGCCAATAGCTATAGCACCATCACCCCTTGTAATATGGGGATCAATAAACTGGCACAAAGGGCAGAAATAGGGATTCAAAAAGCCCAAGGGATGCCGCAAGTATTCGGTACAATTACAATCAGCGATGGTATTTCAATGGGAACCGAGGGGATGAAATACTCCTTGGTGTCACGCGAAGTAATTGCCGATTCGATAGAAACCGCCTGCAACGGACAAAGTATGGATGGAGTGCTGGCGATTGGCGGTTGTGATAAGAATATGCCAGGGGCAATGATTGCGATCGCTCGCATGAATATTCCCGCTATCTTTGTTTACGGTGGTACCATCAAACCTGGACACTACAACGGACGCGACTTAACCGTTGTCAGTTCTTTTGAAGCTGTCGGACAATACAGCGCCGGGAAAATTGACCAAAACGAGTTGTTAGAAGTGGAACGCCGCGCTTGTCCGGGTGCTGGTTCTTGCGGAGGAATGTACACAGCCAATACCATGTCTTCTGCTTTTGAGGCGATGGGGATGAGTTTACCCTATTCCTCGACTATGGCGGCAGAAGATGAAGAAAAAGCCGACAGTACCGAAAAGTCGGCTCTGGTTTTAGTAGAAGCGATTCGTAAGCAAATCTTACCCCGGCAAATTATCACCCGTAAATCTATCGAAAATGCGATTTCTGTGATTATGGCGGTGGGTGGTTCGACAAATGCTGTGTTGCATTTTTTGGCGATCGCTCGTGCTGCTGGTGTAGAACTTTGTCTTGATGATTTTGAAGCTATCCGCGCTCGTGTTCCCGTTTTGTGTGATTTAAAACCTAGCGGTAAGTATGTTGCTACGGATTTACACAAAGTTGGGGGTATTCCCCAAGTCATGAAAATGTTACTTATACATGATTTACTACACGCAGATTGCCTCACTATTACAGGTCAAACCATAGCAGAAGTCTTAGCAGATGTGCCAGATGAACCACCTGATAACCAAGACGTAATCCGCCCTTGGTCTAACCCGATGTATCCACAAGGACACTTAGCTATACTTAAAGGTAATCTGGCAGAATCAGGAGCGGTAGCAAAAATCACTGGAGTAAAAGTACCTAAAATTACTGGTCCAGCACGAGTGTTTGAATCCGAGGAATCCTGCTTGGAGGCAATTCTAGCTCATAAAATCAATGCTGGTGATGTGATTATTGTCCGCTACGAAGGTCCAAAAGGAGGCCCCGGAATGCGGGAAATGCTTGCTCCGACCTCAGCACTTATCGGTGCAGGTTTAGGGGATTCCGTGGGATTAATTACCGATGGACGCTTCTCCGGCGGTACTTACGGGATGGTAGTTGGACACGTTGCACCGGAAGCTGCGGTTGGGGGTGCGATCGCTTTAGTCCAAGAAGGTGATACTATCACCATTGATGCTCATGCGCGGTTATTGCAACTACATGTATCTGATCAAGAATTAGCTCGTCGTCGTCAAAGTTGGCAACCCCGTCCACCTCGTTATACCAAGGGCGTGTTGGCCAAGTATGCTAAGTTGGTGTCTTCTAGTAGCTTGGGTGCGGTGACTGATGCGGAACACAACAATTGACACTCTCCTTTGCTACGCCGGGCGTGATTCTTAAGACATCACTGCCTTAATATCCTGATTGCTCAGTCTTTAAGGCTCAACACGTTTGCCCATAGGGCGTATTGATATCTCCGGGCGTGGTTGTTTCGGGCGTCTACTTTCCGCCAGTCCGGGGGTAGGTTTTTAAATCTTGTACTGATACTCAATATTTTATCACAGTAGCTTAAAAGCTACATCTCCTGTTTTCATTCAAGTCTATCTACCTACTTAGAACACAGTTACAGTTCTGACTTGAGTGCCTTTACTCCCAAGCAGTGCGATGATGCCCCTACCTGGGGGGCTACCCACATCCAGGGGTGGGTATCGCCTGTTTTCCAATGCATGAAACATGGTTTGGAATTAGCCTGCTATTGGTTAGAACTGCGGTCTGGTCTACTAAAAGTCAACCCCTTCGGGGAAATTAAAAATTAAAAATTAAAAATTAAAAATTAAAAATTAAAAATTAAAAATTACAATCCCCATAAATTAATGAGCGGGGCGTAGAGTAAGGGGCGCTTTTTTCCACAGCATTTTGGTCTTGTCAAAAATATGAGTGTTGACGGAAAATTCTTACAAAAATAATGCCCGCAGAATTCAGGAGTCAATTCAAATATCAGGCGGCGTGAAACGGGCAGCAAATATCATTGAGCAGGTTACTCAATCCCAACGTTCTGAGGTTATAGAGGTAGTATAAATTTCCTGATTTCTTTTAATAGATGCAATCACAATTGAAGAGAGCAAAAAAATAATTGTTACAGGATAATAAACAATGGTATCAACTCTTGATGATATCAAGCGCCTTTCAATTGCAACAAAATTGGCAGATATGAAAGTAATACAAAATCTGTTGATTAACAATGAGCAGCGATTCATCCAGGATTGCACTGATGATGATATTCGCGTGAAGCTACAGGACATGCTTGAAGACGATCGCAAAAATTTAGGTGTTCTCGATACTGTGATTGTTCAATACGGCGTTAAGGGTGAGCCTAAAAAAACCACCCAGAAAATGATTGAGCAAGTTCAGAAACTAATGGAAGATTCTGAACTGACTTTGTTTGAGAAAGTACAAGAACATGAATTGCTCAAGCATAAGCAAACGATGGCTGGACTGTTAATCCACAAAGCTGCTCAAGTTGTTGGTGCTGATATCGAAGCTGCGATCGCTAGGTCAAGCCAACTATAGTTGTGCCGATTAAAATATCAACTACGTCTCAAAACGTCTGTTAAAAAACCATTTATGCCTCCACCAAAGACCGAACCCTACAGTTGTGATGAATCTCTGAATCAGTCACCATCGTGGAAAATCAAGCTGCTTTAGTTTAGGGAAGATAACTTCATCCGCCGACTCTCACGCGAAAGTGGTACTAAAGCTGGAGTTTGACTTTGAGCATTACTTTCTTTAAAGCTTTCCACCACCTTAGATAATTCTGTAATTGTCGATGCCTCAAATACGCTACGCAAAGGTAACTCCACCTGCAAAGTGTCGCGTACTCTAGAGACAAGCACAGTTGCTAATAACGAATGACCGCCTAATTCAAAGAAATTATCATGAATTCCTACGCGCTTGAGTCCCAAAACCTCAGCAAAAATTTTTACCAACACTTCTTCAACCGGAGTCCTAGGCGCGACATAACCTCCTGCTAATTCTGGCTTGATTAAATCGGCTGCTTTTAAGGCACGGCGATCCACTTTGCCATTAGCCAACAGAGGTAGGGACGACCGTACTACAAAAGTAGATGGCATCATGTACCCAGGCAACTTTTGTGCTAAATAAGTCTGCAATTGCGGCACTAACTTACGTGCTGCTTTGGCTTGTAGGGGATTATTGGCGTAAGATTGCCACGGACACAAGCGTGTACTGTGTGGAAAAATAATTCTCTTACCTATTGCGTCTTGTTGTACAAAAACCACATCGTAGCGCCCTTCACTACTTGAATTTGACCAGCTAATATCAACTTTGTAAGGTAGTTGATTAGACAACGCATACAAATCTTCTGGATCTACTCCTAAATTCTGGAATTCTTGCAAAGCTTTACGCATCTGCCCCACTGTTTTAAATTCTTCTACACCCGATAGCCATTCTGCTGTTTTAACTGCTGCCATCACCCGCGCATTAGGCACATTGGTAATGCATAACATTTCTGGTTGATTCTCAATCAATAGCTGACGCACTGCTGACACTGTTAAATTACTTTCGTGCCAGTCCAACCATTTTGCTTCCCCCTGCCCCTTATCGCCGCCAATATAAAGAATTGCATTATAACGAAACTGAGTTAACTCATTATGATAGGGTCCCTGTATAAGTTGAGTTTGTACATGGCTAATCTGAGGAAAGCGTTGCTTTAATGCACTGAAAAAAGCTGGGTCAATGACTAACTCTGTTTCTTGGAAAATTTGCATTTGTACCCGTTGCTCCAACTCGGCGCGGGTAAGGGAAGGTTCAGCTTGATAGAGTTGCACTGAGACATGGAAAGCTTGCAAAAGTGGGAGACTACGTACATCTCCTATGAAGATAAAGCCACCAGGAGCAGTTGCCTGTACAGCACTTTCTAATACGCGAATTAGATAATCAATACTAGGAAAATATTGCACAACTGAGTTGAGAATTACCGCATCAAAAGCTGCTGCTTCTATTCCCTCAAAGTCAGTCGCCATCTTCTGATACAGCGTTACCTGCGGCATGTCTTGCTTTGCCAACTGCTTTTGGATGTAGTGAAGCGAAGCAGGAGAAAAGTCAGTCCCACAATATTTAGTGCAGTGAGGGGCAATTCTGAAGAGTAATAAACCTGTTCCACAACCAATTTCTAGCACTTTTTGGGGTTGCAAAGCTAGAACTTGCGCCACTTGGTTGTTAACCCATTCGCGCATCTGTTCTGCTGGGATAGGTTGATTTGTGTAACTACTATTCCAGCCCACAATATTAAATGTTGAATCGCAATCAGCAGCAGGTTGATTGTAAGTTTCGTTGTAAAGCATCTGCCATTGCAAAACCTGCTCTTGTTGCAATTGCATCTGTTCGATTTGCTCCTGCTCGTTGCTATATTCAGTATTCAGCGCCACGTAAGCTACTAAACGCTTTTCACCTGCATTCTCATTAGTCATAACTACGATTTGCTGCACTGCTGGATGCTGACTTAGTACCGCTTCAATTTCTCCCAACTCAATGCGGTAGCCGCGAATTTTCACCTGATCGTCGAGGCGACCTAAAAATTGGATGTTGCCATCTAAGCGATAACGAACTAAATCACCTGTTTTATAAACTCGTTTTGACTTATTGCTAAAAATATGAGGAATGAAACGTTCAACAGTTAAATCAGGATGGTTTAAATAGCCTCGTGCCAAGCCATCACCACTTATATATAACTCACCTGGAACACCGAGAGGTACAGGTTGTAAATGTTTATCAAGTATATAAACTTGTGTGTTAGCAATGGGACGACCAATAGCAGGTGCGACATCGGTTTGACTCCTAATAGGAATATTACCGGAAGTGGTAACAACTGTATTCTCAGTCGGTCCATAATTATTAACTACCTGGAAAGGATGGGACGTTAAAGGATATTGATTTAGTTTGTCACCACCTGTGAGTAATATCCGCAAAGCTGCATTATTAGGCCAATCTAATGATAAAAGTTTCTCTGCCAAAGGTGTTGGTACGAAGCTAATTGTTATTGCTTGTGTTACTAGCCAATCTCGCAGTTGCTCAGGTATTTGCCTTATTTCATCATCTGTTAAATAGATGCTTGTTCCAGCACTAAGATATGGCCAAATTTCCCAACCGCAAGCGTCAAAGGCAACTCCACCAATCTGCGTTACTCGGTCGAGGTGTGAAACTGCAAATGTTTTTTGATGCCAAAAAACTAGATTTAACAAACTTCTATGTTCAATTTGAACCCCTTTAGGCTTTCCAGTTGAGCCAGAGGTGTAAATAACATAAGCAAGATTGTCTACGGAAATGTTAATAATAGGATTATCTTCACTTTCTTGAGCAATAATTTCCCAATCTTTATCTAAAAATAACACATGACAATTTTGTATTTCAATAGGCTCAAACCATCGTTTTTGAGTTAATAAAACAGGAACTTGAGCATCTTCAAGTATAAAGTTAAAACGCTGAGGCGGATAACTTGGATCTAAAGGCACATAAGCCCCACCTGCTTTCAGGATGCCCAACATCCCGATTACCATTTCCAAAGAACGTTCTACACATAGTCCTACTAAAACTTCGGCTCCAACACCTAGTTTTTTTAAATAATGCGCTAGTTGATTGCTGCGTATATTTAACTCTTTATATGTTAGAGACGCGACATGTCGCGTCTCTACATCTCCAAATACCAGCGCGATCGCATCCGGATTTTGCTCTACAATACTCTCAAATAACTGATGAATGCACTTATCTTGAAGATAATCTGCTTGGGTATCGTTCCATTCAACTAATAACTGATGTAGCTCGGATTCACTTAAAAGCGGTAAATAGGCTATTCGTTGTTCTGGATTTGCAACTATACCCTCGAGTAATGTTTGAAAGTGTCCCAACATTCGGGTAATAGTTGCGTCATCAAATAAATCTGTGTTGTAAATTACAAAACCACTGATTCCTTCTGAGCTATCTACCCACAACCCATTTTGGGACTCTGGTTCCCACAGGTGAAACTCTAAATCAAAGCGTGTTGTCTCCGTATCAAATTGCAGTGGACTCAGTATTAAACCAGGTAACTCTAGCGCTGATATCGGTGTATTTTGTAGCGCAAACACGACTTGAAACAATGGATTTTGATTCAAATTACGCTCTGGATGCAGTTCTTCTACGAGCTTTTCAAAAGGTAAATCTTGATGAGCATAAGCTCCTAAAGCAACCTCTTTCACTTGGCTCAATAATTCCCGAAAAGTTGGGTTTCCTGATAGATCAGCACGCAGTACTAAACTATTGACAAAAAAACCAATTAATCCTTCAATTTCACTGCGGTTGCGATTGGCAATAGGTGAACCGACAGCAATATCTTCTTGTTGCGTGTAGCGGGAGAGTAAAATTTGGAATGCTGCCAGCAAAGTCATGAACAAAGTTACCCCTTCCTGTTGGGAAAGAGCTAAAAGTGCTTCGCTCAAACTTTTCGGTAATTGGAGAAATTGCCTTGTACCACGGTAACTTGGAACTGGCGATCGCACTCTGTCGCTAGGCAAATTGAGTATCGAAATCCCGTCCAACTGTTGCCGCCAGTAAGCTAACTGAGTTTCCAAAACTTCCCCTTGCAACCATTGGCGCTGCCAATGTGCAAAATCTGCATATTGAATTGCAAGTTCTGGCACAGTTGTAGAGACGCGAAATTTCGCGTCTCCACAGGCAAAGGCTGTATAAAGTGCTGCTATTTCCCGAATCAGTACCCCTACAGACCAACCATCGGAGACAATGTGGTGCATATTCAGCACCAGGATGTGTTCTGCTTCATCCAATCGCAACAGTGTTACTCGCAGCAACAGGTCATTAGATAAATTGAAAGGACGTTGAGCCTCTTGAGTAATGAGTTGTCGTGCTTGTGTTTCTCGTTCGGCCTGTGGCAGTTGCCGCAAATCTATTACTGGTAAAGATAGTTTTAAAGTAGGTGCGATTCGCTGAACAGGTTGCCCTTCTACTATGACAAAAGTTGTGCGTAAAGCTTCGTGACGCCGCACAATTTCGTTAAAAGTTTGTTCTAGTGCTGCTAAATTGAGCGAACCTGTTAGACGGAATGCTGCCGGGACGTTATAGAAAGGATTATTGGGTACTAATTGGTCAAGAAACCACAGTCGTTGTTGAGCAAAGGAAAGAGGGAGGTTTCCTTGGCGCGAAATAGGTACAAGAGGTGTAAAAATGTAGCTGGTATGATGATTAGCTACTTTTAAAAAATCAATGATTTCTGCTTTACGCTCTTGAATTTCTGCACGCAGTTCTACTGTAAGAGTTCCTTCAGGGGCGTTACAACGCAACTTTTCCCCATCAATAAAAACTTGAATATCTAAGCTGCGAAGATAAGATAAAAACTCGACGGTTTTCAAAATAACACCTTTCCTCAACAGTTTTTACTTAATTAACCCAGCATTTTTAACACACTTAGCACGTCATATAAATCATACCCTGGATTGAAAATTGGATGATGGCAAGTATGATATTTTGGTCTGACCTGACAAAATTACGTTCTAGCCATCCTTTTGATAAAATTCTTTAAAATTCTACTTCTTCTCGCTCATTTCTTTCAAAACTATTGTTATTCCAACCTTTCACTGCCCAAGACATTGTTTCAATGTACCTAGCAAGTTGTTCAACAGTCGGTGCTTCAAACAAGTTGCGTACAGGTACATCTATTTGGAAGGTGTCCCGTATTCTAGAAACCAACTGAGTTGCTAGTAGAGAATGACCGCCTAATTCAAAGAAATTATCGTGGACACCTACTTGCTCTTTTCCCAAAACCTTAGCCCAAATTTCCACAAGCAACTCTTCAACCTGCGTCCTTGGGGCTACATAATCTTGTCGAGCAAAGGTGAGTGTATTAGGTACTCTTAATGCACGGCGATCCACTTTGCCATTTGGTGTTAGCGGTAGAGATTCCAGCACCACATAAGCTCTTGGCACCATGTATTCTGGTAATTTTTCTTTTAAAAATTCACGTAGTAGAGACGCGAAATTTCGCGTCTCTACTTGCATCAATATCTGTTCTTGGTTGGGAACAATGTAAGCCACCAAATGCTTATCGTCAGGTATGTCCTCACTAGCAATGATTACTGTTTCTCTCACTGCTGGATGTTGGTTCAGCACTGCTTCAATTTCTCCCAACTCAATGCGGAAGCCGCGAATCTTGACTTGATTATCAATGCGACCTAAAAATTCAATATTGCCATCTGGTCGATAAACAGCTAAATCTCCTGTTCTATATAGACGGCTGCTTTCTGCCTTCTCAAAAGGATTAGGAATAAAGCGTTCAGCAGTTAATTCAGGGCGGTTAAGATATTCTTGTGCTAATCCATCACCACCAATATATAATTCGCCAACAACACCTACTGGCACAGGTTGTAAATGTGCATCTAGGAGATACATTTGTGTGTTTGCAATGGGGAGACCAATAGGAATAGATGTGGCTGTTTCTGGTAATTTTTTCACGTAGTAATAAGAAGAAAATGTTGTATTTTCTGTCGGACCATAAACATGAATTAAATGCTTTGGAGAGCCATTTTTGAGAACCTTTTTCACCCATCTCGTATTAACAGATTCGCCACCAAATAGTAAATATCGCAACGATGAAAAAGCATGGGGAACATCCCTGGCAATCTGTTGGAATAAAGCAGTAGTCAAAAACAGGACGTTGATATTTTTTTGTCGTATTTGTAGTGCAAACTCGTGAGGTGAAAGGGTTATATCTTTGCTAATTACAACAAGCTGAGTACCATTAAGTAGCGCTCCCCAAATCTCGAATGTCACTGCATCAAAGGAAGTATTAGAAGCTTGGGCAATCTTATCGGTAGGTTCTAATTTTATATAGTTTGTGTTGTACACTAGCCGATTTACAGCTTTGTGAGTTACAGCCACTCCCTTCGGTTTTCCTGTAGAGCCAGAAGTATAAATAACATAGGCTAAATTATTGCTAGTTAAATCACTTTTGGGATTTTCTTCGCTTTCTTGGGTAATAATTTTCCAGTCTTTATCTATGCAAATAATTGGATTTGAGAAGTCTTCAAAATGCTTGAGCAAGTTTTCTTGTGCCAGCAATACTGAAACTTGTGCATCTGACAACATGAATTTTAGACGTTCTTGAGGATAGCTAGGGTCTAAAGGAACATACGCGCCTCCTGCTTTAAGAATGCCCAACAACCCAACTATCATTTCTATAGACTGTGAAATACAAATGCCCACTAAGACTTCTGAACATACTCCCAATTTTTGTAAGAGGTGTGCTAATTTATTACTGCGAGTATTCAACTCTTGATAGGTGATTTGCTTGTTACCAAAGATTATGGCTAGGTCATCAGGATGCTGCTCTACCTGCTTTTCAAACAACTCATGGATACACTTATCTTGAGGATAATCTGCCTGGGTATTATTCCATTCCACTAATACCTGATGTAACTCCTTTTCGCTCAACAGCGGTAAATTTGCAATGCGTTGCTCTGGATTTGCAACAATACCTGATAACAGCGTTTTAAAATGTCCCAGCATCCGGGTAATGGTGGTTTGCTCAAACAAATCTGTGTTGTAAACCATTACGCCTCTCAAACCTTGAGAATACTCCCACTTATCTCCCCATAAGCTCCTGAAATCCTCAGAACACTTCCATAGGTGTAGTTCCAAATCGAAGCGCGTTTTTTTAAAGTCAATATTCATAAAGCTAGGCACTAATCCAGGCAGTTCTAGCGCCGACATTGGCGCATTCTGGAAACCAAACATCACTTGAAATAGGGGATGATGACTCAAATTTCGCTCTGGATGCAGTTCTTCAACTAGCTTTTCAAAGGGCAAATCTTGATGACTGTATGCTCCTAATGTTACCTCCCGTACTCTGCTTAGTAATTCTCTAAAAGTCGGATTTCCACTTAGGTGGGTGCGTAGCACCAAACTATTGACAAAAAAACCAATTAGCCCTTCAATTTCACTGCGGTTACGATTAGCAATTGGCGAACCCACCGCAATATCTTCCTGATGTGTGTAGCGGTAGAGTAAGGTCTGAAATGCTGCTAGCAGCGTCATAAATAAGGTGACGCCTTCTTGCTGGGACAGTGCTTCGAGTGCATCAGTTAGCTTTTGCGGTAACTCTAGAAATTCTATTGCTCCTTGATAGCTTTGTATAGGCGATCGCACTCTATCACTAGGCAAATGCAGCATTGAAATGTCCTTTAATTGCTCTCGCCAGTAAGCTAACTGGGTTTGGAGGGGTGAGATGCCGTTTACCCCTACATCTTGCAGCCACTCACGCTGCCAGTGGGCAAAGTCGCCGTACTGAAGAGGCAATTCCAACAGAGGCGAAGGTCGATTTTGGGCAAAAGCTGCATACAGCGTTCCTAGTTCCCGAATTAGCACCGCTACAGACCAATCATCACAGATAATGTGGTGCATATTCAGCAATAGAATATGTTCTGTCTGAGAAAGCACGAGTAGCATCACTCGCAGCAATGGCCCTGAGGACAAATCGAAAGGACGTTCTATCTCTGTGGCGACGATATGTTTTACTTGAGCTGAGCGTTCATCTGCTGGCAATTGCTGGAGGTCTAATACACAAAGGGGTATGTTTAAGTTGGGGGCGTTAGCGCAGCTTTCCGCAGGAATCGCTTGCAGGGGTTGCCCATCCAACACATGAAATGTGGTGCGTAAGGCTTCGTGACGACGTACAATTTCGTTAAAGGTTTGCTCTAGTGCCGCTACATTAAGCGAACCTGTCAAGCGAATTAATGTCGGCACATTGTAAATGGCAGCGCCGGGGATCAACTGGTCGAGGAACCACAGCCGTTGTTGGGCAAAAGAAGTTGGAAAGACAAAAACCTCTTCAGAAGACATATTCATCCTTTTTATAAAGTTTGTGCTTTCTCAATACAGGCTTTTAGCTGTGCGGCGAGAACCTGGATATGAGGTTTTTTCAGCATAGTTAAGTGATTACCGGGAATAGTATGAATTTCCGTTTTCCCAACAGCTACTTCATCCCAACCCATACTCGGATCTCGCTCGGCAATGCTTGATTTCACATTTGTTTTGAAAAGAGTAATTTGCTTAGGGTATGCTTGTGGAACGTAATTGAGAACTGCTTGGTTATTGGCATAGAAAACACGAAGCATTGGGCGAATTGCTAATTCACTTAAAAGCCGTAATTTGGACTCCTCAGATATAAGATTGGCTGTGGCATCCTCTTTCAAAATCAAGTGTGAGAGTAGATTGGATTCGAGCCATCGAACAAATTTATTAAAATTAGGAAAACGAGAAGTTAAACTGTTAATTCGGTTTTTACTAGGAGCAGTAATTAGACAAAAATAATCGAGAAAAAAGGGCCATATATATCGTGTCACAGTAGTGAGAATAAACTTGAAACCATTGGCAAAAGAAGGTATATTGCTTTTAATTGGTGCTAAAGTGTCAAACACAGCAAGTAGAGCTACTTCTTCTCCAGACTTTTGAAGTTGTTGAGCCATCTCAAAAGCAACCCAACCTCCAAAAGACCAACCTCCTAAAAAATAAGGCCCTTTCGGTTGCACTCTTTGCAATGCTTCAATGTAGTGGGCAGCCATGTCCTCAATGCGAGTTAGTGGAGAAGTTTTGCCATCAAGTCCAATAGGTTGTAGCCCGTAAAAGGATTGATTTTTTCCTAAACAATAAGCTAATTCGTAATAAGGAAAGACAACACCAAAGATTGGATGGACGCAAAAGAAAGGTGGGTTTGAACCAGCAGGCTGAATCGCAACCAAAGGAGACCAAGACAGAGATTTTGTTTCTGAGCATAAACAACTTGCTAAACTTTCAATTGTTGGATTTAAAAACAGGGTAGATAGCGGTAAGTCGCGTTCAAACTGTTTGTGTATCTGCTCTAGTAAGCGTACAGTTAATAGCGAATTTCCTCCCAAGTCAAAAAAGTTGTCGTGAATGCCCAAATGCTCAATTTTAAGGACTTCAGCCCAAATTTTTGCCAATGTTGATTCGGTTGGAGTCCGAGGAGCGATAAAGGTTTTATTTATTGAGATATTAGTTGGAGTGTCGAGTGCTGTTAGTGCATGGTAATCCACTTTGCCGTGAGGTGTTAGCGGTAGAGAATTTAGCAATACAAAGGCTCTTGGCACCATGTATTCTGGCAATTTTTCTTTTAAGAATTCACGTAGTAGAGACGCAAAATTTTGCGTCTCTACATACGGAACAATATAAGCCACTAAGTATTTATTATCAGATGCGTTTTCTTTAGCTATTACTATTGCTTTTTGTACACTTTGATGCTGATCCAGCACTATTTCAATCTCTGACAATTCAATGCGGAAGCCGTGAATTTTGACTTGATTATCGATGCGACCTAAAAATTCAATATTGCCATCTGGTTGATAACGAGCTAAGTCACCCGTCTTGTAAAGTCGCGCTCCCTCTTTATTGTTAAAAGGATTGGGAATAAACTTTTGGGCAGTTAATTCGGGATGGTTAAAGTAGCTTCGCGCCAGTCCATCGCTGCTAATGTGTAATTCGCCAGGAATTCCGATTGGTACTGGTTGTAAATGTTTATCTAATATATAGATTTGAGTGTTAGCAATAGGGCGACCAATGGGCGGTTTTTCACAAAGAGCGCTAATTTCTGCAACAGTTGACCAAACAGTTGCTTCAGTCGGCCCATAAGCGTTAAAAAATTTCCGATTAGAGTTCCACCAACGTTTTATAATCTCCTGAGAACAGATTTCGCCTGCACAAATAATAGTTTGCAATGCCGGAAGTGATTCTGTAGGTAAGACTGCTAAAACCGCAGGTGGAAGAGTAACGTGAGTAATAGCGTTTTCGCGTAATAGTTGGAGTAAAGCTTGTCCGGGTAGAAGGCATTCTTTCTTTGCTAAATACAGAGTTGCTCCTGTTCGCAGTGCCATGATAATTTCAAAAATTGAGGCATCGAAACTCAATGATGCAAATTGCAGAATGCGATCGCTCTTAGCGCCCGGCGGGGGCAAAAAATCCTCCGGATTTTTTGCTGGCGGCTTTGCCGCCGCCACTGCAACGGCAAAGCCGTTGCAGCCATAAGAGCTCGGGCGATCGCTCGACTGCAAGTTGAAAACCTCAATTTGAGCTTCTGCCAAGTTGGACAGTCCTCGGTGTTCGATCAAAACACCTTTAGGTTGTCCTGTGGAGCCAGAGGTGTAGATGACATAAGCTAAGTTGTCAGATGTTACACCACTGTTTGGGTTTTCCTGACTGTGTTGTGTAATACTTACCCAGTCTTCATCTATACAAATAATTGGATTCGAGAAGTCCTGAAAATGCTTGAGCAACTTTTCCTGTGTCAGTAATACTGAAACTTGTGCATCTTTGAGCATGAAATTTAGACGCTCTTGAGGATTGCTGGGATCTAAAGGCAGGTATGCTCCACCCGCCTTGAGGATGCCTAACAGTCCGACTATCATCTCTGGTGAACGCTCTACGCAGATGCCAACTAAAACATCAGGGGCCACCCCTAATTCTTGCAGGTGATGTGCAAGTTGATTAGCTTGGATATTTAGTTCACGGTAGGTTAGAGACGCGACTACTTGACGAGAAGCTACGCTACCTTGCACAAAACCAGGCTTTCTCTGTCTATGCGCGTCTACAAAGACTACAGCTATGGCATCGGGAGTTTGCTCCACCTGTGCTTCAAACAACTGATGAAAACATTTGTTCTGTGGATAGTCTCTCCTAGTATGATTCCAATCAATTAATAACTGCTGTCGTTCTTGCCTAGTAAGTAAAGACAAGTCACAAAGGTGTTGTTCTGGATCGGCGACAATGCTTTCTAAAAGCGTTTGGAAATGTCCTAGCATCCGGGTAATGGTGGTGTGATCAAATAAATCGGTGCTATACACCACTTGTCCTTTCAGGCTTTCCAAGTCCTGCCACAGGTGGAACTCCAAATCAAGCTTTGCGGATAGGTTGTCGAACTCGAACAGCGAAAGCGTTAATCCAGGTAACTCTAGTGCTTGAATCGGAGTGTTTTGGAGGCTAAATACAATTTGGAACAAGGGATGACGACTTAAATCTCTGTGGCAGTGTAGTTCTTCCACCAGTTTTTCAAAGGGCAAGTCCTGATGGGCATAGGCTCCCAATGTTACCTCTCGCACTCGATTCAACAGTTCTCGAAACGTTGGATTGCCTGAGAAATCGGTACGCAGCACCAAGCTATTGACAAAAAAACCAATTAGCCCTTCTATCTCGCTGCGGTTGCGATTGGCAATGGGTGTACCTACTGCAATATCTTCTTGCTGAGTATAACGATAAAGCAAGGTCCCAAACCCAGCCAACAGAGTCATAAACAAGGTAACGCCTTCTTGGTGGCTAAGTTGCTCTAGCGCTTGAGTTAAGGAGCGTGGTAGTTTTAGAAATTGTTTCGCTCCTCTGTAAGTTGGAACTGCTGGTCTTGGGCGATCGCTGGGGAGATTCAACAGCGAGATGCCCTCTAACTGCTTTTGCCAGTAAGTTAACTGGGTTTGTAGCACTTCTCCTTGTAGCCACTCCCGTTGCCATTCGGCGAAATCTGCATACTGGATGGGTAGTTCCAACAGGGGTGTAGACACGCAGTGGTGAGACAGCGCTGCATTCGGGTTTCCCAATGCAGGCGACTGCTCTCCCGTTGGGCTTGTCGTCAGACATCGCTTATTCTCGACAAAGGCTTTATATAATGTCCCCAGTTCTCTAATTAGCACGCCAATAGACCAACCATCGGCAACAATGTGATGTAGATTTAGCAGCAGCACATATTCTGCTTCATCCAGTTGTAGTAGCGTCACTCGCAGTAATGGGCCGGTAGTGAGATTGAAAGGACGTTGGGCCTGTTCGGTTGCGAGTTGTCGCGCTTGTGCTTCACGTTCTTGGTTTTTGAAATTGCGTAGGTCTATGACGGGAAGAGGTATGGTTAAGGTGGGTGCGATCGCCTGCACTGGTTGCCCTTCTACTATGACAAATGTAGTGCGTAAGGTTTCGTGGCGGCGTACAATTTCGTTGAATGTCTGCTTTAATACGGTGATGTTGAGGCAACCTGTCAGGCGAAGTGCTGTTGACACATTGTAAAACGGATTGCCAGGTGCTAATTGGTCGAGAAACCACAGCCTAGCTTGAGCGAAAGAAGTGGGAAAGACGAAAACCTCTGCTTCTTCAGAAAGATTGAGTTTTTCTTGAGTACCCGTGAGATTACTCAGAGTATACTGGCTCATAAGCGAGTGGTAAAGTTGTGCTGCAAAAATTTGCAAACGATATGACAGCTTACCTACCTACACCAGAGTTAAGTTGAATCAAAACTCAAGTCAAATAAGTACCTATAGCAATACAATTCGGTTAAGGGGGAAGGGCGAAAGGGGAAAGGGATAAAACCCCGTATTTTCCCCTTTAACCTTTAACCTTTAACCTTTAATCGAACCGTATTGGTACCTATAGGACTCCACAAAGTATAAGATAGGAACAATCAGGAAGCACTCCGGGAGATTGGCTTCACCAAAAATGCCAGAATGTAGACCAAAACTGTTGCCAAGCTACCAACAATCATTCCATCGATGATCTGTGAAATTTTACCACAATAATTATGTTACCTAGTATTACAGGTAAGTCTATTTGACGCTCCAACCGTTAAAAGCGGGTGGGAATCGAGAATTCTTTCCTTGAGTTTCTGCTTGCAAAGTGTTGAGAATGGCATTGTATACGGGAGTTGTCAACGCTGTAAACTGTTTCTCTGGCTTCTCAAACTCATAGTTTCGGTTCACTAAAGTGGCAATAGTAACGCCACTATCAGGGAAGTGTAGGAGATAAGCTTGGTATCCAAAATGATCGCCACCCTTACCCCAAACTTTTCCCCACGGGAGTTCAAAAGACTCTGTACCTAACCCGTACTTGGTTGTATTACTTATATCTACAAAGGTGAGCATTTGGTTAAGGGATTCTGGTTTGAGTAACTTACCCCCAGAAAGTGCCAGCATAAACTTTGTTAAATCTTCCGCATTTGAGAACAGCGCCCCATTCGCCGAAAATGCTGAGATATTAGCCTCGGTCATATCATCAATCACGCCATCTTGACCAAAACTCCCATCTGTTTTAAATAAATCTTGATAACCACGAGCCTGTTTACCAACTATCGGTTCATCTCCACCCAAAAACGTATGCCTTAGCCTCAAAGGATTGAGAACTTTATCGCGCAGAACGCTAGCAAAGCTTGAGCCTGTGGCTTTTTCCACAATCATCCCAGCTAAGACGTTGCCCGTATTGGGATAACAATACTTAAATTCAGGTCTACACCCTTCTCCCTGAAAGCGCGGTTTTCCGTAAACATATTCAAGCAACTCCTCCGGACGCCAACGCTTGAGTTCACTAGTAGCAAATTGCTTTTGGGTTTCGACAATATAATCTGCTCGAAATTTCTCATCACCAGTGTAATTATAGATACCGCCAGCCCCATTCAAAAGTTGGCGAATCGTGATAGTTTTACCGTCAGTTATTTTGCCTGCAATATCAGGAAGCCATTTTTCTAGGGTATCGTCTAAACTTAGCTTTCCTTCTTCCGCCAGCTTGACTACGGTTGCAGCTGTAAATAGCTTAGTAATACTACCAACGCCAAATATGTCATTTGGCTGCATCGGCATTTTTGTTTTTAGGTCAGAAACGCCACTTGCTCCGAACCAGATTCCTTGAGGTGTGATGATTCCCACAGTTGCACCAGGAAGTTGATTGTCCTGAACAGCTTTGTCAAGTGCTGCTTGTAGTTTCTGAGCTAATTCTTTGGAAACACGTTTTTTATGTACAAATTCAAATACTTTCGTATCAATAGGTAAGGTGACGTTTTCTTCTGGTTGTAATTGTGCAAAGGTGCTTTCTGTGATCTGGAAGACAAAAACAGTCCCTATAGCTGCTGTTACAGCAATTTTCCAAAATGAATGCATATTTGCCTTGTGTAATTGTGCGATCTTTGACTAGATAGAATGTCACTTTCACGACCAGTGACAAATTTTGAAACTGGCATAAATGTAAAACTGAGCGATCGCATCACACATCGGTTAATCGGTTAAACCAAGAAGACAAGATAAAATGACCGGCCGGACGATAGCGATCGCTTTTCATCAATGCTAGTTTGAAGCCATCTCCAACTCAGATCCGCGCTATCAAAGTTGGTTTTACTGAGCAATATAAACTATCGTTTTTTATGGCATCGCAAGCGAGGAAGTTGGTATTAAACAAAACTACCCTAAATTTACTTAGAAGCCAAATAAAGAGGCTATTTGAGCAGATTAAATCTCCTCAAGAGTCCGCAGACTACAAAGCTTGGCGCGACCAGTTTCTATGGCAGCGACTTGGCTTGTGCTTTTGGGTAGCATTCGCTGTCATGTTCTGTAGCTTGGTCTTGGATTGTTACCGTGTCTTCTATCTGAATACAACCGAATTTTATCCCCAAGAGCTAAAACATCTTTTGGTGATAGAAAATTTGGTTATGGGAGTGCTGTTGCTGATTTGTCTTAAATTTCACACAACCAAATTTGGTCATAGATATCCAGGCGTAATTTTTTTGTGCATATCCTTGTCAATTACAGGCGTGCAACAAATCCTTGCCACTTTCTGTGGTTTTGCCAAACTAAATCTTGGTAGCTGGGGTCTGCTATTCACAGCACAAGCAACTATTATGCCCGTGCGCTGGCGGCTGCATCTTTTGTCTCAGTTGCTTCCACTGGGTTACTATATGGGCGTCAATTCCGCACTAGGTTTGAATTTACCCCAAGGCTACCCGCTCATCAGTGTGGAATTTATATTGTTCACGTTTTGGTTCTGCTTCATCTGTGACTTTGGTGTGTACTCGTACGATCGCCTGCAACAGGCCGAATTTGAATCGCGTCGAGAATTGCAAGTTTTTTTACACGCCATTTCCCATGACTTACGCACGCCATTAATGGGCAACGCAATTGTATTTCAAAACTTATTGAAAAAGTCTGATTCACAAGTGACAGTCACCTCAAAAGTACTAGAGCGTCTACTAGAGGGTAACTCACGCCAAATCAACCTGATTAACTCTTTGCAGGAAGCTTATGCGTTGGAAGTGCGCGGAGTGAAACTTGATTGTCAGCCACTACAACTTATTACTGTTGTAACATGTGTTTTCAGAGATTTAGAACCTTTTGTATCACGAAATCGTGTTATTGTCAATAATTTGATAAATGATGATTTGCCTTTAGTTAATGCCGATCCGATTCAACTAGGGCGAGTGTTCAGTAACTTGATTAACAATGCCTTGAAACACAATCCACACTCGATTACTTTGACAATAGATGCGATCGCCAAAGGCAATAAAATTCTTTGTCGCGTACAAGATAACGGTGTGGGGATGAGTAAAAAGCAGTGTGAGCGAATCTTTGAACTCTACACGCGAGGTGAAAACGCCCGTTTCATGCCTGGTTTAGGTTTAGGGTTGTATGTGTGTCGGCAAATTATTACTGCTCATGGGGGAAAGATTGGGGTGCAAAGTCAACCGGGAATAGGGTCAACCTTTTGGTTTACACTACCGCTTTTTAGGGGAATGGAGAGTCGGGATTGAATTTCCAGCACTCATTCGATTTTATGAAAATTAACCACAGATGGACACAGATAAACACAGATGATTTATCTGTGTTCATCTGTGTTTATCTGTGGTCGTAAATACTCTAAAATATAATTTTTGCAAGAAATCTATAGTAGAGACACAATAAATCGTGTCTAGAGAGTGGACGATTATACTAATCCTTTCCGTAGTGCTACAACCGCTGCTTGCACTCTATCATCTACAGCCAGTTTATTCATAATGCTGCGGATGTGGGTTTTAACAGTACTCAAGCTCATATATAATTCAGTTGCAATTTCTGGGTTGCTTCGACCCTCAACAATCAGTTTCAAGACATCTAGCTCCCGCCCTGAAAGTTGACTAATATTATTGGTAGGTTTCGGCGGTTTGAGATTGTCGATTACTTTCCGGGCAATCTGAGGGTCAAGGTAAGTAGCACCGGCAAGAGCGGCACTAATAGCTACTGACAACTGTTCTAAACTTGTACCCTTGATACAGCAAGCATCAGCGCCACAAGAGAGGGCTGCAATCATCTCTGTTTCATCGTTGTGAGAAGTTAATATTACTACTCGTACATTTGCTAAACTTGCTTTAATTTGTTGTGTCGCTGCAATACCATCTAACTGAGGAAGACCAATATCCATAACCACCAAGTTAGGATGTAATTTCATCGCAGCTTCTACACCCAAGTAACCGTCAGCAACTATCCCTACGATTTGATATTGGCAATTTTCTTCAAAGAACTGTTCTAAGCCCAATTGCATTACCGGGTCATCTTCCACAATTAAAATTCGCTGGGGTGGAATTTGATTGGGTTTGTTCCACTCAAGAGTATTTGGAGATGACATTGGTTAAATTCCCACAAAAACCAGGCGCGCATATGATGAATAGTTTATCCTCACGCAAAGGCGCAAAGACGCAAAGTTTTCTCTGCGTCTTTGCGCGCCAGTCGCGTGGCTGTCGGGAAACCCGCCCACGGTGAACCAGTCCTGAAGGCGGGTTTCCCGCCGTAGGGAACTGGTGAACCCGAAGGGCGCTGGCTTGCCTTTGCGTGAGATTTTCATACTGTAAATCAGCAACGCCTAATTGACAGTGGGGGTGGGATAGTCGCCTTTGCATCGGTTGAAGCTGTATTTGGAAGTAACTTGATTGTCTGTGCTAAAACTTTTACCACAATACTAGGTGAGAAAAGTGCTGATGGTGGCTTGACTATGTGTACAACTTCTACAAATTTCCGGTACACTTCTGGGTCATTGAGCGATCGCAGCATAACTTGATCCATATATCTATGCATCAATTTGGTAATTCGATCCGGCTTGCCGCCCTCGGTGGTTTCCCAACGAAAATCTTCACCTGTTGCCATCATCCAGGGTGTCTCTAAAATGCGAGCTAGTTGCTTCTGGAAGCGACGAGTTAGACCTGTTAAACTATTTTGAGAAAATTTAAATTGCTCTTTTAAGCATTGTTCCAAAGTTAAAGCACCCAAAGCAGCAGTGGTCATACCCTGACCATAAACAGGATTGAAAGCACAGACTGCATCACCAATTGCTACCAAACACTCTGGCATTTTAGGTAGTTTTTCGTAGTGACGCCAAAGGTTTTCTGTGCGGCGATAGCCATAAACTGGAGAAAGGGGTTTAGCGTCTTTTATGGCTTCATAAAGGATGGGATTGCGTAGACTACGAGCAAATTCGAGAAAACCAGCTTCATCAGTGGGTGGATAGTCTTTACCTATACCAGACACAGTGATAACCCAGCGCTTGCCTTCTACGGGATAAAGCACCGCACCACGTCGGTCTAAAGGCGGTTTAGCAGCAATCACCAGCGCCTTCCAATCTGCTTGGAAACTCTCAGGAATTTCATACCAACGAGAACTATAGCCCAAAAACGAGTTGACCGTGGTTTTGTTCGGAGATGGATAACCTAAAGCTTCTAGCCATTTTGGTAATGAGGAGTTGCGCCCACTGGCGTCTACAATTAGGTCAGTGGCTAATTCTGTTTCCTCTGGAACATCACGATAGCGTAGCTTTATCCCTGTGACTTTGGAATTATTGTCATCAGTTAGCAGCTCACTCACCTGAGTTTCATCTATAAATTGCAGTTTGCTATAAGCACTCAAACGACGACGAACCACCCACTCTAGAAAGGCGCGACTGCAAGTGCGGGTAACTAAATCTGAAGGTAAACGTGGAAACCAACCCCACATCCCCATAAAAGGACATTCAGCAGTCCAGTTTACACTCGGCGCACCTGCTGCGCTTAATTCAGCCTCTAAGCCAGGAAAAAGCTCCTCCAAAAGTCGTTGACCTTGGGTAAGCAACACATGAACTTGATTTGCTTGGGGAACTCCCGGACGTAGTTCAGGTTTTTGTGGTAAGCGATCGCGCTCAACCACTGTCACACGGTCAAAGTGATTTACTAAAACTCTAGCTGCTAACAGTCCAGCCATGCTGCTACCAATCACTACGGCATGGCTACTAGTGTTATTGGTTTGTTGTTGCTGTATTAGTTTAGACATTAATCACTAACCTCTAATTCTTAATCCCTATTCCCTAATCCAAGTGCCCAAGCGCCCAAGCGCCCCTAATCCCTACTCCCTAACGCCAGTCGCTACAACGGAGGAAACCTCCGCAACGCGCTGGCTCCTCCCCACTCCCTACTCCCTAATTTAATATTGTTCCTTAGCATCTAAAATCTGTAAAATTTTATCTACATTATCTAAATCGCCAGCAATACGCCGAATGGGATGAGGCCAAACTTTGACGAGAGTGGGAGTTGCAGTCACCTGATTGATTTCTGCTTGTTCTGGATGAGTAAAAACATCAATAACTTTCAGGGTGTAAGGTTGACTTAGATATTGTTCTAACAGTTCGTGTAGATTCTCAAGAATACGTTCGGTACCGGGGCTACGCCCTGCAATAAACAGGCGGAGGACGTAGCCTTGTGCGTTGGTTTGTAGTTGTTGCGTTGCGACTTCTTGATAGTACGGTACTGGTTCTGTTGGGTCTATACGTACAATTAAATCGTGGTCTTCCCAAAGCTGGGGGAATGAGGAGCGAAAACTTGCTAAGACCATGCGATCGCACATCCCTTCTTGCCAAGGGGCACTTTGCCAGACTAAATCCCCTGTACCAAAAATAGTATTCAACACAGCCTGGTGTCGCATCACCGCTGGATAAGCTTCGGCAAAAGTCCGTATTTGTTGACTGCGCGGATCTAACCAATGGTCAATTGTAGCCGTGTAGCAAGGCACTAAAAAGTGAGGCGGTTCTGATAAATCTAGGATTTGTTGCAAAGTAGCGCACAAATGCAAATGCCATCGACCTTGCTTGCTAGGGTCGATGCAGTAAATTAAATCTCCTCCGGGTGTAAACAGGGCAATGCCTTTAAATAGCTGAGGTAAAATTAGTTTGTCTAAAGTCAAGGGCGCAAATAGAGTTAGGAGTTAGGAGTTAGGAGTTAGGAGGCGCGGAGTTGGTTGTTCATAGTTCATGGTTCATGGCTATTAACTATTAACCATTAACTATTAACTCTTAACTCTTAACTCCTAACTCCTAACTTTTATCTACACTCTACCTCGGAGCATCTGAGCCATTTCGTTAGGAGTTGGTGACATTTCCAAGGCAGTTTCTTCAGTAATCCGACCTTCTTGATAAAGGTTAAACAGAGACTGATTCATGGTAATCATACCGTCAAAACTGGCTTGCTTCATTAATTCAGTAATCTCATCGTACCGACCATCTTTGATCCAGTCTTTGACTGCCTCTGTGTTAATCAGAATATCGTGGAAAGCAGCCCGCTTGCCATCGGTGGTGCGACACAGACCTTGGGCAATCACTGCTACTAAAGATTCCGCAAGCGCTACCCGCATTGCATCCTGTTCATCGCCTGAGTAAAGATTGAGAATACGCTCAATCGTTTTCACGGCGCTGTTTGTGTGCAGGGTTCCCATCACTAAGTGACCAGTTTGGGCAGCTTTGAGGGCTGTGTTCACGGTTTCTTTATCCCGCATTTCCCCCACCAGAATCAAGTCTGGGTCTTCCCGTAAAGCTGCTTTTAAGGCGTTGTCGAATTTCCGGGTGTGCATTCCCACTTCCCGTTGCTTGACCAAGGACTTTTGACTTCTATGAACAAATTCAATCGGGTCTTCAATGGTGATGATGTGCTTGGCCATCTCTTTGTTGATAAAGTCAATCATCGCTGCCATTGTCGTAGACTTACCAGAACCTGTGGGACCCGTCACCAAAATTAAACCTTTGTGGTAATGGCAAATATCCCTAAAAACAGGGGGTAATCGCAATTGGTCTATTGTTAAGATTTTTAACGGAATCAATCGCAGCACCATTGCATAGCCCTTGAGAGAATCAAAAATATTGATCCGCACGCGAGCAAATTCATATTGAGTTGCACCGTCAAATTCTAGATATTCTTCAAAGCGTTGAATTTCCGCTTCTGTCAGCACCTCGCGCATCCAATTGATAAAAGTCTCTCGATCCGTTTCTGAATAATCTGTTGTAATAATTTCTCCTCGATTGCGGAAGCGCGGCACTTCTCCTACACCTAAGTGAAGGTCAGATATCCCTTTTTCATGAGCTTCCCGTATTAATTGCTCTAAAGTTGGTTGCATACTGTTGCTTTTGCCACGCACGGGACTGGACATAGGTGGCGGAGTTCCCGGACGATGAGCAGCAGCAGAAGCCGAAGCTGGCGGTGTCACAGGCTGAGCAGAACGATTGGTGTTTCTGTCAACTGGTAATTCCAATGTTTGTGTAGATTGGCGCTGTGTGCTTATCGTTGGTGGTGGTGGCGGCAGTGGAGGAATACCACGAGGTACAGTTGGGGTTGGATTTGATGGGTGCTGTGATTCTGTCATAAATCTTTACATAAATGGGCAGGGCTTTACCAAATCGTCAAAACAAGTGTTTGCGGTTAGTCCAATCACAATACTGCTCGGTTAAAGGGGTGCATGTTAAAGGGAAAAGGGTTGTATCCCTTGTTTTACCCCCTTTCCCCTTCCCCTTTTTCCTAAAACCTACGTTGTATTGAGTCCAATCACATCACCTCTACTTGTATTATTTTTTTATTTTCTATTTATGCTTTATCAGTTAAATAGTTTTATTTTCACCGATATTTACTATGTTTAACACAGCATTCTTCATAAATATCTTCAGTGATATTAACTATTTGAAAAGTATTAAAAAATACTAAATATTGATTGATTTAATTTTAGGTCTGAGAAAATTCCCTGATGATTCGCACCATTTTTTTCAGAAATCAGCACAAATAATTTGCAAGAGCCTGATTATAAAATTATGAGAGATAAGTCCAATTATGATAAGAAATATTAAAAATACCAGAAGCAATGTCCTTCTATATAGGTGAAGAGTGAATAGATTTTTTGCTTCTCTGCCTAAAGATAGATGGCAAAAACTAGTTTTTTGACACAATACCCCGATGAAGGTTCGTCAATAATAACAAAAACTTAACTGTAAATTTTATTAAATAAATGCTCATCTTGCCAGCTGGTTTTTATATACTGAACTTCACTAATCGTTGATCCCTTTGGCAATCAACATTCACGCTCAGACTTCTAAATTCCAATCTCATTTTTGTGTATTTGGGAGAAAAACTCATGACTTTGTCACAAACATCTAATTTCAGCAAGAGCTATTCTTTGTTAATGATCAAAAGCTTTTTAATATGGTCTTTTACATTGGCAGTATGCTTGCTGGTTGTCGGTTTTCCTTTGGTTGTTTTGATGGCTACGGTTGGATGTCTATTGTCAGTTGTTTTGCAATCGTTGATGCCTGTTAGTGCTGTTTTGCTTGTTGGAGGCGGTTTAATTCTGTTTAATGTTTTGGCAGTTGTGGTTGGTGCAGGTGTGCTAACTGCTAAGGGAATTCATCCCAAGGAAGTTAAATGGCTAAGCTGGCTGCATGGAGAAACAGAAGAAATGCAAAAGACCGTTTACGCTGCTTGCCCATTAACTTGTGACCTCAAACTGTAACAACTACTGCTTAATTCGACAAACAGTGCATCCTGCCCGGTTTTACCGGGTTTTTTCATGCTTTTTTGTCATTTGTCATTTGTCATTTGTCATTTGTCATTTGTCATTTGTCATTTGT